>DATGYC010000326.1:0-7619 GCA_035298385.1 Symbiobacteriaceae bacterium | reverse complement strand
GGTCGCGTCGCTGAAGAAGGTCCTGCGCGAAAGCGAAAGTAACGGCCCGGGAAGGAGGTATACCCAATCGCCAGATGGACCCAGAGGGCCAGCGCATACGAGGGCAGCCCCGAGAGGAGCATCGCCCACCACTGCCAGCGCTCCCCCGCCCGATAGCCCCAGAGCGCCATCAAGAGGATCGTCAGCCCATTGGTAAAGAGGGCGCCGCCAAAGCCCGCCCGGTCATGCGCAATCAGCGGCACCAGGCGGCTATTGACCGAGTGCAGGGAGTCTGCCGCCGTCTGCAGATAGGCAAGGTCGGTCTGCACAAAGACCCGGGTGACGCCGAAGCCCATGATCACGAGGCCCGTCGTCAAGACCGCTCCGCCCAGAGCGATGAAGAAGAGTTGCCCCCACTGCCCTCGCAGCCAGGTCCGGTCTCGCCGCAGGATCGGCGGGGCGTTTGGACCCGGTCGATTCCGGTGAAAGCGTAGGGCGCCCCAGTAGAAGGGCAGCAGGAGTGTAACAGCGAGGGCGTGTAGCGGATCGAAGTAGCCGAAGCCGATGAAGAGGAAGAAGGTCAGGAAGCCACTTAGCCCTCCGACCAATAAGGTCTGGCGCGCCCAGTGGGCGCCCTTCCACATGCCGAACCAGCCCAGGCAGAGGAAGAGGATCCCCGTCGCCGCCGTCGCCCCCGTCACGGAGACGCGGTCATGAGCCATGAAGGCGAGGAGGCGGGGATTGATGGCGTGCAGTTGGAGCCGGGTCAGCCCGACCCAGGCCTCGTCATAGGGCAGGACCACCGAGGAGATAGCGACCAGGAGGGCGAGGAGCCCGACCAGGCAGACCCCCGCCCCGAAGAGGACCGCCCAGAGCCAGCCGGTGCCCGACAGGGCCGCAGCCCTCGTGGTGGGCTCCGGTCGGACTCGGCTCACCCTCGCCCCTCCCCTCCCTTCCCAGAGGATCGCTTCATTGATCCGCTTGGGCAGTCCCGGACCGCTAAAGACCAGCCCGCTCCCCACCTGGACGAGCGTCGCTCCCGCCTTCCGCAGGGCCAGCGCATCTGCCGGTTCTGGCACGCCGCCGACGATGATCGGGATCGATACGCCGAACCGCTCCCGCAACGCCGCCAGTAAGCGTTCAATCGCAGGCAGGGCCGCTGGTCCCTCCAGCCATCCGTCATCGTGGCGGATGCCCCCGCTAACCTGAAAACCATCTACCCCATCGACGTGACGGGGCACTTCGCTCTCAGGGCGCAGGGTGAGCAAGACAGGGCGCCCGACCGTCTTGGCAGCGGCGACGATGACCGCGAGGTGCTCTCGCCAGTCCGCTTCGCGCCAGACGGGGTCTGGCGGCTCCAAGGTGAAGAAGGCAACATGGGGCGCCAGCTTTAGGAGCATCTCCACCCGCTCCGCTGCAGCTGCTCCTGCATCGGCGCCGGGCGCCCACGCGAGCCTCGCCCCCACCGGGACCGGTAGCGGCACCGCTAGACGATTCAACCAGGCATCGAGGCCCGGACCGAAGGGTCCGTCGGGAGACCAGACAGCCTCCTCTGCGTCCAAGCGCCGTACTGGCACCGACGCGCACACCGGCACCAGCGCCACCGGCCCGATCTCGACAAAGCCGACGCCAAAGCGCGCCAAAGCACGGAGCCCGACGCCGTCCCGGTCCAGTCCCGCCTCAAGGCCGACGGGGGTCGGGAAGGTAAGGTTCAGCATCGAAGTCTGCAGTGCCTTGGCGGGAGCCATGTGGCCGAAGAACTCGATCAAGTGTGGGCCCCAGCGACGGGAGGCCAGATTCCCCATCACACCCAGGGTGAAGTCCCGGGCCTTATCTGGCTGCAGGCCAAAGAGCATGGGCTTGAAGAGGGTATGGTAGGACCAGTCCGGCATCGACGGCGCCCCCCTGTCGTCATACAGTTCTGGTTACATTTCACCTCGCCCGTGAAGGCCAGCCCTTCCACCCTTGCGTCTCCTAGCGGCGGGAGTCGGGCCGGATGAAGGGCGCCCGCACCCCCGTCTCTACCAATGAACCGTAGGTGTGCGGCTTGCGGTAGGCGTTCCCCCAGGACTCTCGCTCCCGGTAGGCGCGGAGCGCATCGAGATCGAACGGCGCCAGGTAGATCCCCTCTGCCTCCCCCGCCTCGACTACCTTCATCTCCCGGCCCGGACCATCGATCTCGCCGTGGGCGATGCCGTCGAAGGCGCTCGAGTGGCCGTTGTTCTGGGGAGCGGCGTAGTTGGCCATCGCGACCCCGACCATATTCTCAAAGGCTCGCGTCTGGAACTGGGCAAGGCGGTTCTGATCCAGGGTGCAGGCGTTTGGGACCAGGATGATCTCGGCGCCGCCCAGCATCAGGGCGCGGGCACTCTCGGGGAACTCACGGTCGTAGCAGATCATCGCACCGATCTGGATCGCACCAGCACGGGTCGCAAGCGTACAGACGGGGAAGGCGTCGCCGGGGGTTAGTAGGCCCTCATCACCAAAGTCGCAGGTGTGGACCTTGGCGTAGGTCAGCTTGATCTCGCCGTGACAGTCGATCAGCGAGACGGTGTTGCGGGGGGCGCCCTTTATCCCCGAACGGGGGGGCCACTGCTCGAGGTAGGTGATGGCGATGGCAAGCCCCAGTTCGCGGGCGAGCGCTTGGAACGCCTTTAGGAAGGCGGAGTCGGGGCCGATCGCTCGCTCAGCGTTGGCATTGTTGAGGGCGTAACCGATCGACCACATCTCGGGGAAGAGGGCGATGTCGGCGCCCATTGCCCGAGCCTGGCGGCAGGCTTCAAGCCCCTTCGCCAGGTTGGCTTCTTGGTCTGCGCCGTGAGCGGTAAGTTGGAGGAGGGCGACACGCAGGATCGACATGGGAAGGACCACCTCTCTCGCTGTTCACCCCACAGGATTCGGGGGCGCACAGAGAAGCTCCTGCGTTGGTTAGCTCCAGCAGATTTCACGCCCCAGCCCGTCTCTTCCCGCAGGATTCCCCCTCCCCTCACACGAAGCTTCACAGGCTAATCATCACCGACCGACGACGGAAGGTAGCGGAGGGGACCCCTTCTGTGCCACTGCAGCTACGCCCGCACGAGCGCATCGTCTTTCTAGGTGACTCGATCACAGAGCAGAACCTCTGGACCCTCTACGTCGAGACCGAACTGCTGATCCGCTTCCCGGAGCACCGCCTCCGCTTCCGCAACCGCGGTTGGGCCTCGAATCGGGCGCCCGATGGCCTCGCCCGCTTCGACCGCGATGTCACCCCGCTGAGGCCCACCTGGGTCTGGATCGCCTTCGGCATAAACGATGGCGGCTACCGCCCGCTCTCCCAGCGCCTCCTGGATGAGTACACCACGGCACTGACCGGGATCGTCCAGAAGGTGAAGGCGATCGGCGCCAGGCCGCTGCTCCTTGGGCCTTCCGCCGCGGGCAGTCGGTTCCCCGGCTACAACGAGACCCTCGCCCACTTCCGGGATGGTGCCCATGCCGTGGCCGAAGCGGCGGGGGCGCCCTTCATCGACCTGCTACCGCCGCTGATCGGCCGGGAGGATCTCCTCCTCGATGGGGTCCATCCGAACGAGGCCGGCCATCGGGTGCTCGCCGATGCGATCCTGGCCGCACTCGATCTGCCACCGAAGCCAGTCTGGCGTGGGCACCTCCCCACCAGCGGTAACGGGACCTGGGGCGTCTTCCGGGAGGGGGAACGGATCGCCTCTGTCAGTACCGCCGAGGCGGCGGCTGGTGTGCCTCTCCTCCACGCCGACCTCTTGCTGGCGCTGGGCCAGACCCGGTGGCAGTTCGATCGGGCCGAGTGGCGGGTCTATGGCCCGATCGGCCCCGAGGGGGAGCGGCAGCCCTCCCTCGCCCAGATCGAGCATGCCTTGGCGACGGCGGCGGAGCGTGAACGCTGGACCCTGATCGAACGGCTGCTCGAGACCCCCCTCACCCTGCAGGCGGAGGAGCCGCTCGATCTGACGCACTGGGAGATCAGCGGTCCCTACTTCGCAGGCGATGCGGATCCGGCCACCTTTCCGGTGGAGCCCGCTGGCTGGGTGCCGGTGGAGGCACCTGGTGGCCGGCTTGACTTCCGCGCTACGTGGGGGCCGGTCCAGAGTGCGGCGGGGTTCGCCCGCACCTGGATCAACGTCCACAAGCCGGGTGAGCTGCGCCTCGCCCTTGGCTCGGACGATGGCTTCCAGGCCTGGCTGGACGGGCAACGCATCGGGGCGAACCTGAGCCTGCGCTCCGCGCTGCGCGGTGAGGACCGGATGGCGGTCCATGTGGAGCCCGGCCTGCATGAACTCTGCCTGCGGATCCACCAAGGGCTCGGCGCCTGGGAGTTCCTGATCGACGGCTGGCTGACCAGCGGCGAGCCCGTCTGCCTCTTGGCGCCACGGCACTCCCGGCGGGTCGTGCAGGGCGGTTACGTGGCAGCGGCCGCGCTCGGGACGAACGCCCATCCGGCGCCAGCGCCGACGCTCTCGCCGCTGCCGGAAGGGTTGGCGCGGCGTGCGGTAGAGCCCGCTCAGGCGGGCGCCCTCGTCGAGCTGTGGAACCGCGCCTTCCCCGCCACCTACCCGATGCGATCGAAGCTCCTCCGCCAGGTGACCTGGCTCTCGCCGCAGTTCGACCTGGAGGGGAGCCAGACCGTCTGGGATGGGGATCGACTCGTGGCGGCGCTCTTCGTCAAGCGCTTCCTCGTCCCGATGCACGCCGTGCCGGACGATGGGCGTGGCTTCATCCAGGCCCTCTTCGTCGATCCGGAGTATCAGGGGCGGGGGATCGGTTCAGCGCTCCTGCAAGATGGGATCGCCCACATCCGGCGGTACTGGCAGGGCGTGATTCGGATCGGTGGCGATCCGGACCGGCTCTTCCCGGGCATTCCGTCTGATTCGCCCTCGCTGACCTGGTTCGCCCGCCGGGGCGCCGTCCTTGGCAAGCCGGGGATCGATCTGCAGAACCTCGATCTGCAGGAGACGGAACTCCCCTACGGGGAGGAGTACCGTCCGGCGACGTGGGCGGACCGGGACGACCTGCTCGCCTTCCTGGCAATGGAGTTCCCTGGACGCTGGACCTGGGAGGTGGCGCGGCACTTCGAGACGGAGGGGCGCCCGGAGGAGATCATGCTGGCCGAGAAGAACGGCCGGATCGTCGGCTTCGCCCTGATCTACACGCACGAATCGCCCCGCGTGGGACCTGGGGTCTACTGGACCTGCGGGCGGGAAGGGGCGGCCTTGGCAGAGGGGCGGGCCCCTGGTGGGCTCGGCCCGATCGGTGTGGGCCACTCGGTGCGGGGCAAGGGGATGGGGCTTGGGCTCCTGCAGGCGGGGCTGGCTGAGCTGCAGCGGCGTGGGGTGACGGAGGCGGTGATCGACTGGACCCACCTGGTCCAGTTCTATGGGAAGGCCGGCTTCCGGCCCTGGCGGTACTACACGATGGCCCAGTTCGAATAGGCGAGGGCGCCCTACCGGGGGCGCCCTCTTTCTGTTTACTAGGGGTGGTTGGTGTCAATCATCGAAGGTAAAGAGTCTTTGCCGGAGTGTGAGTTGATTGGCACCAGTCTTTCGGAAGAATCGCCTGGCCTTTTGGCGCCAGGTGCGGGGGATGTCGCAGAGCGAGCTGGCCAAGCGGGTAGGGGTATCCCCGTCGCTGATCAGCATTTGGGAGAATGATGTATCAGTCCCTGCTCCAAAGTACATCGGGCGAATCGCCCATGCTCTGCAGGTGCCAGTGCCTAAGCTCTGGCCGCGCGAGCCTTTCATCTAGCGGAGTCATACGGCCCTCTGGTTCGGCGTATCCTTGGAGCGACTCCAGGGGTTTCTAAAGGGTCCCTAAGATGTGGAAGGGGATGTGTCCAGTGGACGCTTGGCTCATCGGCCTCTTGAGTAGCCTGTATGCCACGCTTCTCCTGCTTGTCCACAACGATCCCATCCTCGTCACCCTTTGGGCCATGGGTATCCCGACGTTGGCTCTGCTCCTCCGAGGAGTGCGGTCATCTGGATACAAGCGGGGCCCGGCCGCAGAACAGAGTCCGGGCAATCTAAGCAAGGCCAGGGAGACGAGGCGTGGGCGCCCGCAACCCTAGACGGGTCCCAGCGATCCCACCGTCCTATCGATGCACACTCAACAGCACACCTGTGTGCCCGCTCTATGCCCGCTCTGTAACGCCTCTGTGCCGTCTCTATAACGCCTCCTATACGCCTCCTATACGTCTCTGTGCCGTCTCTGTAACGCCTTTATCAGCTCTCTATGCGGGGCCCAACCCAGCTCAAAGGCCCATCCTGCCTGGCTTTGCGGTCTCTCACCCCGGCCGCTGCGGCAAGCTCGTCGCTGTAACCCTCGACAACTGCACCCTCTGCATCGTCGCTCCGCCCATTCTTGGCCAAGCGCTCAACGGCCCATCGGACGGGCATTTGCGGGCTCAGCAGAGCCATGCGAAGCGATCACAACTCCCCGCCAATCGGCGTCTTGTGATCAACGACTACGTCTCTGCAACGTCTCTGTGACGCCTCTGTACCATCTCGAGAGCGTTTTCGCCGCGTCCCAAGGCGCCGCAGGCCTCCTCCAGACTGGCATTGCGCAGGAGCGTCCCCCAAAAAGGCAACCCACTAGCAACAGGAGCGGAATCTGCGCTTGACAGCCCGGCTCGTCTAGGTGTATTTATTAACTGACCAGTAAATAAAGAGAGGAGCGAGCCGATGTCCCCTCGCCCAAAGAATCCCCCACCCGACCGCCGTTCGGAGATCCTCGCTGCTGCCCTCGACGCCTTCGCCGCCAAGGGCTACACCGCTGCCACCAACGCCGAGATCGCCCGTGCCGCTGGCGTCACCGCCGCCGCCCTCTACTACTACTTCCCCTCCAAGGCCGACCTCTTCCGCGCCGCCGTCAGCGAGCGGAAGGAGCAGATCATGCCCACCGTCGCCAACCTGAAGGAGCAGTTCTTCACCCTCCCACCCAGCACGGTTCTCCCCCTGCTGATCACCCGCTTCAAGCAGTTCCTCCTCGAGGACCGGACGCAGCAACTGCTCCGGATCGTCCTTGCCGAAGGCCCCCGCAATCCAGAGATCACGCAGATCTGGTCCGAGCAGGCCGTCGGACCCGGCATCCAGTTGCTCACGGCCTACCTCCAGCACCAGGTAGAGCTGGGGCAGCTGAAGCCGATCAACCCGAAGGTGATGCTCCTGCTGCTGCAGGGCCCACTGATCGCAGCCGTGGTGCTGAAGAACCTCGTCGCCGTGCCGGAGCTGGCCGAGGTTCAGCTCGACGATCTGCTGCAGGCGACCATGAACCTGATCCTGCCCGCCCTACAGACCACGAAGGAGTGAGCCGCTGATGCTCCAGCGCGTATGGGCCCTAACCCGGAAGGAGTTCATCCAGATCCGGCGTGACAAGCGGACCCTGGCGATGATGATCCTGCTGCCGCTGCTCTGGCTCCTGGTCTTCGGCTACGCCTTCTCCTTCGATGTAAAGTCGGTCACCGTCGCCATCGTGGACGAGTCCAAGAACCCGGTCGGGGCGAAGATCGCCGAGACGCTGACCAGCTACGAACGCTTCGAGGTCCAGACGCTGTCCGACCAGAGCGAGGCCGGGATCCGCACGGCGATTCACCGCGATGAGATCAAGCTGGGCGTGCTGATCCCGGCGAATCTGGGACA
>DATGYC010000325.1:0-2308 GCA_035298385.1 Symbiobacteriaceae bacterium | reverse complement strand
TCGTCCACGATCTCCATCTCAATGCCCGGGAAGGGGCGGGTCGCCGAGCCCGGCTTCGTCGCCGTTACACCGGGTAGCGGCGCGATCATGATCCCGCCCGTCTCGGTCTGCCACCAGGTGTCGACGATCGGGCAGCGCTCCTTGCCGATCGTCTTGTTGTACCAGATCCAAGCCTCCGGGTTGATCGGCTCGCCCACGGTGCCGATCAGGCGGAGCGAGGAGAGGTCGTACTTCTCCGGCCAGGACTCGCCCCAGCGCATGAACGCCCGAATCGCTGTCGGGGCCGTGTAGTAGATCGTCACCTTGTACTTCTGGATCAGTTCCCAGGAGCGGCCGCGGTCCGGGAAGTCGGGGGCGCCCTCGTACATGAAGACCGTCGCCCCGTTCGAGAGCGGCCCGTAGACAACATACGAATGCCCGGTCACCCAGCCGATATCAGCCGTGCACCAGAAGACGTCCTCATCCTTATGGTCAAAGACGTAGTGGAAGGTGGAGTTGACGCCGGTCAGGTAGCCGCCGGTCGTGTGCATGACACCCTTCGGCTTGCCGGTCGAGCCCGAGGTGTACAGGACATAGAGCGGGTGCTCGCTATCGAGCGACTCCGCCGGGCAATTCGCCGCAGCGTTCCGCATCTGGGTGTGGTACCAGAGGTCGCGCCCCATCTCCCAGCCGTGCTCGACCAGGGACTCATGCCCGACCCGCTTAACGACGATCACCTTCTCGACCGACGGGCACTCCGTCAGGGCCTCATTTGTGATCTGCTTCATCTGGATCAGGTTGCCCCGGCGCCAGCCGCCGTCAGCGGTGATCACGATCTTGGAGCCGCAGTCGTTGATGCGGTCCCGCAGGGAGGTGGCGGAGAAGCCGCCAAAGACGATCGAGTGCGGGGCGCCAATGCGGGCACAGGCCAGCATCGCCACGACCGCCTCCGGGATCATCGGCATGTAAAGCGTCACCCGGTCGCCCTTCTGAACGCCCTGCGCCTTCAGGACGTTGGCGAACTTCGAGACCTCACGGTGTAGGTCCTGGTAGGTCAGCACGCGTTCTTCGCCGGGCTCGCCCTCCCAGATGATCGCCGCCTTGTTCCGCCGCCAGCTCGTAAGGTGGCGGTCCAGGCAGTTGTAGGCGACATTCAGCTTGCCCCCAACGAACCATTCGGCAAAGGGCGGCTCCCACTTCAGCACGGTCTCCCACTTCTCGAACCAATCCAGCCTATCAGCCATGGCGGCCCAGAAGCCTAGCCGGTCGCGCTTCGCCCACTCGTAAAGTGATTCGTCGGCCACGGTGGCCTGGTCCTTAAACGCCTGCGAGGGCGTAAAGACCCGATTCTCTGCCAGAAGCGCCTCAAACTGATGCGAGTCCGCCATGTTGCCGCCTCCATGCCCAACCAATTTGCGCTTATCCCGATGATTTATATACTCTGGAGTATCGGACCATTCCTGCCTCTCTCTGGCCTCGTAAGAAAGTGAGCGCGGCGGAGAGACTAGAGTTGGTCCCTCAAGTGGGCCAACAGCATGCAAGGAGGAATGGAACATCATGGCGGGTAATTCTAACGACTCGAACCTCCAGGAGACCAAGCAGCGCAATCAGCAGGCTTTCTCACGGGCAGCGGGGGCGGCAGGTACTACGGCAACGTCCAGCATGGGTGCTGGCACGGCGGCTACTTCCGGCCTAGGTGCAGGCACGGCGGCGACTTCCAGCCTGGGTGCAGGCACGACGGCTACGTCCGGCCTGGGTGGCACCACGGCTACGTCTAGCGTAGGCGGTGCGGCAGGTATGGCTGGCGCCGGCGCGGCGGGCGCCTACGAGTTCGGCTCTGAACTGGGTGCCGGTGCGGCGGGCGCCGCCTCCTCCGGTGTCGCCGAGGCGAAGCAGCGCAACGCCCAGGCGATGAAGAACGCCGCGTCCAAGGGCGCAGGCGGCATGGGCACCTCCAAGTAGAGCGTGCAGGAAGAGGAGCGGGCCAGACGGCCCGCTCCTCTTCTTATTGCTACCGCGGCCAGAGCTCTACCCGCTTGAACTCGCCCCGCCAGACAACCTCGTAGCCAATTGCCTCCGCCACGAAGCGGACCGGCACAAAGACCCGGTCACTCACGATCACGGGCGCCTCATCCAGAACGACGTTCGCCCCATTCGATTGGGCAACCTCCACCCCCACCTGGCACCGGGCGACCCGGCTTCCCTTGCGCAGTGTGACGGTCTGCGAGGCGTTCTCCCAGGTCACCTCCGCCCCCATCGCCTCGGACAAGGGGCGAATATGGGCCAGGGTGACACCGCCCAGCACATAGGGCGCCGCCGGGAAGGAGAT
>DATGYC010000324.1:0-1873 GCA_035298385.1 Symbiobacteriaceae bacterium | reverse complement strand
GTGCGGATCGAGCGCTGGTAGAGGGCGATCAGGAGATCATCCCAGTAGCCGGGATGGTTGTGCGTCAGGAGGCGGTTGGTGGCCAGGAGCTCACGCCAGTCGGGGGGAGGGGTATCCAGGTCGCCGCCATCCTGATCAGCGACGAGCAGGACCCGGTCTCGGTACCAGAGCTCCCCCTTTAGGTCCCGGCTGGCCGGCGGGAGGCTGGAGAGTCCGAGGTCCACCTGACTCGTTGCGATCAGGGCGGCAATCGCCTCAGAGGGTTCGACCCGGATCACCACATCGACGGTTGGGTCTGTCGCCGTGAAGCGGGCGACCACGCGCGGGAGCGTCGTGGAGGCGATGAGGGGGGAGACGGCCACCGTCAGGCGATCCTGGTAGCCCTGCCGCCAGACGGCCATCTCCTGCAGCGAGGCCTCATAGGCAGCCAGTAGATGTTCTGCATGCTCGAGGAAGCGCTCCCCGGCCGGTGAGAGGTGTACTCGTTGGCGGGAGCGCTCAAAGAGGGGGATCTGGAGGGCCTCTTCCAGCGCTCGAATCTGCTGGGTGACGGTTGGCTGGGCGAGGAAGAGCTGATCGGCGGCCTTGCGGAAGGAGCCGGCCCGCGCCGCAACGCGGAAGGTCTGCAGCAGGCGAAGATCCACGGATACGCCTCCACATGATTACAGAATCGAATCATTATGACCATCATACCCGAATTTTCATCGGCTGGCGATGGGCTTATGATAGCGGTAAGGAATCAGTGGAGGTGCGTGATGGTGACAGAGCAGCCGAACCTGATGCGCGATCAGTTCCCGTACAGCCAGCCGCCCCGGCTCCTCTTCGATGGCGCGGAGGTCCCGCAGCACCGCCCCGCCGATCTCTTTCTGACCGATACCACCTTCCGGGATGGGCAGCAGGCGCGGCCGCCGTACACGGTGGAGCAGATCGTTCAGCTCTATGACCTCTTGCACCGGCTGGGGGGAGAGCGGGGGCTGATCCGGCAGTCAGAGTTCTTCCTCTATACCCCACGGGACCGCGAGGCGGTAGAGAAGTGCCTCGAGCGCGGCTATCAGTTCCCGGAGGTGACGGCCTGGATTCGGGCGAACCCGCAGGACTTCCAGCTCGTGAAGGCGATGGGGATCCGGGAGACAGGGATCTTGACCTCCGTCTCGGACTATCACATCCACCTGAAGCTCGGCTGGACCCGGGAGCAGGCGATGAAGCAGTACCTTTCGGTGGTGGCTGCTGCCCTGGAGGCAGGGGTGCGGCCCCGCTGCCATCTGGAGGATATCACCCGCGCCGACATCCCCGGCTTCGTCATCCCGTTCGTGCGGGAGTTGATGCGGATGGGGCAGGAGGCCGGCATCCCGGTCAAGGTCCGCCTCTGTGACACGATGGGCTACGGCGTGCCCTACCCGGGCGCCACGCTCCCGCGCTCGGTGCCGCGCCTGATCCATGCGATGCGCACGGAGGCGGGGGTGCCGAGCGAACTGCTGGAGTGGCATGGCCACAACGACTTCTACAAGGTCCTGGTCAACGCCGTCACCGCCTGGCTCTATGGGGCGAGCGCGGTCAACGGCACCCTGCTCGGGTTCGGGGAGCGGACCGGCAATACCCCGCTGGAGGGGATGCTCTTCGAGTGGATGGGGCTGACGGGGGAGACGAACATCGAGACGACGGTGGTGACGGAGATCGCTGAGTACCTGGAGCGCGAGTGCGGCTACCAGGTGCCGCCGATGACGCCGTTTGTGGGGCGCCAGTTCAACGTGACGGCGGCGGGGATCCACGTCGATGGGGTGATCAAGAACGAGGAGATCTACAACATCTTTGACACGGCGCGGCTGCTGCGCCGGCCGCTGGGCGTGAGCATCACGGATAAGGCGGGGATTGC
>DATGYC010000323.1:0-7641 GCA_035298385.1 Symbiobacteriaceae bacterium | reverse complement strand
TCCGGGATAGCCAGCGATACCCGGAATCCCGACCGTGCCCGGATAGGCGGACGGGACCGTCGCCACCGTCGTCACCGGAACGGCATACTCGTAGACACGATAAACCGTTGCGTTAGCCGCCGGGTAGCAGGCCGCCCCTGGACCGATGAAGAGATCGTTCACGCCCGCCTGCGCCCCAATGAAGGGCGAGTAAGCCGCGCCGTACAGCATCGTTACACACCTCCGCCGTCAAGATATGCGATGCGTGACGAAATGCTCTTCACAACCCCCCGTCCCGTCCGTATAATTCCTGATAACGATCGCTTACGTCGTGAAAGGCGGGACCGCCCGTGCTCTTACAGCATCTCGTCACCTTCTGCCGGGTGGTGGAGGAGGGCTCCTTCACCAAGGCCGCACAGGTCCAGAATATGACCCAGCCCTCTGTGACGAAGCAGGTGGGCGCCCTGGAGGAGCACCTAAAGGTGCAACTCTTCACCCGGGCGGCCAAGCAGGTCCGACTCACCCCCGCTGGCCAGATGGTCTACGACTATGCTCGCCAGATCCTCGGGTTGGTCGGGAAGTGTGAGCAGTCCGTCGCTGCGTTGAAGATGCCGGGCGCCGGTCACGTCACGCTCGGGTGCGTCCATACGATCGGGCTCTTCACGCTGCCTGACCTGCTGGCCGAATACGCCCGTGCCTGGCCCCACGTCAGGATCAACGTCCGCACCGGCTCGATCAATGAGACGATCGCCATGGTCCTGCAGGGCGAGGTCGATCTGGGCCTGGTTACCTCGCCGGTCGCCCATGAGCGGCTCGAGAGCCGGGCACTCTTCGAAGACCCGTTGGTCGTGGTGGCGGCGCCCAGCCTGGCGGCCAGACTCCCGGCGGAGGTCTCCCTGAGCGTGCTTGCCCAGCAGCCCTTGATCGCGTACGTGCGCGGCTCCCGCTTCCGCACGGCGACGGAACAACTGTTGGAGCAGGCCGGCATCAAGCCCGAGATCGTCATGGAGTTCGACACCCATGATGCGATCAAGACGATGGTCGGCCTTGGGTTTGGCGTGGCTGTCGCTCCGCACTCGGTGGTGGCGAAGGATATCGCGCGCGGGGACCTGGTCGCTCTGAGCATCGCTAACCTGCCCTCCTCAAGCCGGACCGCCTCGCTCATCCTCCGGCGTGACGAGGGGCGCCCGCCCGCCGTGGCGAGCTTCCTCTCCCTGCTGGATCGCCACTTCCCGGCGCCTAAGGCTTAGGTGACAAGCAACGAGCCCCCGCTGCAAGGCGGGGGCTCTGCTGTGTGGTTAGAGGTAGCGAGGCTGCTCCGGCGGTGCGTCCATGGGCAGGAAGGGTTGGTTAGGCCCAACCGGTTCACCGCCGGTCGCCACGTTGTGCCGCAGGAAGTGAACGAGGTCGCGCATCTCCCAAGTGAGGCCGCGGTAGGTATCACTAAAGAGGAAATGCTTACGGCCCTCCCCGTCCGGCTCCACCAGCAGGGCGAACTCGACGCGGTCGAGGACATGGTTGACCCCACCATCGACGTATTGCTGGCTCCAATCGACCTTCTCATAGAGGGAGAGCAACTGGGCCAGATCGCCCTCCGTCAGCCTTCCTTCTGCCTTCTCAACGTCGTGGCTCTGGTAGCTCCACCGGCCGTCTCCCTGGACCTCAATGTGGAAGAGATCAAGTCCTGTATCGATGCCGTGGGCAGAGAGTAGCATGCGCACGACTGGTCCTCCCTTCACCAACAAGCCGATTCCGATGCTCTAGTATGCCGTCCCGCCGCGGCGTTCTATCCGTGCGCAGATGGGCGCCCGCGCAGGCACCGTTTCCGGTAAATGGCTGTGTGAGCCTATACCCGCGCGGGCAGAGTAACGGCGTGGAGGTGAGGGCGAGTGCCGTCGAACAAGATCGGTCAGCTCAAGCCCGGGCAGGGCTTGCGCCGGATCCAAGCACAGCGCATGGGCGACTGGGGCGACCAAGAGGCCGTGGATAACTTCGAGATTGGCGATGAGCTTCAGGCCGATCAATCTGCACCGAAGATTCCAGACAATTCGATCCAGAAGGCTGGTTCTTCCAACCACTGAGGGGTTGCATTTTCACCCAGAACGACGTAACCTTGGTATTGGTCAGTAGTCGTTGGTCGAGTGGTTACGCGGCGCCTTTTCGGCTCGTCTCGCGGATCCTCCCCGACCCTGAACCAATACCTTGATGAGGGAGAACGAGAGAAATGACGAAGACGCTTTACATCGGTAATCTGCCTTGGGCTGTCACCCCCGAGGATCTCACCAATGCTGTTTCGCAGTACGCGGAGGTTATCTCCTCCCGCGTGGCTACCGACCGTGAGACCGGCCGCTCCCGCGGTTTTGGCTTCGTCGAGGTCCCGGCTGACAAGGCCGAAGAGATCATCACCGCCCTGAACGGCGCTGAGTGGGCCGGCCGTCAGCTGACCGTCAACGAGGCTCAGCCCCGTCCGGAGCGTGGCCCGCGCCGCTAAGGTGCGGTCCGCTTCCTAACGGCTAATAAAAGGCCCGGTGCGCTTGCACCGGGCCTTTTTGTCGACTAAGGCTGGGCATGGCGGAGCAGAATCGCCTTGGCGACGCCCATCCCGTCACCGACCGCTCGACTAAGGGACTGAAACGGCGCCGGCGTCGCCAGATCCCCCACCGCCCACAGCCCCGGCAGGCTTGTGGCCCCCCAACGGTCGGTCTGTAGTTCACCGCTGTTCAGTGGGAGGATTCCCTGTAGCAGGCCCGTGTTCGGTGCGTTCCCCACGTAGGGACAGACCGCGTTCGCCCGCAGGGATTGGCCGTTCGAGAGGTGCAAGTAAGCGCCCTCGCCCGAGCGGTCCACCTGGGTGACCGACAGGTCCAGCAGGAGGCGCACCCCTGCCTCCGGCAGGCGCTCGGTTAGCGCCGGACGGGCCCGCAAAGCGGGGCGCCGGTGAACCAGGGTGACGGACTGGGCGATCGGCCCGAGCAACAGGGCGTTCTCGACCGCCCGATCCCCACCACCGATCACCACGACGTCCCGGCCACGGAACCAGTCTGGCTCCTGTGTCGGGCGTCGGACGAGGCCCGTCTGGTAGAGTTCGGCCTCACCGGGAACGCCCAGAGGGCGGGGGGAGAGGCCGGTCGCCAGGACCAGATCGCGCGCCAGAAACAGTCCGTCACGACTCTCGATCTGCCAGTGCGCTCCATCAGCACCGGCGAGCGGCTGGATCGCCGTCACCGCACAACCGAGACGTAAGGTGGCGCCCATCCGCTGGGCGCCCGCCGCCAACTCCGCGGCGAGTGCTCTCGGTTCGGTGACCGGGAGGCCCGGGTAGTCTACCACCGGCAGGCGGTGGAGGTGGAGTTGCCCACCCGGGCGGTCGGCTCGGTCCAGCACCAGGGCGGTGAGGCCGAGGCGTCCCGCCCAGAGGGCGGTCGCCAGCCCTGCTGCACCGGCGCCGACGATCACGAGGTCCCACCGCTGCATCTGATCGACCTCCCACCCGAAATCTCTCTGCTCTTACTGACGAGGCGGGGCGCCCCTGTAGGTGCGGCTCCCCCAAAATTTTCGTGCTGCTCGTAGAAGGAGGAGGCGCCGAATGGACGACGGACTCCTGCTTGCTTGGAAGTATAACCAGCGGCCGCACTGGGAGGTCCCCTTTCGCTGGCTCTATCGGGGGGCGGACCGCATTCTGGGTGAGATCGTAGCCGGGGCGCCCTTCCGGCACCACACCCGGAAGCTCTCGTTCGGGGTGGCGCACCGGACCCTGCTCTTCTACCCCGTGGCGCAGGACTGGAACGCTGAACTCGCCTTCGATGCGACCGGGAGGCTGGTCGAGGTCTACGGCAACGTCGCCCTCCCGCCCGGGGTTGGGCCGCGCCGGCTGGACTGGGTCGATCTGGACCTCGACGTGATCTGGGTCCCCGGCCAGGAGCCGATCCTGGCTGACCAGGACGAGTTCAACCTGCACCAGGCGCTGATGGACTATCCGCCGGACGTGATCCAGGCAGCGGAGGCGCGGGCGGCCTGGCTGATGGCGCAGGCCAAGACTGGGGCGCCCCCCTTCTGCCACTGGTCCTGGGATGAGGCGGTGCAGGCCTTGCAGAGCCTGCACCTGTCATAGCGAAGGGCGCCCCGCTCAGGGGCGCCCGCTTCTGTGAACCGGACGCCATCAGTCCATGGTCACCATTGGCCGAGGATCGCTGCTTTGGCCCATCGAGCTGCGTACAGCTTTATCACTCCTGCTGTACTACTAAGAAGTAATCAAACTATAACAAAATACTTATAGTTTTTAAGTAGTCCCACAGCAGAACCGATCGGAAACAGGAGAAACCTGCTCCCTAGCGAATAAGAATAGGTACATCTAGTTGGGGGTAGAACTTTATGGCGCACGGCGGACACCACGGCATGGTCCCGGCCGGACCGAAGATGGGGGCAGAGGAGTTCCGGCATGAGATGGAGTGGCCGGCGACCCTGGCCACCGTCGGTATCACCATCGTTATCCTCGTGGTCTTTGGTCAATTGACCAGCATGCTCCTGGCACTAATCGTGCCCGTGGTGATGACCATCTTCTCGATCTGGCTCTCGAACATCTCGCATAAGGGCCACATGGTCCAGGTCGGCCCAACCCAGTTCCCGCATCTTCACCAGATGGCGGTCAACATTGCGCAGCGCCTGGACATGCCGCTCCCGCACCTCTACGTCACGCAGAGCCCGGTCATGAACGCCTTCGCCTCCGGCTTGACCCTGCCGGGCAACGTCGTCTTCCACAGCGCCCTCTTGGAGGCGATGTCCGAGGCTGAGATCGCCACGGTCATGGCCCACGAGTTCGGTCACATCAAGTGCCGGCACGTCGTCTACATGGTCCTGCAGCAGCTCTTCATGGGCACCCTGGGCAACTCCATGTTCGCCATTCCGCTCAAGACGATCTTCTTCTTCTCCAGCCGGACGAAGGAGTACAGCGCTGACCGGGCGGCGCTACTCGGCACCATGGATATTCAGGCCTGCGTCACCTCCGAGATCAAGCTGGCCGTCGGCCCGAAGCTCTATGAGCAGATGAACATCCGGGCCTACCTGCAGCAGATCGCGGACTTCAACAGCCAAACCTCCTCGAAGTTTATCGAGTTACTCTCCAACACGACCCACCCGCTGACGATCAATCGCATCCAGGCGATCCTGCGCTTCTACCGCGCGGAGAAGTACCAGAAGTTGGCCCACCGCTGGGGCAAGGCTGGTACCTCGACCCTCACGAGCGGCCAGGTCGGGACGGCTGATCTCTTCCACCGCGTCGCCTCCAAAGCGGACTGGGAGAAGCAGCTCCGCGCCGCTGGCGGGACCCCGGCGCCCGCTCCGGTGCAGGCGGCTCCGGCCGTAAACCCGGCCCCGGCCTTCCCGATCGACGCCTTTGTGCAGGCCACCCAGGGCGCCCCGGCCACGCCGGGCTTTGCCCCTAGCCCGGCCGCTCCGGCCTACACCCCGCCCGTCAGCCAGGCCGCTCCGGCGGTTCAGGCTGCGACCTCGACCTGTAGCACCTGCGGCCTGCCGATGGCCGCCCATGCCCGCTTCTGCCCGAACTGTGGCACGGGCGTAGCTGGCTCCGCCATCCCGCAGCCGGCCGCCCCCGCCCCGGAGGCGCCCCCCGCCGAGCGACCGGTCGTACAGGTCGTCCGGCGTGCGACCCGTGCCACCGCTGAGGGTACCGCAGCCCCCACCCCGGTCGCAACGCCGGTACCCCAGCCCACCACCATCGCCTGCACCTCGTGCGGTGCGACCCTCGCTCCGGGCGCCAAGTTCTGCGGCGGTTGCGGCACGCCCGTCGCCGCACAGTAGCGGTATGCGCTGGGAGACGGTCATCCGCACCGACCGAGGCTGTGTGCGCAATCGGAATCAAGATGTGGCCATGACCCTGGAGTGGAGCCTGCTCGGCGAGGGGGCGCCCGAGCGGCTCCTGCTCGCCGCCGTAGCCGACGGGATGGGCGGTCACGAGGGCGGCGAGATCGCCTCCCGCCTGGTCGCGCGCGCCCTGGGTGATTCGATCGCCACCGGGCTCTCCCGGGCGCCCCTCGAGGGGCTCGAACTCGGCTCCGACACCCTGGCCACTCTTCTCGAGCGTGGCGTCGCCGCCGCCTCAGCCCGCGTGGCCGAGGCGGGTGAGCACGGCCTCGTGGAGATGGGGACGACCCTCTGCGCCGCTCTTGTGACCGCGTCTGGGGCCTGCGTCGCCAACGTTGGCGATAGCCGGGCCTACCTGATCGATGGTGGAGCCCAGCAGATCACGACCGATCACTCGCTGGTCCAGCGCCTTGTCGATCAGGGCGCCATCACACCGGCGGAGGCGCTCGATCACCCGAATCGGCACGAGATCTATCGGATGATCGGCTTTGGGCGCCAGGCCCAGCCCGACCTCTTCGCCCTGCCGCTGCAGCCGGGCGATGTGCTCCTGCTCTGCTCGGACGGGCTCTCCAACCTAGTCAGCCCGGCGGAGTTGGCCGGCGCCTTTGACGGTCAGCCGCCCCTTGGTCCAGCGGTCGATTCGCTGATCCGGCTGGCGCTGGATCGGGGCGCCCCTGACAACGTGACCGCTGTCGCCGTTCGCCTACGTAGCGGGGAGGTGGGGTCGTGAGCTCCTCACAGTTCTTCTGCAACGGCTGTGGCACGCGGCTGAAGCAAGGAGTGCGCTTCTGCACCGTCTGCGGCAAGGAGGTGCGCATCCCGGCGGCCCCTGTCGCCGTGAACGCTGGCCTCCCGGTCAGCGGGGCGCTCCTGGGTGGGCGCTGGCGGATCGGGCACCAGGTCGGCAAGGGCGGCATGGGAGCGGTCTACCTCGTCCATGACACCCGGCTGAGCGATCGCCGGGCCGCCCTGAAGGAGATGCTCGACCAGTCCCTGACGCTCTCGGCTCGGCGCGAAGCGATCGATCGCTTCAACGCTGAGGCGGAGACGCTGGCCCGCCTCTCACACCCCAACATTCCGCACGTCTACGATCGCTTCACCGAGGGCGATCGGATCTACATGGTGATGGAGTTCCTCGAGGGGATGGACCTCGAGCGGCTTCTGGAGAAGCACAAGGCGGCCTACGCTGGGGCGCCCCTGCCCGAGAAGGTGGTCGTCCGTCACCTCTACCAGATCTGCAGCGGCCTGGCCTACATCCATGAACAGCCGCTCCTGCACCGGGATCTAAAGCCGTCGAACTTGATCCTGCTCCCGAGCGGGCTGGTCAAGATCATCGACTTTGGCATCGCCAAGCTCTTTAATCCGGGCCGGCAGGGTACGGGACTCGGCACGCAGGGCTATGCGGCGCCCGAGCAGTATCGCGGTGAGGCGACCCCTAAGACCGACCTGTACGCCCTCGGTGCCACGGCGCACCACCTCCTCTCGGGGCGGGATCCCCAGGTGGAGACGCCGTTCGACTACCCGCCCCTGAACGGGATTTCGCCCGGGCTGGCGGAGCTAGTGGGCGCCCTGCTGGCGATGCGTCCGGAGGATCGCCCCGAGAACGCGGCTGCGGTTCGGCGGCGGCTGGTCGAGCTCTACCCTGGCCTGCACGACTGGCCGGAGGAGGAGCGGATCAAGCACCTCCTGGGCCTTGTCCCGCGGCCTGCGACCAGGCGCCTGACCGCACCGGTGGCGGAGGAAAGCACGCCGACCCCGGCGCCCGTACAGTCGGGCACGCCG
>DATGYC010000322.1:0-23239 GCA_035298385.1 Symbiobacteriaceae bacterium | reverse complement strand
TGTGCTATACTGAAACCCATGAACACCCCCTTCCTCATGACCAGCTCCCCCGCCTACCAGCGCCAGGCGATTGCGGAGCTCCGAGCCGTGGATCCGAAGGCGGGCGCCCTCGGGCCGCTGGCCCCAGAGGTGCTTCGCTTCACGCCGACGCTGGACCGGGATGCGTTCCTCCGGGCCTTCCAGGATCACTCGCCCATCTTCATTCGCCACCTGCACCCCGCTGACCAGGTGACAGCACCCGACCTGGGCGCCATCACGGCAGCGGTCGGGCCGCTCCTGGCCTCGGTGCGGCCGGGGGAGCGAATCGCCGTCCAGGGGCGAAAGCTTGGACGGGAGGAGGCCGCCGGTGAGGGCGCCCTCACCCGCACCGCCCTGAAGGAGGCGCTCGACGCCCTGATTGAGCGAGCCGGGGGCCATCCGGTCATCCAGGCGCCCGATCGAATCCTCTCCGTCAGCTGGGACGCCCAGAACGCCTACACCGGGCTCTCCAGCCCGGCAGAGAACCTCTCGGACTGGACCGGCGGCGAGGTCCGCTTCCGGCGGGAGGAGGAGCAGGTCTCCCGCGCCCGCTTCAAGCTTCTGGAGGCGCTCGCCCGCTTTGATCTCCGGTTGGTCAACGACGGACACGCCCTCGACCTGGGCGCCGCCCCGGGCGGCTGGACCTCCCTCCTGCTCGAGCGCGGCATGCACGTCACCGCCGTCGATACCGGCGAGCTCGCCCCCACCGTCCGGCAGCATCCCCTGCTCACCTTCCGGCAGGAGAACGTCGAGCAGGTCAACTTCCCGCCTGACACCTTCGATGTGATCACCTGTGATATGTCCTGGAACCCGCTCCACACCGCCCGGCTGGTGGCCCGCCTTGCCCCGGCCGTCAAGGCTGGTGGGGACGGGATCCTGACCGTCAAGCTGATGCTGGAGAACCCGACCCGGACGATCCGCCAGGTGACGGAGATCATCGCTGAGACGTTCGAGGTCCTGCGGATCAAGCAGCTCTACCACAACCGGGACGAGGTCACCCTCCACCTGCGCCGGCGCCGCTAAACTGGTCAACTGAGGTGCATTGAGTATGGCTTTGGGATTGGCTGGCACGCTTCTGACCTCCGAGCAGATCGCCGAGCGCGTTCAGGCGATGGGCGCCCAGATCACGCGTGAGTCGACCGGGGCTGACCTGTTGGTGATCAGCGTCCTCAAGGGCGCCTTCGTCTTCACCGCCGACCTGATCCGGTCGATCGACCTGCCCTGCCAGATCGAGTTCGTCTCCGTCTCCTCCTACGGCAGCGGGACCGAATCCGCCGGCAAGATCACCGTTCGGCAGGATCTCTCGATCCCGATCAAGGGGCGCCACGTCCTGGTCGTGGAGGATATCGTCGATACCGGGACGACCCTGGCCTTCCTGCGGGAGCGCCTACTCGACCAATCGCCGGCCTCACTCCGGATCGCCACCCTGCTCGACAAGCCCTCGCGCCGCAAGACGGAGGTGCCCGTCGATTATGTGGGCTTTGCCATCCCGGACGAGTTCGTCGTGGGCTACGGGATCGATTGGGCCGAGCGCTTTCGCTCGCTGCCCTTCATCGGTATGATCGGGGAGTTGCCCGAGTAAACGCAAACGATCCCCCTGTCGTCGACAGGGGGATCGCGCTCTTCAGATGCTGGGTTGCAATTGGTAGCGGTGGCCTGCGACCGGTCTCCAATCGACCACCTTGTCCAACTCACTCACCCGCTTAAACGGGGAGTTTCGTTCGGCAATCCGCCACGGGACCACCTGTAACGCTGGCGCGTTCGCCTTCATGAAGGCGGTGATCAGCCGGCTATTCTCGATGCGTTCATCAATGATGACGCCTTGAATCGAGGTCAGTGTAGCACGCAGAATCTGGAGGGCCTCATGCACCGTGCGCGTCGATCGTACGCACTGACCCTGGTGCTGGAGGATGAAGCTCAGGTTCAGCTGCTCAGCTACAACCAAGATCATCCTAACCCCTCGCTCTCTTTATTGAACATGAAAAAGGATTTCGGTATTTTTCTGTCAAATCCTGTAGGACTAAGGCCCTATCTTTTGGGGGTGCAAGAATGCGGCTGTTTTGGCGGGGCGCCCTGCTGGTGCTGTTGGTCGTGGGGGTTGGGTTGATCCTCTGGTTGCCGTGGCCGTGGAATCTGGCTGTGGGCGCCCTCGTCGGCCTGAAGCTGAGCGCAGCGATAGCGCTCCTCAGGCTAGCCAGCCGACGGTGGACCCTTCTGCCACCGCCAGGGGAAAGTGAGCGTAGCTCGACAGGCGATGGGGCCGATCGATCGTAAATTCGACGTATGGCACAAGGTTTTGTAGACCAGGTTGTCGAATAGGAAACTGTTGTGCAGCTTTGGTTGATGAGGAGGAGAGTCAGTTGGCGAAGGGTGCCAAGTTGACCCAGGCGGACCTGATGATTTGGACCATGACCCACCCGAATGGCACGAAGACCTTTTACCTACTTGAGCGTGAGCCCTTTGAGACGGAGGGGCTGAAGAAGGCGGTCCACCGCACCGGTTCGAGCGGCGACGCTGTCTTCAAGTTCCTGCACTTGGCGGAGGCTGAGCTGGCCAAGTGGCCGGCGCCCGAGGTGGAGGCCCCGGCGGAAGCCGCAGCGGAGACCGCCGAAGAGGCCCCTGCAGAGGCCTAATCCGGATCGGCATCGCCCAACCGGGCAGGCGCAATCCGCATATAGAGAGATCCCACCGGCCGTCAGGGCTGGTGGGATTCGCTTTTTGGTTCCGCGGCCTCGTCCTCCTGGATGCCAAGGATGCGGCGGAAGTCCTCCTGCGTGAGCGAACGCTGCAGGCGACGCCACTCCTGCGCCTCACTCGGGTCTGAGTCGGTCAGGGGGTCCATGATCTCATGGAAGAGCGCCCGCTTCTCGGTCAGGACCTGAGCGATCCGTTCTTCCACGGTGTTTCTGGTCAGTAGGGTCGTCACCTTGACCGGCTTGGTCTGGCCGATTCGGTGGGTGCGATCCTCCGCCTGAGCCGCAACGGCCGGGTTCCACCAGTGGTCCAAATGGTAGACCCGGCTGGCCCGCGTCAGGGTGATGCCCACACCACCCGCCTTGAGCGACATCGCCATCACCTTCGGCTGCTCCGCCTTCTGAAACTGGGTGACCAGGAGTTGCCGGTCCCAGTCCCGCAGCGACCCGTCGAAGAGGGCGACGCCGAAGCGGGCCAGGCGGGGGAGGAGGGCGCTGAGCGACTTCTCGGGGTACTGGGAGAAGAGCAGGACCTTCTCGTCCGCCGCCAGGATCGGGCCCAGGGTTCGCTCCAGGTAGTCCATCTTGCAGGAGGAACCGGTGATCGTGTCCAGGTTGCAGATCTGCTTCAGCCGGGTCAGCAGGGTCAGGAAGGCGGCGGGACCGACCTCCCGGAAGGAGGCCCAGGCCGCCCGTTCAGCCGCCTCATAGGCCATTCGCTGCACGGGGGTCAGGTCCAGGAAGATCGTCTCGTACTCCTTGGGGGGGAGTTCTAGGACGTCCTTCTTGCAGCGGCGCAGGACGTACTCGGCTACCTTGGCTTGGATCGCCTTGGTCGGACCCTTGACGGTGGGGAGGAGGCCGGGCTTGAGGTAGGCGAAGATCGCCGCCAACTCCTTGACCTGGTTCTCGACCGGGGTGCCGGTCAGGCCCCAGCGCCACTGCGCCTCGACCTGTGAGACCGCCTGGTGAAGGGTGGTCTTGGCGTTCTTGATTCGCTGCGCCTCGTCTAGGATGACCATATCAAAGGCGGTTGGGTCGGCGTAGCCAGCCTTTAGATCGTCCCGCCAGGCCTCGTAGCCGACGATGTTGATGTGGCAGTCAGTCTTCCAGTACCAGCGGCGTCGACTCTGCTTGCCCTCGATCGGGATCACTTTGAGGTCGGGCGCCCAGATCCAGAGCTTCTGGTACCAGTCGTAGACCAAGGTCTTCGGGCAGAGGATCAAGGCCCGCTTCACCTCGCCCCGGTTCAGGAGCAGGCGCATGGCGGCGACGGTCTGGATCGACTTGCCCAGGCCCATCTCGTCCGCCAGGAGGGCGGCCGGGTGGCTGAGCAGGAAGTCGACGCCCTCGCCCTGAAAGGGATAGAGCGACTCGCCCTCCGGGGTGTAGAGCTTCTCCGGATCGGGCGGCGGGCCGTCCGGCTTGGGTGGCAGGAAGCAGAGCGTCATGGGCATCATCAGAAGGTCGACCGACGGAAAGGCTACCCCTTCGAACCTGGGGGGTGCGGTCGGGAGGCCGAGGCTTTCACTGAGGGTCAAGCAAGACAAGCGCATCCGTCCCCTTTCCAGCGGTTCTAGGGGTAGGATGCGCCAGGTGGATATCTGGATGACAGGAATCTTTTGGGGGAGGCGTTCTGCTGATGGAGCTGGATGAGATTCGGAAGTTTGGCGTGGAGCCTGACCCGGCGAAGAATGATTATGATGTGAACTCGTGCTCCTGGTGCCAGCAACCGGTCCTGATCGTCATGTCGAAGGAGCGGAACAAGGGCTACCGGACTGAGATGATCGCCTGTGAGAACTGCATGTCGAAGCTCTCGAAGCGGACGAACCGGACCGAGTGGCAGTGGGTCTTCCTGAAGGGCTGGCGGCCCGAGTAGAGCGGGCGCCCTCTGTGCCTTAGACCAACCCGCCAGTCAGTGCGGCCAGATGAGCAGGCTCGACCTGGACAGGCTCCCGACCGACCTTGGCCAGATCGAAGAGCGGGACCAACTCGGCGGCCGTGACCGGCTCCGGTCGGTCGAGCAGCCCAGAGATGAAGCCCAGGTAGCCGATCACCCGCTCTGGCGCCGTCCCCGCCGCCCGCATCGCCGTGACAGAGACCGCTCCGTGCCGCTTGGCCAGGCGGGCGCCGTCCGGCCCCAGCAGCAGGGGTACGTGGGCGAAGCGCGGGACCGGCAGACCGAGCGCCTCAAAGAGTCGGATCTGCCGGGGCGTGGAGTCCAACAGGTCGGCGCCCCGCAGGACATCGGTGATCCCCATCAGGCCGTCATCGAGGACGACGGCGAGTTGGTAACCCCAGATCCCATCCGCCCGCCGGACGACAAAGTCGCCACCGGCGCCGCCGGGGAAGGACTGGGCGCCCTGGGCCAGGTCGTCAAACGCCGTCCCTTCGTCCGGCATGCGGAAGCGCAGGGAGGGTTGCTTCGTCAGCGCCTTCGCCGCCCGCTCTGCCGGCGAGAGCGAACGGCAGGTCCCCGGATAGGCCGGTCCCTCGCTGGCCAGTCCATGCGGGGCCGAGGCGACCGCCAGCAGCTCTGCACGGCTACAGAAGCACGGATAGAGGAGGCCCTTCGCCTCAAGGCGCTCCAGCGCCTCCTCGTAGAGGTTCAGGCGCCCATTCTGGGTGTAAGGTCCGACCGGCCCGCCGACATCTGGCCCTTCGTCCCAATGCAGGCCAAGCCAGCGCAGATCGACCAGGATCTGTTCAGCCACGTCGGCCCGCGAGCGGGGCCGGTCGATATCCTCCATGCGCAAAAGGAACTGCCCGCCCGCCTGGCGCACCTGCAACCAGGCCAGAAGGGCGGTTCGTGCGTTACCAATGTGAAGTAGGCCCGACGGTGTCGGTGCAAAGCGACCGCGCATCACATCTGATCACCCCGCCTACCTATTCTGTTCCGCTCGGGCGGAGCCCTCTCGCTTGGGGGTTGTCCGAGTTGTGAGAATGGGCTAATCTACGGATGAGGAAGTTTGTCGAAAGTTGGAGGGAAGATCATGAAGAAGCGCTCCCTGGTGCTCCTCGTCGCTCTCCTGGCCCTGGTCGGTTGTACGGCGAAGAAGCCCACCACCCCAAGCCCAGGTACGACGCAGCCCGCTCCGGCTACCCAGGAGCCCACCCAGCCGAAGGTCAAGCAGTGGAAGGAAGCGCCGGCGATGCAGATCGACCCGGCGAAGAAGTACAACGCGACGATCAAGACGAGCCTGGGCGATATGACCTTTGAGCTCTGGCCGAACTTGGCGCCCAAGACCGTCAACAACTTCGTCTTCCTGTCGAAGGAGAAGTTCTATGACGGTGTGGTCTTCCACCGGATCATCAAGGACTTTATGGTCCAGACCGGTGATCCGACCGGGACCGGCAAGGGCAGCCCCGGCTATCGGTTCAATGATGAACTGCCGGTCAAGAACTCCTACGTCAAGGGCACCTTGGCCATGGCGAACTCCGGGCCGAATACCCAAGGCTCGCAGTTCTTCATCTGCACGGGCCCGAGCTGCCAAGGGCTTGATAATGTGCCGAACTACACCCAGTTTGGCAAGCTGACCGCTGGCGAGGAGATCCTGGACAAGATCGCCTCCGTCGAGGTGGTGGACGTCGAGGTGGCGCCTGGCAAGAAGGAGCACTCGAAGCCGGCCACTCCGCCCAAGATCCTTTCGGTCGATATCCAAGAGGTCAAGTAGCAGCAGGGGCGTCCCCGAGTGGGGCGCCCTTCGCTTATGCCATCCTCACGGCGAAAAGGCGGGAGTCATAACTACCAAAAACAGGAAACGCGCAAGCGGTAGCGAATCCGACAAAAAGGGCGAAACGATTGTCGGACAAATTGACAGAGTTTACAGACGAATTCTGGTATGTTTCCCTCAGGCCCGCCGTATCGTATGGATAACGAGCTAGTAGGCGGGGACTGGGCGCAGCACTATTTGCTAGACTGGGGGCGCGTACCGGAGGAGGGCCTTCCCTATGAAGCGGATCGTGGCGTCGGTGGCGATCGTAATGGGGCTTTTCATGGCGGCTCTCGTTCCGCTACACCAGGTGGAAGGGCGCGTGCGGGTGTCGGAGGGCGCAGGGGTGGTTGACCGGGCGCCCGAGGTGCGGCAGGTCCTGGCCGAATCGCGGGACCCCCAAGTCGTGAAGAGCCGGCTGGCTGAGCGGTCGATCTGGTTCGTCGGGATGCGTCAAGCACAGGTTACCTTCGCCAAGCAGGGCGACCAAGTCGTCGTGGCCAAGACCGTGCGCCAGACCGCAGGCAGCGATGCTCAGGTGACCCGGCAAGAGGAGTCGGGTAGTGGTGGCCCGTCGATCATGGCCGGTGAGAAGGCCGATTTCACCATGACGATGTGGCTCTACGAGTGGCGTAATCGAGACGGTACGTATACGGAGCAGGCAGCCTTGACCGGCGCCTGGTCCAGCACCGAGTACAGCTGGCTGGATGACCCGGTCGACGTAATCGACGTACGCTGGATCGTCGGGGATCTCGCCTACCTAAGCTCAACTCCTTATGATGGCGTGCAACGGGATCAGACAGCGCAAGGAATCGCCTCCTATACCGTAAACGACCAGATCCGGACCTGGGATCTCTACGTTAACTTCCGCCCGACCTCGTCGGATGTCTATGGGAAGTGGACCAACATCTTTGCGAACTACCACCATACCTGGATGGGCATGCGGCTCTCGATCCAACTGCAGGCCGGGGCGACAGGTGGAACGGGGAACCTGACCTTGAACACGGAAGCGCGCACCTGGGTAGAAGGGCTCGGGCTTGCGATTCAGATCGGCTCCGAGTCCGCCCGGGGACCGGTTACCTCGAGCGTCCCGGTTACGCAGTAGGGGCGCCGAACAGAGGAGCGCAAACCGAGGTGAGCACGGGTGAAGGCGAGGGTGCGCTGGTTGCTTGGTTCCGTCCTGCTCTTGATGGGGCTGACACTCCCCGCCGCCCTGCAGTGGGGTCGGTGGGCAACCGTCGAGGGCGGTGCGATTTTAGCTCCACTGGCGGTTGCCCGCCGAAGCCCCGCCCTGGCCAGCAGTCTGGCCATCAACCCGGTGGTGCGAAGGGCGAGCGCCGAACAGGTAGAGCTTGAGGTGAGTTGGGCCTGGAGTGGTGGGGGCGCCCACTCGTGGTTCGGTAAGCAGGACCGGCTGCTCGCCGTCTCCTTCGACACCCAGCAGTTGGTGATGGAGCAGGAGGAGGCCCCAGCCGGGAAGGGGGGCTATGGCCCGTACCTGAAGCAGTTGGGGGAGGTGGCCGGCCAGGACGGTGCCAGGCGACTCTTCGTCATCCCCGAAGGGGAGGATGGCAGGGTGCGGCTCCTCTTCCGCTCCGTCGACCCGGCGGTCGACCCGTCGGGGGTCCCGCTCCGAATCTATCTAGTTACAGGCCCGCCGGATGGCCCGGTTCATGTTCAGGAAGCCGCACTATAACGCTCGATCTGCTGTACAGGAGAACTGAATCTCTATCCCGAACCTTCAGGGATGGCCGTAACCCGGCCATCCCTCTTTGCGCGGGAGGCGATCTACGCTTGGAATGGTCTCAACTCCTGCCGGCGGTCTTCGAGCGCCTCTACGGCCACTTTGGCCCCCGCTACTGGTGGCCTGCCGTCGGCACAGCCGAGCCCACGCCGGCCGCCCCCTTTGAGATGATCGTCGGGGCGATTCTGGTCCAGAATGTCAGTTGGACGAACACGACAAGGGCACTCCTCAACCTGAAAGAGGCCGATCTCCTGCACCCAGAGGGGATTCGGCAGATCTCAGTCGAGGCGTTGGCACCGTACCTGCGGCCCTCCGGCTACTTTCGGCAGAAGGCGGCCAAGCTGAAGGGGTTCATTGCCCACTTGGATCAAGCCCACGGGGGCAGCCTGGAGCGACTCCTAGCCCAGCCGCTTGCACGACTGCGGCCCGAACTCCTCGGTCTGAACGGCATCGGGCCAGAGACAGCGGACTGCATCCTCTGCTACGCCGCTGGCCTGCCTGTCATGCCGATGGACGCCTACACCCGGCGGATCTTCTACCGGCTGGGCGCCTGGCCTGAGACGATCACCTACGAAGCGATGCAGGAGCGGTTCCACGCCGCCCTGCCAGCGACGACGGCCCTGTTCAACGAGTACCACGCCCAACTGGACACGCTTGGTGCCCAACTTTGCCTGAAGCGGGCGCCCCATTGCGGCCAGTGTCCACTCCAGGACCTCTGCGAGCGGCGGGGCATCGAAGGAGAGTAGTGATGAACCCTCCGGTCCATATCATCTACAAGCGAAAGCGTAACAGCTCCGGGACGATCAAGGACGGCGCGATCCATCTTGCGATCGCTGCACACCTACCCAAGGCTGAGAAGGAGCGGCACATCCAGGTCCTGACGGCTAAGCTAGCCGCTCGCCTCCAGCAGAGTCAGAGTCGCGCCCAGAACTGGGAAACGGCAGGGCCGCCCGGATGGCTGGCGCCCTCGCCCGTCTTGGACGATGCAGCGCTAGCCGCCTGGGCGGCCGAGATCAACGATCGTTATTATGGCTTTCAACTCGGTCGGGTTCACTTTAAGCAACAGAGGGCCCGTTGGGGCTCCTGTAGCGGCCGGACCCGGACGATCTCCATCTCAGACCGGCTCCGGGGTGGGCCTCATACCCTGCTGGAGTACGTCCTCGTCCATGAGATCGCGCACCTGGGCGAACTGAACCACAGCGAGCGCTTCTGGGCGCTCGTGGCCAAGGCGATGCCAGACTGGCCCCAGCGGCGGCAACTCCTGCGGCAGTACGAGGAACTCCTCCGGGCGGGGCTTCTTCCTGAAGCAGGAGGCTAGCTGATCATCCGGAAGATCGCCCTGTGCAGCAGTGGCAGGTCCAGGTCCGTCGGGGGCGAATTCACTTGGATCTGCTCACTCAGTTCGCTAAGGCCCAGCCCGGCCTCCACCTGCCATTCACCGAGTGGCTCCTCCTGATCGCCCCAGAGGGTTACCCGGCGAGTCCGGTCGCTTGGGCGATCCTGGTGGATGTTGATCACCCACTTGCCGATCGTCCAGGTCGCCTCCCGGGCGCCGACGTACTTCAACTCCACCGACTGATAGCGCCCCCGGTACTGGACCGTAAAGCCGGTGTAGATCGAAGCGCCCCCTGGCATCGTCTCCATACCAGCCAGGGTCGGAAAACGCTCGCCGCACGGACAGAGCCAGACCCGCAGAAGGTGTCCGTCTACCCGCAGTTGATGGCGCAGGCCGAACGGACCGTTGTTGCGCTGGCAAGCGGGACAGACCAACACCTTCTACTCACCTCCGTTTTGCTCTGCTTTACGTTCTTTACACGTTCTGATTATTCCTTCTCGACTTTCTAAGTAACGTAGGAGGTCCCGCATGAGCAACGCGATCATCCAGGTACGCAACCTCTCTAAGAGCTTCAAGATTGCCAAGCGGAAGGAGGGGAGGTTCGGCGCGGTCCGTACCCTCTTCTCTAGCGAGTATCAGGTGAAGGAAGCGGTTCAGAACGTCTCCTTCGCCATCAATAAGGGTGAGATTGTCGGCTATATTGGCCCGAACGGGGCGGGCAAATCGACGACGATCAAGATGCTGACCGGCATCCTGGTCCCCTCCGGTGGTGAGTTGAAGGTGGACGGGCTGGTCCCCTACCAACAGCGGACGGAGAACGCCCGTAAGATCGGCGTCGTCTTCGGTCAGCGGACGCAGCTCTGGTGGGACCTGCCCCTGATCGAGTCCTTCGAGTTGCTCCGCCACATCTATAAGCTGCCGGAGGAGCGCTACAAGGCGAATATGGCCCGCTTCTCCGCCCTGCTGGGCATGGAAGAGTTCATCCAGACGCCGGTCCGTCAGCTCTCGCTCGGCCAGCGGATGCGGGCCGACCTGGCCGCCGCCCTCCTGCACGACCCTGAGATCCTCTACCTGGACGAGCCGACGATCGGTCTGGACGTCGTGGCCAAGGAGAAGATCCGGGAGTTCATCCTGGAGATGAACCAGGAGCGGCAGTTGACCGTGATCCTGACGACGCATGACATGCAGGATATCGAGCGCCTCTGCGAGCGGATGATCCTGATCGACAAGGGCACGGTGATCTACGACGGCCCGGTCGCCCAGATCAAGGCCCGCTTTGGCAAGCAGCGGACGCTCGTCGTTGACCTGGAGGAGGCGCCGGCTGAGGTGCAGGTCGCAGGGGCCGAGCTGGTCCGCCGGGAGGAGAAGAAGCTCTGGCTCCGCTTCAACCGGGACGAGGTCTCCGCCTCCGAACTGATCGCCCGGGTCTCCGCCCACTGGTCGATCCGCGATCTGACAGTCGAGGAGCCGCAGATTGAGTCGATCATCTCGCGGATCTATCAGGAAGGGTTGTAGAGCGGTTCGTAAGAAAGAGACCCCAGCATCCATGTCGGATGCTGGGGTCCTTTCCTATACCTATTAGTTCGGGCTGCAGGCAATCGTGGTCGACTCCGGCAGCTGGGCCGGGTCGTTGCAGACGGGGGTGAAGTAGTCGTAGAGGTACTTCACGCAAGGGGTCCGCTCCGCTTCGTTCGGCACCTCGGCGTAGGAGTAGGCGATCTCGCCGGTAGCGATCCGCTCCTTGGCCGCGGCGCTGATGCCAGCGGCAGCCGCATCGCCCTCGGTGATCGTGCCCAGGTAGGCGAGGAGGGTGACGTACAGGTTGCTCGCCTGTCCGACGTAGAAGACCTCCCACTCGCCGCTCTCTAGGCGAGCGTGGAGCTTGAAGACGCCGCCCTTCTGCGGTACATCGACGATATCAAACGGATGAGCAAAACGGCCGCCCTTCCATTCAAGACCCAAGATGGAGATCCAAGCCACGGCAGCATGCGCCCCTTTCTGCGAACCGACAAATCTGTCTGTATGGTAGCACGAGTAGAGCTATACGTCCACCACCCTGACGCCTCTTCTCACCACTTGTGTGGACAGGAAAAAGAAGGATGCAAGCCGAAGATGGCGAATCTTCCTGACTGCAAATCAAGGAGGATCCCTCCTGGGCGAGGTGTCAGGGTTGCGCCGACCTGGGCTGCTGTGGCTGATGATCCTTTGCATCCTGCTCTCGGCGTGTAGCCTGAAGGCAGAGACGACCTTGGAGCCGATCGACCTAACGCCGGATACGCCCGCGCTCGCCGATGTGGTTGAGGGCCCGCCGGTGCCCGCACCCCCATTCGGGGATAAAGGGCGCCCTCCGCTCCAGCTTACCTTCGTTGGGGATATCATGCTGGCTCGAACCCCGGGGGAGGCCGTTGAGAGCGGTCTTGACCCCTTCGCCGGCACGGCCACCGCTCTTGATCAGGGCGATCTGACCGTGGGCAACCTGGAGTGTGTTATTGCTACGACCGGGAAGAAGGTCCCAAAGCACTATAACTTCCAGTGCCATCCTCGCATCCTGCCCTGGCTGGCACGCCATTTTGACGCCGTCTCGGTGGCGAACAACCACTCGGGCGACTACGGCAAAGAGGCCTTCATGGAGCAGCTTGACTGGCTACATGGGGCGCAGATCACGCCGTTTGGCGGCGGTAAGAATGAGGCGGAGGCCTACCAACCGGTAATTCTGACCAAGAACGGCTGGCGGGTTGCGCTCATCGGCGTGGACGGGGTAGAATTGACCTCTTACGCTGCCGGGCCGGACCTGCCCGGCGTGGCCTGGCTCTACCCGGAGCGGATCGCTGAGGCGATCCGGGCGGTGCGCCCAGCGGTCGACCTGATCGTGGTGATGCCGCACTGGGGCTATGAGTATACCTTCGGGCCGGCCAGGGAGCACGAGGAGATCGCACACCTCTGGCTGGAGAGCGGCGCAGACATGGTGGTGGGTACTCACCCGCACGTGATCCAGCCCGTGCATGATTACAACGGCAAGCTGATCGCCTACTCCCTCGGCAACTTCGTCTTTGATGACTTCAAGGACGTCTCAGCCGAGTTGAACGAGCCCTCTCGGCTCTCTTGGATCCTCCAGGTGACGGTGGCGGAGGGCGGCCAGCAGCGCTGGACGGTCCAGACCGCCCGCACCGATGACCAGGGGTTGCCGCAGTTGGTCTCAAACGATGTCGTGTCCTGTACGGCGGGCGCCCCCGAGTGTCGTCCACAGCCGAAATAGTTACGCTCCAAAAATAGGGGCTTGCATGTTCACGGATCCGGGTGTATCATATATTCAAGTGAGAGCGGTACAGCCGCAAGACCGGCCATGAGCAGTCCTAGAACGTCGGAACACGTTACGAAGGTGGCTATGCATCAACCCCGGCACGCGTCGGGGTTGTTTTATGAAGTCGTGCGCAAGGTGCCGTCTCCATGAAAAAAGGGAGATGTGCAAAGAGATGATGATGAAGCAACAGTTCCGCCCCGCCGTCAAGTCGGTGAAGGGCCAGTCGATGGTGAAGGTTGAGGAGCTCCTGATCGAGGAGATCCTGAAGGCCGCAGGCCTTGAAGCCCTCGACTAAGAGGACCAAAAGATCGTAGAGCCTCCGCAGCCCGAGAAGGGTGCGGAGGCTCTTTCGCATGCTATTGGGTCGGGCGCCCTGCCTGGATCATTCGCTGCTTCAGTTCCCAGAGCGGTCGGCTCAAGTTGACCGGGAACGGCTCGGGGTTGGTCAGCCGGCGGTATTCGGGCCAGAGCGCCTGTAACTGGGCCTGGCAGCGCTCCTTCGCCCTCGCCGTAGCCGCGACCCAGTCTGACAGGTCACGGAGAGGGTGGCCATCCCGAATCAGGGGGAGGAGCATCTCCTCCGTGACGAACCCCTGCAGGCGCTTCCGCTTCCAGGGATGCTCCGGGTGGAAGGTCTCAAACTCGCCGGTAGGCGCCGGCTCGTCCCAGCCCAGCAGCAGATCAGCCAGGAACTTGCCGCTCTCCCGCTCCCGGAAGCGAAGCGTCCGGTGCAGCCCCGGCGTGGTGATCTTGGCCGGGTTCTCCGAGAGCTTGATGCGGGGCGCCCAAGTCTGCCCTTCCTGCACAGCGATGATCTTGTAGACGCCGCCGAGCGAGGGCTGGTCTGCCGCCACGATCATCTGGGTGCCGACGCCCCAGAGATCGATCGGGGCGTTCTGCTCGGGGCCCCGTAGGTCTCGGATCAGGTACTCGTCCAGATCGCCCGAGGCGATGATCCGGGCGCCCGTGAAGCCTGCCTCATCCAGTAACCGGCGGGACTCTCGCGCTAAGTAGGCCAGGTCGCCACTGTCGATGCGGATCCCGCCCAGCGCACAACCAAGCTCCTGGCAGACCCTGATCGCATGCGGGACGCCGGAGCGGAGGACATCATAGGTGTCGACTAGGAAGACCGGGTCTCGACCCAGCTTCAACTGAGCGTTCGCCCAGAGGCGGAAACCATCAAGCTCGCTCTGCGCCATCATCACCAGGGCGTGGGCCATGGTGCCCCGCACCGGGATGCCGAACTGCCGGCCAGCCTCCAGGTTCGAAGTGGCCTCTACCCCAGCGATGTAGCAGGCCCGGCTGTGCCAGAGTCCGGCGTCATACCCGTGCGCCCGCCGCAGCCCCATCTCCAGCACGGGGTCGCCCCCTGCCGCCCAGACCACCCGGGCCGCCTTCGTGCCGATCAGGGTCTGCGGGTTCAGGATGTTCAGGATGCGGGCCTCGAAGAAGGTGAGCTCCTCCAGGGCGCCCTGGAGGAGCACAAGGGGCTCGTTAGGGAAGACAAGGCTCCCCTCTTCGACCACCCACAGGCTGCCGGTAAAGCGGAGTCCGCGCAGGTGTTCCACGAATCCGTCCTCAAAGCCTAGAGTGGCAACGTAGGCGAGATCCGCTTCCGTAAAGGCGAAGGCAGCTAGGTACTCCGCCACCTGGTTGGTCCCCAGGCAGATGGCGTAGCTGCCTTGGAAGGGGCTTTTGCGGAAGTAGGCCGCGACGCCTACGGCCTGGCGATGGGTCCCCGCCAGCCAGTAGGCCCGCATCATCTCAAGCGCGTACTCGTCTCCGGCCAAGCTACCAAACGGAAGCAGCAAGGCCGATCGGCTGTTCCTATAAGCGTTAGCCAATCTGGATCGGTAGGCCGATCTCGACGGATGAGCGGCAGAGGCGGATCAAGGCGTGCCAGACGCCGACGGGACCGGTCAGGGGCGCCCGCTCCCCGTCGTCTTCCGTCGCACTAGCCAGGGCCATCTCCGCCGGGAAGGCCGCCTTCAGGGGCGCCGCCAGCGCCTCCAGTTCGGCCAGCAGGGCGACCGAGGAGCCGACCGAGACGTCGCCCTCCTCGCTCTCAAAGGCGAAGGCCTGCATGAAATCGACCGGTACATAGTAGCCGGAGGAGTCGTCATGGTTGATCAGGTGATTGTAGCGGTGACCCGCCTTCACTCGACCCTCCAGGTAGTCATCAGGGGTGAACCCTTCCTGGGCCGCGGCGAACTGCTTTAGTTCCAGCACCTCTTCGATCGTGCCGAGCAGCTCGGAGGCGCCCTCGCCCGTCTTGAAGGTGGCAAAATCGGTCTCTAGGAAGTAGAGGTCATGTAGGATCGTGTCGATCGAGGTGGCAAGGGCCGTCTCCTGGCTGGTTAGTTCAGCCAGCATTTCCGGATCATCATCACCCAGAAGGAAGGCGCGCTCGGCGGGGTCGGTCACGAGGGGAGCAACTGAGGCGAAGATCTCCATGAGTCCATCCTTTCTGGACGTGATCAGGGGCGGTCTAGTGAGCGGCGTCCTCCGTCTGACGCCGCCGAACCTGCTCTTCGATCACCGTGCGGATGACGGCGAGCGAGAGCTCCCGAGTCATGTCGTTCTGGTCCTTGTCCGGGTGGAATTCGACCAGGTCTAGCGCCAGTACCTGCTTGGTCTGGGCGATCCGAGTCACAAGGTGAAGAGCCTCTGCCGTCCGGAAGCCGTTTGGGACCGGCGTGCCGGTGCCCGGCGCCTCCGACGGGTCGACCGAGTCGATATCGAAGGAGAGGTAGACGTTCGGTTTTAGGTTGGCGATGATCGCCTCCGTCCGTTGGCGCACCTGGTCAGGCGTGCGTACCTCTACCCTATGGTGCTCCAATAGGCGGCGCTCACCCTCATCCAGGTCACGAATCCCCCATAGGTGGAGCTGTGAGGGGTGGAGATGGGCGTCGAGATAGTGCGGCAGTAGGCCACAGGCGAGTGATAGGACCATGCCATGCGGGTTACCGCTGGGCGAGGTGGCAAGGGTGTTGAAGTCGCCATGGGCGTCGATCCAGATCACGTCGAACTCCTCGCCCCGTGCGGCGAGCGTTAGGAGGGTGCCAAGGGCCGTCGAGTGGTCACCGCCGACGGTCAGCATCAGGCTATCCGCCTCGTGGCGCTCCTGCCAGAGGGCGACCTGTCGGCGGGCGCTATCGACGACCTTCTGGACGCGATCGGGCCAGCTGTCAGCCACCTGGCCCGCGGAGAGGCTCATATCACCCAGATCGGCGACGGCAGAGGCGTGCTGGCGAAGCAGATCGAGAAGGCCTGCTGCGCGTAGGACCTCAGGCGCGTGGCGCCGGTCGGGACGGGGAATTCCCAGGGTCGTCGGAAAACCAAGGAGTTCAATCTTCATTGATCCATCCCTCTACTCACTCAGTATGCAAAGATGAGTATACAGTTACGTATATTCTGCCCAGGCGGGCGGTGTTCCTTCCGGCCCAGCGGTGCGAGCGCGGTTTTTTGCCGTTTTCCCAGGGATATCCTAGGAGAGCAAAGGAGGCGGTTTCCATGACCCAGAGGGCCAAGCAACCCAAGCCCCCGACGCCGCTCGACCTGCTAAAGTTGGAGATGGCAGCGGATCTCGGTCTCGTGGAGAAGATCAAACAGGAGGGCTGGGCGGAGTTGACGGCGGCGGAGAGCGGCCGGCTAGGCGGACTGCTTCAGGCCCGGCTGCGTCAGCTGCGGCTGCGGATCGGGCCGAAGGGGAGCCTTCTGCCGGTGGAGCAGGCGCCGCCCCAATAAAAAGAGACGGGCCCGCCCTGTGGCGGAGACCCGTCCTTGCGTCGTCCGTCGATGGAGGCTGGAACTACGGCTGCCCGATCGTGATCGTGCCGCTGTGGGTGGAGAGGCGCAGGGGCACCTGCCCGTCGCCCACGCGCCCAGTCGCAGAGCGCTTGGCGGTGTGGGAGTTGAACGTGACCTGGAGCCATTCGGGGCCACGGATCAGCCCGGAGTCGGTGGCGGCCTCGACCTGGGCGCCCAGCCCCGGCTTCAGCGTCACCGAGATGATACCCGAATCCGTGTGCGCCGTGGTCGCCGCGGCCACGTCCCGCAGGCGGATGGCACCGGAGTGAGCATCAACCTTGATCGGCCCCGCGTGTTCGCTGACCTGGATCAGCCCGCTCTGGGTGGCGAGGTCTAAAAGCCCTTCCCCTTCTTCGACGTTCACCGAACCGGAATGGTTCTTCACGTAGAGATCGCCCTTGATCTCCTTGGCCTCAATCCGGCCGCTCCCGCTCTCAACCTCGATCTTGAGGCCAGCCGGCAGCTGGACCTGGTACTGGGCGGAGACGTTATTCCAGTCGCCAGCGCTCAAGCCGATGTAGAGCGTTCCATCCTGCTCCCGCAGGCGTAGGCGAGGGCTCTCCGTGCCCAGCGAGTTGCCCCAGAACTGAGCATCGACCTCGACCGTCGATCCGGCGGTCCCCTTCAGCTCAACCGAGCCGGAGGTCGACTCGAGGCGGACCTGCTTGATCGCCGGGGTCAGTTCGAAGCTGGCCTCATCGCCGACCTGGCTGCTCCCGGAGAAGAGGAGGCCGCGGGGGAGGCCCCCGTTACCGATCATCCGCGTGGCAACGGCACCAGAGGAGAGCAGGGCGATGAAGAGGACCAGGAGGATCGCCCCGCCCCAGTCAAAGCGGGTGCGGGCGCCCTGCCAGCGCGCAACCAGAATCTCAGCCCCCAGGCTGATCAGGAGCAGCGGCCAGAGCCTGAGCAGGACGAGAGAGTCAGACAAGAGCCCGAAGGTCGAGGCCAAGAGCCCGCCACCAACGGCGATCAGCGTAAGTGCGGCGGTGAGCCGTCCGATGGGACGGCGGGGTTGCGACTGCACGAAAAAACCTCCCTCTGCGTCTTCAGGGTCATCACCCGGTAAGACGTCAGCGGGAGGCAAGACCCTTCAACTGAATCAGCACCAATGCTCTGCCCACTTCCCGATCGAATCGACCACTGGCTGGAGCGCAAGGCCCTTCTCAGTTAGTTGATACTCGACCAGTACCGGACGGGTATTATGAACCTCACGGACGATGATGCCGTGCTCCTCCAGCTCCTGCAGTCGCTCGGAGAGGAGGCGGTCACTCAGGTCCGGGACCTGCAATTTGAACTCGGAGAACCGCTTGGGGCCGCTCAGCAGAATCCGCAGCAGGAGTGCAGTCCATTTCTTGCCGAGAAGCTCAATGGCGGTCTCGTAGCGCGGGCACATCTGTTCGTAACCCATGCGATCACCCCTTTTGTTCCATCATAACACATTTTGGCCTGAGGACAAGAAAGGCTTACGAGCGCGTTCCCCAGAGGATCAGGGCGGCCCCAACGAGCAGGGCGCCCAGCCGCAGCGGCGATAATTTTCCGGCCACGCCCGCCACCCCGAGGAGCATCACGCCGACGAAGATGACCGGCCCCATGAGCCCTGGCACGGTGGAGAGGCGGATCGCCGATCTCATGGAGTCCGCCCGCCAGAGCGCCACGAAGATCGACACCTCCACGAAGGCCGAGAGGCCACGCAAGAGCCGGACGGCCCAAAGCAGTTCGGACTCCATCAACAGACCTCCTATAGCCAGCGCATCAGGGAGAGCAGAATGGCAGCGAAGCCAGCCGCGGCGAGTGGACCCACCGGGATCCCCTTGAAGAGGACGACCCCCAGAATCGTGCCGGCGACCATCCCGACGATCAGTTGCGGCTGGACCTTCATTAAGCCGATGCCCCAGCCGGACATGACGGCTGAGAAGATCCCGCCCGCGACAGCGGCCAGGCCCACCTTTGAGGTGAAGGACTCACGAATCTCGACCCAGCCCACCTCACCGGTGGCGAAGGGGACGAGGACGGCCATCAACAGGAAGATCAGGCCGACCTCCAGCCCCCGGTTCTGCATGATCGGGAAGAGGCGATAGAGGCCCAGGACCTGGCAGATCAGCACCACGGCAGCAGCGGTCACAATCAGGGCATTACGGGTCAGGACCCCGCCCGCCACCAGGATCAGGAGGATCAGCCGACCGCTCTCCATGTCGGACACGCTCCCTTCATCCCTCTATCCCTACGGCGGGACGTGGACAAAGATTCGGCTTGATGGGCAAGCTACCGGGGGAGGTGCGCCATGGCAACCAAGGCAAAGAACTGCTGGCTTCAGTTGGGCGCCCTCAGCGGCGTTCCACTGCTGATGGTCCTGGGGAACAGCCTCTTGATCCCCATGCTCCCACAGATGGGGCGAGTGATGCGGCTCTCCAAGTCCACGACCGGTCTGACGATCACCACCTTCTCACTCGCCGCCGGGATCGGGATCGCCTTCGCTGGCTACGCGGCCGACAAATGGGGGCGCAAGAAGGTGATCATCCCCTCGCTTATCCTCTACGGGGTGGGCGGCATCATCGCAGGCTGTGCGGGCCTCTTCCTGGGGCGCGGGGCCTTTCCGCTGGTGATGGTGGGCCGGGTGGTGCAGGGGCTCGGCGCCGCTGGCACCGCACCCGTGGCCATGGCCTTTGTCGGCGACCTCTTTCAGGGGCAAGACCGAGTGACGGCCCTGGGCATCTTAGAGGCGGCGAATGGCCTCGGTAAGCTCCTCGCCCCGATCCTGGGCGCCCTGATCGGCCTCGTCTTTCTCTGGTGGGTCACCTTCTTCATCTTCGCGGGATTGGTGATCCCGATCGCTGCCCTGGTGCTCTTCCTCACGCAGGAGGTCGAGCGCAAGCCGGCCCCACCCCTGAAGGAGTATCTCGGGGCGCTAGGGCAGCTCTTCAAGAAGGAGTGGCGGGTACTGGTCTCCGCCCTGTGGATCGGTACGGTCGCCCTTGCCGTCCTCTTCGCCCTGCTCTTCTATCTCTCCCAGCACCTCGAGGAGGCGCATGGCATAGATGGTCTGCCGAAGGGGTTCTGGCTGGCCGGGCCGGTCGGGTCGATGTGCGTCACCTCGTTTATCACGGGCATCGTCCTGCAGAAAAAGCCGGATCTCCTTAAGCCGCTCATCGGGGTTGGTCTCGGTCTGATCCTGACGGGCCTCCTCCTGATGGCCCTCCTGACCGCAGACTGGGCCCTCATTACTGGGATCATCATGTCGGGAGTCGGTACCGGTCTGCAGCTTCCGGGCCTGAATAACCTGATCACCTCCGCGGCGGCGGCGGAGCAGCGGGGTGCGGTGACCGCTCTCTACGGCGCGGTTCGCTTCTTCGGGGTGGCGATCGGGCCACCCGTGGTGGGATTACTGATGGCCAAGTCCGAGCGGCTACCCTTTTGGATCGAGGTGGCCCTGGTCGTGACGGCCATCATCGCGCTCTTTCTGGCGGGGCCCGGCAAGCAGAAGCAGCAGCCCACCGGGAGGCGCCCACCCGGCGTACCGCCCTGGCGCCCGCCTGAGTTCGAGAAATAACCGAACGATTTTAAAACATTAAACGAAAAGGATTTTACATCGCCTCGTCTAATTTGGTTAGGAGAGGGGCGGTGAAGCGCGTGGACTTGCGCTGGCTAGCTGATCGGTGGGAGGAGAACCAGGCCGTCCTCCGCCAGTCCATGAGCGATGGTCAGGCCGACTATTTTGGTGCGCGCTGGATCTCACTCCGGAGCGTGCCAATTTCGCGCTTCAACCACGTCGCCTGCATTCGGATCGCTAGCGAGGAGCGGCAGGCACTGCTTGCGAAGCTCCGGCAGCATTTTGCGGGGCGTGAGATCCCGAACCCGGCCCTGATGGTCACCCCAGCGACGGAGCCTGCCGACCTGGGCGAATGGCTGATGCGACAGGGCTGGACCTGGGAGTCAGTCCCCGTGATGGCCTGGCAGCCGGGACCGCTACCGCTTACCCCTGCCATCAAGGTCACCGAGGCCGGACCTGATGACCTCGCGCAGGTCTTTCACTTGGTACAGCGGGTCTTCTTCCCGTCCGCCTCACCGCTCTATCTGGAGATTGGGCGCCGCTCGATCTGGTCGGCGGAACAGATCGGGATGCGCCACTTTATCGGGTGGGTCGACGGGGTCGCGGTTGGCGCCTCGTCCCTCTTCTGTTGGAAAGGCATGGCCGGCATCTACAACATGTGCACGCTGCCGGCCTACCGGTCACAGGGGATCGCCTCTGCCCTTCTGGCTAGGCTGATCAGCGTAGCGCAGGCGGCGGGGAGCGAAGGGATCGCCCTGGTGCCAACGCCAGCGGGCCGCCGTCTCTACGAGCGCTTTGGTTTCCGGGAGGTCTTCCGTGAGCGGTATTACACCCCCTCGCATACGCTGTAGCATTCTGCAGCGACCTTCACCATCTCCGAGGACCCTGCGGGTCTGGGCCCGCGGGAGCGGGTGAAGGGGTGCGAAGGGGGCTCTTTCTGATGCGCGAAGAGCAGCGGCCGTTCGCCGGCGTGCTGCAGGCGCCACTGCCCGGGCGGGTAGGGCGCCCCCGTGAGGCCGGGTTGACCATGCTCTTGGACAAGGGCTTGGGCTTGGCGACCACGGGTGATCTGCTGGAGATCGGCGCTCCATACATCGACTGGCTCAAACTCGGCTTTGGGACCGCCGCCCTCTACGGGAGCGATCTCTTGCGGGCCAAGATCGCCTTGGCTCGCTCCTTCGGGGTGGAGGCCTATCCTGGTGGGACCTTCTGCGAGGTGGCGCTTCATCAGGGCGCCCTATCCCCTTACTTAGAGCGCTGCCATGCACTTGGCTTCCGCTGGATCGAGGTGAGTGACGGGACGATCGACCTGGAGCCCACCAAGCGAGCCGCAGCGATCCGGGCCGCCCGCGCTGCCGGGTTCAAGGTCTTGACCGAGATCGGCAAGAAGGACGGGCGCCGTCTCGCGATCGGGCTGATCTGCGAGCAGGTCGCCCGGGACATCGAGGCCGGGGCGGACTGGGTGATCATGGAGGGGCGGGAGAGTGGCACCGGGGTCGGCCTCTACGATCAGAAGGGCCGGCTCGATGAGGATTCCCTTGAGCGGGTGCTTGAGGCGGTTCCCGATCCCGGCCGTCTGGTCTGGGAGGCGCCCCAAAAGGCGCAGCAGGAGCAACTGATCATCCGGATCGGCCCGAACGTCAACCTGGGGAACATCCCGCCGGGGGACCTCCTAGCGCTTGAGGCGATGCGCCAGGGGCTGCGAGGGGATACCTTCCGGCTCGCCCTGGAGAGGAGTGAGACCCTGTGAACGGATCGGTCTCCGGCCAGCCAGGACCCGGCATCGAGGCCTACGTGCCCCTGCGGCAGCTGCCGAACGGGCGTGCCATGCTGCTAGCCCCGCCGCGGGAGGAGCTACTCGGGCCGCCGGATGTCGACGGCATGCCCATGATGCCAGCCTTCCCGGCCGGGTTCCTGAACGGCAGGGTGCCAATGGGGGCTGGAGGCCAGACCACGGCCCCAGTCGCTCCGTTCAACCCGGTGCCCCTCGGTGTGCAGATGGCGGAGCGGTCCCGGCAGCAGCTATACCCTGGTCCGCCCTCCCTGGGCGCCCTGCTCCCGCCGATCCCTATGGGCCCGAGAGCGACTACCCTGAACGATGACGGATCCGGGCGCCCCTCGTAGGGCGCCCGGATTCTCGCTTCTATGCTAGAATGGAGGCGTTGCTGCCAACGACATCCAAGGGGGCTACTTCCATGCCGTCGTTCTCCAGCCTCTTGCAGAACCAACATCTTTGGGACTGGCTGATCTTTGTGGTGACGCTGGTCGGAGCGGTGATCCTAGCGCCAGTCCTGATCTGGGTGGTCCGGACGGTGGGCGCCCGCATCGCCGCTCGCTCCAAGTCGACCCTTGATGACCGACTCCTCGTCTCGGCACTGCGGCCGCTGCGCTTCGTCGTCTACACGGTGGCGCTGCTCTATGCGATCCAGATGCTGCATGACCGAATCGATCCCCTCTCCCAGGCCAAGACGTTTACGACGCTGGTCAAGGTGGTCCAGTCCTTGGTCATCCTGACCGTCACGAACCTGATCGCAGCGGTCACCAAGACGGCCCTGGATTGGTACCTGCACGACCTAGCCAACCAGTCGGCGAACCGGCGCCTCGACCATGAACTCCTCCCGCTGATGCGGCGGGTCGCCTCCCTGGTCTTCTACTTCATCGCCGCCTCGATCATCCTGGCCAACTTCGGTGTCAACATTACGGCCCTCGTGACCACGGCGGGCGTCGCCTCTCTGGCGGTCGCTCTGGCAGCCCAGGAGACGCTCTCGAACATGCTGGGCGGCTTCGTCATCCTGGTGGACAGGCCGTTTCGGATGGGTGATGTGATCCAGTTGGCGAACGGGACCGCTGGCGAGGTGATCGAGATCGGCCTGCGCTCGACTCGGATCAAGCTCTTCGACGGTAACGCCCTGGTCGTGCCGAACAAGGAGATGGCGAGTCAGTCGATCACCAACCTAGCTCTGCCGACGCCGCAGGCGGCGATCCGGGTGACGATCGGGGTCGACTATAGCACGGATATCGAACGGGCGAAGGCGGTCCTCCTCGCGACCCTGAAGGCGCACCCGGAGGTCTTG
>DATGYC010000321.1:0-13278 GCA_035298385.1 Symbiobacteriaceae bacterium | reverse complement strand
CCTGGGCGCCATCAAACGAGTTGGGGCTCTGGTTGTCGCCCCTGTAAGTAGGAGCAACCTGTGTGATTGATCACAAGGAATCAGAGGCGCCTACGCAGAACGCCCTACAGAAGATTACCATGAATAGGAGAGAGGCCCTTTGTCGCAGCATCAAGCTACAACCGGGTGGCGGCAGGCAATCGCCCCCTTCGAGCGTCCCTCGGTCGCCCGAAGCGTTTGGCAGATCGTCAATACCGTTGTCCCCTTCTTCTTGGCTTGGTATCTGGCCTATCGGAGTTTGTCCATCTCCTACGCCCTTACCCTTGCACTTACTGTCGTGACGGCGGGCTTCATGGTACGGATCTTCATCCTGTTCCATGACTGCTGCCATGGCTCGTTCTTTGCAAATCGGACGGCGAACGATATTGTGGGAACCTTGACCGGGATCCTCACGTTCTCACCCTATCGGCAGTGGCGGTATAGCCACAACGTCCACCATGCGACCAGCGGTAACCTCGACAAGCATGGTCTAGGTGACATCTGGACGGTGACGGTTGAGGAGTACCTAGCATTCTCGCCGCTGAAGAGACTGGGGTACCGGCTCTACCGGAATCCGATCGTCATGTTCGTGATTGGTCCGGCCTTCATCTTCCTCATCCAGTACCGGTTTAACCGGAAGGAGGCTGGCATGAAGGAGCGGATGAACACGTACATCATTAATGTGGGGATTGTCGCCTCTGTGGCGGCGCTCTGCTGGGCGATCGGTTGGAAGGCCTTCCTCATGGTTCAGGGCCCGGTCTTCTTCATCGCCGGCGCTGCCGGGGTCTGGCTTTTCTATGTGCAGCACCAGTTTGAAGGGGCTTACTTTGAGAACCAGGAGAACTGGGACTACGTCCAGGCGGCCCTGCAGGGGAGCTCGTTCTATCGGCTGCCGAAGGTGCTGCAGTGGTTCACGGGTTCGATCGGCTTCCACCACATCCACCACTTGAGCCCACGGGTGCCGAACTACCTGCTGGAGAAGGCGCACAAGGAGAATCAGATGTTTCAGGTGATTGAGCCTGTGACACTCTGGACCAGCCTACGTTCCCTTCGCTTCCGTATTTGGGATGAGCACCGTAAGCAGTTGGTGGGCTTCCGGTACGTCAAGCAGTTCCTGGCGCACAAGACGGATAGCGATCACGTATAAGACGGAAGGAGACCGCCGGGGCGCCCCCCCTGCGGTCTCCTCTTGATTAGCGCCCCCGGAAGTCCACAGCCGCCTTTGGTAACGTAACCACGATCGATCCACCCGGGATGAACGTGCCTGCGACATCCGCCGAGAGATCGAAGAGCAGGTCCCGGTTGCCTGCCTCTCTCTTTCTAACGCTTGCGATGAGCCCGTTCCCGAGGCAACTGGAGCTTGTAGGGGACCTGTAACTCCTCGATGCGGTCCACCTCGTCACGGTGGAAGAACCGATGATTCACCCGGTAGACCCCGCGCATGGTCAGCCAGTTTCGCCTGGCGCTCTTCGGCATGCGGAGGGCTTCGGCGATGTGAAGGCGGGTCGTCTCTACTTGAAAGACCTCCGGATTGGTCGTAGCAGAGGAGATGCGCATCCGGTACCCGCCAACGTGGCAGAGCCGGATTCGCCGATAGGCCCGCTGGACCAGGGCGGAGGGCCACTCGCCTACCCATTGATCCGATTGTACCTCGACAAAACCATAGGCTTGAGCGAGGGCGGCATCCCGGGTGGTGAGGCGAACCCAGCCGTAGAAGCTGGTGCGCTCCACCTCGAATGTGTGGCCGTCGATCACGGCGAAGCAGGAGGGCTCGTGGACCGTCTTCAGATCACCGTAGCTCTTAGCGGTGCCTTGAACGGGGCCATCGGCTTCATCTTCGTCGCGGGCGATGAACATGGTGTAGAGCCAGGCGGAGTGCAGCTGCCCCGCCTCACAGAAGATCTCCTCATTCGTCTGCACCCGCTGGAGGTAGACCCCATTCTCCTGGATCGCCTTGATGTAACCGGTCTCGTCGAGGTTCGGGCCGACCAGATGGATCTTGCCCTTCTTGCGGTGCGCCTCATGGACCGAGTGCGTAACGGAACTGCAGGTGTACTCAAAGCGCTGGCGCCAAAAGCGGATTAGGGAGGGGAGTTTCGGATTCTCTGTCTGCTTATACTGTCGTTTGTAGCCTTTGATCAGCTCGTCCATCTCTGCGATGGACCGGTTCCGATAGTCTTGGCGTGCCATGAAGATGTGGCTTGCGTAGAACGGATTAAAGGCGACGGCATCTAGGTTGTCTTTCACAAGCTGAACTGGTTCCTGGTGTGAGCAGTCCACCTCCGGGCAGACGAGCAGCGCTGGGCCACGGGAACGCTTGACCGGTCCGTCATAGAGGACGATCAACTTCCCCATCTTGTCATAGCCCAGCAACAGGGCCTGACCGCAGCGGGGACAAGGAATGACGCCGGCCCCCTCGTTGACATCAATCGAGAGTTGGAGCAAGCTTCGATCCCTCCCTCTACCAAGATCTGCATGAATATAGAGAAAATACTGGGTGACGATTGCGTTTTCCTGCCGAACAACAACGGTCGCCCCCTCCGAACAGATGGAGGGGGCGACCGTTGTTTGTGCTAGAGCGCTGGGATCGGGGCCTGGGCTACCTTCTCCTGCTGCTCCTCAAATTGGAGCCGCCAGAGCTTGTAGTAGAGGCCTTCCTGGGCCAGGAGTTCCGCATGCGTGCCGCGCTCCCGGATCTGCCCCTTGTGTAGGACGACGATCTGGTCAGCGTGCTGGATGGTTGAGAGACGGTGGGCGACGATAAAGGTCGTCCTTCCTGCGGTCAGAGTCTGAAGCGCCTGCTGGATCTGCGCCTCCGTCTCCGAGTCGATGTTCGCCGTCGCCTCGTCCAGGATCAAAATCGGCGGATCGAAAGCGAGGGCACGAGCGAAGGAGATCAACTGGCGTTGGCCAGCGGAGAGCGTGGCGCCCCGCTCCACGACTGGGGCTGTATAGCCCTGCGGCAGCGACCGGATAAACTCGTCGGCGCCGACCGCCTTGGCGGCTGCCTCGATCTGTTCGTCGGTGATCGCCGGATTGCCCAGGCGGATGTTCGAGCGGATGTCACCGGTGAAGAGGAAGACGTCCTGGGCGACTAGGCCGACGGAGCGGCGGAGTGCCTGCTGGTCCATCGCCTTGACGTTGACGCCGTCGATCAGGACCTCGCCCTTCTGGACGTCGTAGAAGCGGGTGAGCAGGTTGACGATCGAGGACTTGCCGGCGCCGGTGTGGCCGACGAAGGCGATGGTCTGACCAGGCTTCGCTTCAAAGGAGACGTTGCGCAGGACCCAGTCCTCGTTGTTATAGGCGAACGAGACGCCCTGGAACTTGACGTGGCCGGCTACGCAGGGGAGTTGCGTCGGCTCGGCCTGATTGACGATCGACGGCTTGGTATCCAGAAGGGTGAAGAGCCGCTCGGAAGAGGCCATGGCCGACTGCAGGATGTTGAACTTCTCAGCGAGCTGCATCAGCGGCTCGAAGAACTGGCGGACGAGGGAGACGAAGAGGTAGACAGAGCCGAGCGTGACGGCAGTCGCTACGGGGTTGCCGCTCTGGGCGCCCGCCATTGTGCGCAGGGCCTGCCCACCACCGTACCAGAGGACAAGACAGATGGCCACGTTGACGGAGATGTCTAGGATCGGCCGGAAGACCGCCCAGACCATCAACTGGGCCCAGGAGGCCTTGAAGTAGTAGTCGTGCTCCTCCTTGAACTCCTGGTAGGTCTTCTCTTCACGGACGAAGAGCTGAACGACCTTCATGCCGCTGATATGCTCCGCGAGGAAGGCGTTGATGCGGGCCAAGCGGGTCCGGACGTCCCGCCAGGCGGAGCGAGCCTTGCTCATGAACCAGTTGGAGAAGAGGGCGATGAAGGGGACCAGGGCGAGGGCGACGAGGCCGAACCGCCAGTTGGTCGTCAGCATGATGGCGGCGGCGCCCACGAGGACGAAGACGTCCCGGAAGAGGTTGACCAAGACGGCCGTGTAGAGTTCGTTCAGCGTCTCGGTATCGTTCGTGACGCGAGTGACGATACGCCCGGCTGGCTGGGAGTCAAAGAACTTCAGGTCCAGGGTCTGCAAGTGGCCGAAGACCTGTTTGCGGATGTTGTAGATGATCCGCTGGCCGGTAAACTGCAGGAGTTGAACCTGACCGTAGGTGACGATGAACTGGACGACCAGGATGACGGCCAAGAGCCCGGCAATCTGGAGCAATCCTGACTGGGCCGCAGGGCTGTTGACTCCGTTGCTTAGGTAGGTGTCAATGGCGTACTGCAGCAGCTTGGGCCGGGAGAGATCTAGCCCGGCGGCGATGCCGAGTAGGAGGACACAGAAGAGTAGAGGCTTCCAGTAAGGGCGGGCGTAGGTGAGGAGGCGGGCCATCAGCCGTGAGTCGTACGACTTGCCTAAGTCCTCTTCTTCGTGACGAAAACCAGCCATGGGTACCTCCTTATTCGGCGCTGGCGATAGCGTCTTCGAGCTGTTGACGGACCCAGGTTCGGTAGTAGATCCCTTCCTGGGCGATCAACTCGTCATGGGCGCCAGACTCCATGATGACGCCGTTGTCCAGGACGATGATCTGATCGGCCTGGCGCAGGGCTGTGACGCGGTGGGAGATGACGACGGTGGTACGGTCCTGCATAACGGGCCGGAGGCCACCTAGGATGCGCGCTTCGGTAGCGGTGTCGACGGCTGAGAGGCAGTCGTCAAGTACCAGGATGGGGGCGTCCTTCAGGACAGCCCGGCTGAGACCGACTCGCTGGCGTTGACCGCCGGAGAGGGTGACGCCGCGCTCACCGACCATCGTCTGGTAGCCCTCAGGTAGGAACTCCAGGATGTCCTGCTCCACCTGGGCGGTCCGGGCGGCGCCGCGCACCTGCTCCTCGGTCCAGTCGCCCGGGGCGAAGCCGATGTTCTCACCGACGGTCCGGGAGAAGAGGAAGGAGTCCTGAGGAACGAAGGCGATTGCGTGGCGAAGCTGATCGAGCGGTAGGTCGAGCACGTCAACGCCATCGACGAAGAGCGTTCCGCGCGGTGGATTGAAGAGGCGGGATAGTAGCGAGACGAGGGTGGTCTTGCCGGAACCAGTCCGACCCAAGATGCCGAGGGTCTCGCCGGGATTGACGGTGAGGCTGATCCCCTTCAGGGCCGGAATTACCTTATCCGCATACGTGAAGGTCAGATTACGGATCTCGATCTGCCCGTGGATGGCGCCAGCGGCGGGCATCCGGGCGCCGGGAGCGGTCTGCACCGCAGGCTCCTCCGTAATGACGCCCTTGATGCGGTCAAAGGCGGCCATACCACGTTGGATGATGTTGACCACCCAACCGCCAGCCAGCATCGGCCAGATCATCATACCGATGTACATGGTCAGGGAGACGAAGTGACCCAGATCGATCTCGCCACGCAGCACCGCCCGGCCGGGGAAGACCAAGGCGAGGACGTAGCAGAGGCCGGCCAATAGCTGGATCAACGGTTCAATGCCACCCTGGATCCGCATCATGGACATAAACCGCTGCAGATACTGGCGATTGGCACCGTCAAAGACGGATTCCTGCTCGGCCTCCTGGCTGTAGGCCTTGACGACCCGCATGCCGGCGATGTTCTCCTGGGTGATGTCGGAGATTCGGCCGAAGGTATCCTGCACCTTGCGCGAGCGGGTGAAGATCGCCCGGCTCATGTAGGTAGAGGCGACGGCTAGGATCGGCAGAGGGAGGACCGCCAAGAGCGAGAGCTTCCAGCCAACGGTCCAGATCATGATGCCGAGGGTGACCAGGGTCATGACGATGGCGTCCGTGCCCATCAACACACCTTCACCAGCAATGCCGCGCACGGCTTGCAGGTCGTTGGTGGCCATGGCCATCAGGTCACCGGTCTTGTTTCGGTGATAGAAGGAGGGCGAGAGCTTCTCCAGCTGGCCGAAAAAGGTGTTACGCAGGTCTTGCTCGACAAACCGGGCGGTACCGAAGACGAAGATGCGCCAGGCGAAGCGTAAGACACCGATTGCGAGGGAGACGCCCAGGATGACCCCGACATACTGGGAGATCAGGCTCATCGTTAGCGTGCCAGTTTGGGCAACCTCGAAGAAGCGGCCAACAATCGTGGGCATGACGAGCGAGAGACAGTCGGTGGTGATGAGCGCTGCGACGCCCATCACGTAGCGCCATTTGTACCGGGAGAGGAAGTGTACGAGTGAGCCGTACGGGTTGGACATAGGCACCTCACATTGTTCTGTTCAAAGTTGACAGTGATTCTTTTAAGACGATTTTTGCGTTGGGGAGGTTCCGCTGTTTGGCGCAGAAAACAGGGCATAGTCCTTCTGCGTTGGCAAAGGCTATGCCCGAGTGGTTTTCGTTACGCGACGGGGTTCCGCTCAGCAGAGAAGGCGTGGTGTTCGCCGCTCGTGATGATCTCAACAAGGGCCTGGACGGTGAGCCAGAGTTCTTCAAAGGTGTTGTAGAGCGGGGCTGGGGCGAGCCGGATGACGTTGGGCTTGCGGAAGTCTGGGATGATCCGCCGCTGCTTAAGTGCCTTGGCGATCTGCACGGCAGCCGGATGCTCCAGGGAGATGTGCCCGCCGCGCTGCGTGGATGCTAAGGGGGTGCCCATGGTGAAACCGAGGGGGACAAGTTGATCGTTGGTTAGCTCAATCAGGAAGTCCGTTAGCCGCAGGGAGCGCTCGCGTAGGGGTCCCATGCCGCCCGCCTCATGGAAGAGGCGAAGGGCGCCCCAGAGTGGCGCTGAGGCTAGAATGGAGGGGGTAGAGATCTGCCAGGCGCCAGCGGTAGGAGCCGGCTCAAACTGCAGGCTCATATCGAACTGGCGGGACTTCTCATAGCCAAACCAGCCGGAGAGGGCGGGTGTGCGGCCGTGGTGGCGCTCATGGACGAAGAGTCCGGCGGGGGCGCCCGGCCCCCCGTTTAGGTACTTGTAGCCGCACCAGAAGGCGAAGTCGACCCCCCAGTCGTGCAACTGGTGAGGGACGGCGCCGGCGGAGTGGCAGAGGTCCAGACCGAAGGGGATCGAGCGAGCGTTAGCCTCGACGGCGAGGCGCCCCATGTCCAGGAGTTGTCCACTCCGGTAGAGCACACCGGGGAGAAGGATCAGCGCCACCTCATCGGTCATGGCTTGGATCAGATCCTCCTCAGCGAGGGTCTGACCGTCTTGGCTGGGGACCAGGATGAGATGATCGGCTGGGTTCAGCCCGTGCAACTGCAGGAGCGACTGCAGGGCGTAGATGTCGGAGGGGAAGTTAAGCTCATCCGCCAGGATCTTCGTTCGGCGACCTGATGGGCGGTAGAAGGTGGCGGCCAGGGCGTGTAGGTTAACCGTGGTAGTGCCGGTCACGACGACCTCCTCGGGGAGGGCGCCCACCAGCGGCGCCTGCAGGGCGCCCAGTTCCTCAGCGGTGGTGAACCAGGGGCGCTGCGCCTCTGTCCAACCATCAATCCCGAGGTCACGCCACTCAGAGAGAGCCTGCTGCATGGCGGCCTCTGCCTCACGAGAGAGCAGACCAAGGGAGTTGCCATCGAGATAGATACGTCCGGGCGGGAGATAGAATCGCTCTCGGAGGGGCCGGAGCGGGTCAGCTTGATCTTGCTCTTTGGCCCAGGTCAGCGCATCAGCAGCAGATCGTTCTGGCAAGGGCAGCCATCCCCTTCGAATCCCGAATGATAGACGTCTATTCACGTGTTAAAACCAGATTCCCTGCCCTACATTGTCGTATTACGGAAGAAATTCGCCTACTACCATTTACATGGGGCCTCATTTTGTTATACTTCACTTCGATTCGGCTACGAGCCTGACCCCTTCGCTACGAGCCCTACCCATTGGAGGTGAGGCCAGTGACCCGGCAAGAATCGACTCCGCTCTTCTCTGGGCTGGTTGCCCACGCCCGTCGGAACCCGATCCAGTTCCACATCCCTGGTCATAAGAAGGGGGCAGGAATGGCTCCGGAGTTTCGGGCGTTTATTGGGGAGAATGCGCTCTCCATTGACCTAATCAACATTGCGCCGCTGGATGACCTGCATAACCCGCATGGCATCATTCAGGAGGCGCAGGAGATTGCGGCCGAAGCGTTTGGTGCGGACCGGACCTTCTTCTCTGTGCAGGGAACGAGCGGTTCGATCATGGCGATGATTATGTCCGTGGTTGGCCCGGGCGACAAGATTCTGGTGCCGCGCAACGTGCACCAGTCGATCACGGCAGCGGTCGTGCTGTCGGGCGCCCTGCCGGTCTTCATGACTCCTGACTGGGACCCGGAGTTGGGTATCGCCCACGGGATCAAGGTCTCCACGGTAGAGGCGACGCTGGACCAACACCCAGACGCGAAGGCGGTCTTGGTAATCAATCCGACCTACTACGGTGTGGCTGCTGACCTAGAGGCGATCGTTGAGGTCGCCCACGAGCGTGGCGTCCCTGTGCTGGTGGATGAGGCGCATGGTGTCCACCTTTGCTTCCATGAGGAGCTACCGCTCTCGGCGATGCAGGCCGGGGCTGATGTCGCAGCGACCTCGGTTCATAAGTTGGGCGGGTCACTCACGCAGACCTCCATCCTGAATGTGCGGGGGCCCCGGGTGAGCCCGCGCCGGGTACAGACCATCCTCTCCAACCTGACGACGACGTCGACCTCCTACATCCTGCTGGCCTCGCTGGATACGGCACGCAAGCATCTAGCGACGCAGGGGCGTGAGCTCATTGATGAGGCGGTACGTCTTGCTCAGTGGACGCGCGCGGAGATCAACAAGATTCCGGGGCTCTACTGCTTTGGTCCGGAGAAGCTGGGACAGGTCTCCTCGCGCTTTGCGTTCGACCCGACCAAGCTCTGCATCAACGTGACGAAGCTGGGTGTGCCCGGAATCGAGATCGAGCGGCTTCTCCGTGAGGAGTTCAACATCGAAGTTGAGCTGTCGGACCTGTACAACGTCCTCTGCCTTGTCACGTTAGGCGACAGGCGCGCCAATCTAGAGGCATTGCTGGCGGCGCTCCGGACGCTGGCCGGCCGATTCTACCAGCAGCGTGAAGTGCGACACTACGAGGTGAAGCTGCCGACGACGCCAATCCTGGCGATGTCACCTCGGGAAGCCTTCTACGCGGAGACCGAGTCCGTCCCGCTGCTCGAGGCGGAAGGCCGTGTCATCGCAGAGATGGTCAAGGTCTACCCGCCGGGGATCCCGATCGTCCTGCCGGGCGAGATCGTCTCGGCAGAGAACCTGGCGTACATCCAGGAGTGCATCGATGCCGGATTGCCCGTTCAGGGGCCGGAGGATACCAGTATTCGGACCGTCAGGGTGGTTCGTGAGGCACGCTTCTAAGCCGACCCCTGTGAATAACTTGAGCCCTCCGCACGCCTGTTCGGGTGTCGCGGAGGGCTCTCCATATACGGGTTTCCGGTTAATATACCGCCCCTATATCTAGGGGATATCCACATGAGTTGGGGATGGTGTGGAGAACTTTTGTTTGGCCTAAAGCGCGCTACGGAGCGGGTTTGACCATTGTTGGGTGAGTTTTACAGGGGACAATCTGTGGATAACTTGTGGGTTCATTGTGTGCAAGGGCGGTAATAATCCCCAATGGCGGTCAGGGGACCTGACGAATGCGTACGATGAAAAAAACCGCGGGGGTCAAGGAGATGGTCTTTTACTTTGTCCAGGATGGCGAGACGCTTTACGCCATCGCCAAGCGGTATGGGACGACGGTCCACGCCATTCTTTCGACCAATCGCCTAGAGGACCCCAATACGATCAGCCCAGGTCAGGCCTTGATCATTCCCAGGGCGGGCGAGGTACCATCTCCGCCTCCGGGGGGGATCCCGCACCTCGTGCGCAAGGGGGAGACGCTCTTCCACCTGGCGGATCGGTATGGGGTAGGGGTACCAGAGATCTTGCGGGCAAATCAGTTGGCCCATCCAGAGTTCGTGGTGCAGGGCCAGCAACTGGTGATCCCGGAACGGCTGGAGATGGCAGCAGACTGGCCCATGTGGGGGCGAACGGCAGCCAGAGTACGTTCCTCACCGATCAGCCTGCAGGGGAGTCCCGTTCTGCAGTGGTCCTTTCAGCCTCGCAGGCCAATTGGGGTAATCCCCTCCGCACCGGTCGTGCGTTATGGGCGGACCTATGCGGTACTGGGTGATGGTCAACTCTACGCACTGGATCGTCATGCCGGACGTGTGAAGTGGCGCTTCGCCTTGGCCGGCGAGGAGAGCGCTGGCGTACCTATGGTGACGCCCTGTGTCTATGATGGATTGATCTATGCCTGTGAGCCTGGCGGCACGGTGCATGCCTTGAGTGCGCAGAGTGGGCGCCGTGTCTGGCGCTTTGTCTTGGATGGGTCGGTAGAGGCTGCACCCGTTGTGGTAGATGGCGTGGTCCTAGTTATCACGCAGGCGGGGCGTGTGGTCGCCTTGGAGGGGAAGACCGGGGCGTTGGTCTGGCAACGGACGCTGGATCTGCCCGTGCGGCAGCCGCCTGCCGTCGGAGGCGGGCAGCTCTTTGTCGTGGCCGAGACGGGGCGGCTTGTGGCACTGGAGATGGAGACCGGAGAGCTTGGGTGGGAGGCTGAGGCGAAGACAGGACATGGGCCGGTCTACGCGGAGTTACTGGTCCTGGTTGGTGGTGAGGCGTTCGATCCAAAGACCGGGCAGATCGCATGGGAGTCGCCGACCGGTGATGGTGCCCCGATCGTGAAGCTGGATCAGGTGATCTATCAAGCGGGTGCTTGCGACCTCTTCTCAGGAGTCAGAGTTGGGACGCTGGCTGGGAAGCTGGGCGCCCTCTGCTGGCAGGCCGCTGCCGGTGACCATCTGGTGGGGATGGATCAGGAGTTCCTCTATGGCTGGGATGTGGGAGAAGAGCGGGTAGCTTGGCGTGTCGCCCTGCCAGGGCGCCCCGCGCAGGGCCCGGTAGTCACCCGGCAGCAGGTACTCTACACGTTGGCAGACGGCGGCATGGCGAGTTTCTCGTTTGTAATGGAGGATGAAGGGGAGGCCTAAATCCCCCTTCGTCCTTTTTGCATGTCTGTACCCCTCATGCCAAAGACTAGGAAGGGAGTGAAGCGGAGGGGATTCCACTGCGGTCTAGGTGGTATGGCTGGGTCTTTCTTGTAGGGCTATTGCTCGGGTCTGCTCCGGCAGTTCGAGCGGAGTCAGGGGGAGTACCAGATGACCTGCAGCTGTTGGCGCAGGTCGTCTGTGGCGAGGCGCGCAATGAGTCATACGAGGCAAAGGTGGGGATCGCGGCAGTGGTTCTGAACCGGACGCGGGATCCACGCTTTCCGGAGGCAGTCGCCGGGGTGGTCTACCAGACGCATGCCTTTCCGACGGTGCGCTCGGGTACCTTCTACAGGGATACGACGCCAGAGTGTTACCGGGCCGCCCGCGCCGCTTTGCGGGGGCTTGATCCGACAGATGGCGCGCTCTATGTGCTACAGGGCGATGCGCCGCGGCAACCGGGGGCGGGGCGCCCGGTGGTTCGGCAGATTGGCCGTCTGAAGTTTGCTAGGTAAGGGGGGAGAGGAATGCGTCTTCGGAAGCGCAAGCGGTTAACGACCTGGGCGTTGGGCGGCGCCCTTCTCCTCTCGCTTTGGTTTGGGCTGGCGAAGGCTGGCCAGGTCTCCCGCCTAAGCACGGAGGTTGAGAACAAGTATATGGCGGCCTTCCACCGCCTAAAGTGGGCGTCGGAGGAGCTAGAGGAGCGTCTGGCATTGCTTCAAGCCGCCCAGGATGCCCAACTACAACTCTTCTATTTGGCGGACATGCGGGTGCTAGCGGCCCAGGCTGTGGAGCAGATGACGACGCTGCCGTTGCTGACCTTGCATCTGCCCCACGTGGGCCAGTTTCTGCAGGAGCTACAGACCGATACGGACCACATGCATGCACTCGTGGCCTCGGGCTATAGCCTGACCGACGAGGAGCTTGGCCGGATGAACTACCTGCACCAGAAGGCGACCCGGTTGGAGTTTGAGTTGGGTGAACTGGGCGAAGTGGTCGCTCCGAACCTGATTCACTGGAGCGATACCGTGAAGGAGACCGACCCTACGGTCGCCGCTAAGCGGATGGGGCCGATCGTGGAGGCAATGCACCGGGTCGACGATGCCCTGAAGGCGGTTCGGCCTACGCAGGTCGCGCTCTACCAGGAGAGCTCGCCGGTAGACCTAGGGGCGCACGTCTCGGCCGCCGAGGCCGTCGGTGCAGCGAAGAGCTTCTTGGATCAACCGTTGGCTGAAGAACCGACGGTCGCCGCACCGGGGGCGCCGGGGAACTTGCCCGTCTATTATGTAGCGGTGACGAAGGTGACCGGGACGAAGCTGACCCTAGGGGTCTCCGTGTCGGGGGGAAAGGTGATCTTTGCGCTGGATGGGCGCCCGGTGGTGGCGAAGACCCAGGAGAAAACAGCCTTGGTTACCAAGGCGAAGGAACTGTTCACGAAGTGGGGATACGGAAAGGTCCAATTACTGCGCTGGGAGGAGAACGCCGGAACGCTCGTGATGGACTTTGCGCCAGAACAGGATGGTGTTCTGTTACTGACTGACCAACTGCAGATGACCCTGGCGATGGATAATGGGGAACTGGTCGGGTTTGATGCCCGGGCCTACTGGCAGAATCACCGCGTCCGCAAGCTAACGAGCGTTGCCTTAACGGCAGCGGAGGCGGCTCAGCACGCTGCAAATGTGGTAGACCTGATGGGGGCGCCCCGCCAGGTTCTCACCAAGGATTGGCGCGGTCGTGAGCGGTTGGCCTGGGAGGCGACTGGCGAGCAGAACGGCGCCCTGATGACGATTCACCTGGACGCTGAGACTGGGCAGGAGCTGCGCATTTTACGACAGTCCCAGCAGGCGATACCCGCCTATGACGCCCTAACGGCAGAGCTAACAAAATCTGAATAGACTTCGGTGTTGCAGGACCTTTGTAGTTCCTGATAAGATACGTTTCGTCAGGTCGCCACGACGACTGCGAGAAGCGCCGGTGATAAGCCAACGACAAAGAAACGCTTGACACCGACAAGGACGTCGTGATAACCTAACTAAGCTGTCTCGCCGGAAACGACGACGAACAGCGAACCTCCTTACCGAGGTTGGACCTTGAAAACTGAACAGTGCACTTACCAATCAAAACCCGTGAGGGTTGAGCGAACAAGCCAAGCAAACCGATCCTCAAAATTCCAGTGATGAGAGCTAGACTCTCTACCGCGGAGTTTTGAGGTGAGGAACGTCTCCTTTAAGGAGATAAGAGCTACAAATTTTCTTCGGAGAGTTTGATCCTGGCTCAGGA
>DATGYC010000320.1:0-1535 GCA_035298385.1 Symbiobacteriaceae bacterium | reverse complement strand
CCATCGACCAGGTGGGCCTGGGAGGCGACGATCAGGAGCTGCTCCAGGGGCAGCCCCTCTAACAGGGCCTCCACCAGGTACTGGATCTCATCCGGGCGGAGGAAGGAGTTCGACGGCGAGAGGTGGATCAGCCGATCCGCCTGACGGCGCCCCCAGACGGCGAGGGAGTCCTCGCTCTCCGAGTCACCCGAGCCCAGCCCTGGCAGGTCCAGCAAGTGGCAGGCGCGAAGAAGATCCCCAGAGACGTATGCGATCGCTGGACCCGTCCGGCCGAGGTTCTCCTCCCCCGCCCCCGTCTCCGACCGGTTCGTCCGCCGGTTCAGGACGTACATCGAGCCCGTGTAGAGGGTCCACTCCTCGCCGTTCGGCGCATCGGCATGGAGACGGTGATCCCAGCCTGCCTCCCCCTCCGACTGGCGCTTCATCACCCGGACCACGGTCGACCAGCGCGGCCGGGTCTCGGTGTGCTTGAGGAAGACCGGGACCGCCGTCGTGGGCGACCAGCGGGTGACGAGCTTCGTGCCCAGCAGGGCGTTGACCAGCGTCGTCTTCCCGGCGTCGGGCGGGCCCGAGAGGGCGACGACCGGACGCTCGGCCTCCGGCACCGCTCGGCCGGGTAGAAGGGGCTCCGGGGCGCCAAACTGAATCAAGCGATCGAGCGGCAGTCCGGTTAGACGCATCAGCGTCTGGACCTCCGCTGGACCCAACTCCAAGGGGTAGAGTTCCCAGCGGCGGGCCTGGGCGAGCGAGACACCAAGGGCCTCAGCGATCTCCGTCTGCGTCCACTTCAGATGAATGGTGCGGAGCGCCTTTAGATCCATCGTGTTACCTCCCAGACGGGCGAGGAGCGTTCCCGTTCCGTTAAATGTTGGTTATAATACTAGCATGAACCATTTCGTTACACCAGATCAAGAGCATGGGGGAGTTTGCATGCGCCGTCGCCGAGGGGAGGCGCCTCGCACCAACGAGGCCTTCCTGAACCTGCTTGCCGCTGCGGGCCTGACCGCAGTAGTCGAGCCGCCCCTCCCCCCGATCGCCCCACTGGCGATGGGGGATCACCTGGGGCCGCTCCTGCGCCGGCGGGAGGCGTGGGCCACGCTTGTGGAAGGGATGCCGGGGGGCGCCTTTGCCGCACGGCTCCGTGGGCGACTGGAGCGCCTAGCGGCCTCTGCCCTCGCCAAGCCGGTCCTGGCGGTCCTCGGCCAGTCCGATGCGGGCAAGTCACGCCTGATCAACGCCTTCCTGGGCGCCGAGTGGCTGACCGCCTCCTGGACCCCGACGACCACGATCCCCGTCTTCATTAAGCATCGGCGGGAGCGGCCGGCCTGGATGGGCGAGGACGAGGCCTGGGTCTTCGGCGGTGACTGGGACCCGAGCCGCTGGCTGGAGCGGGAGTACGCCCAGTCGCGCAAGCTAGCCGGTGGGGACCGGCAGGTCCTCTACCAGTGGGGCACCCGCCAGGGCGGGCGCGGCCTGGGGATGGCGGGGGCGGCGATCCTCTTTGCGCAGAGCGACCTGCTGCTCACCTGTGACGT
>DATGYC010000319.1:0-6149 GCA_035298385.1 Symbiobacteriaceae bacterium | reverse complement strand
GATCGAGACGGCGCAGGAGGGGCGGGGGGCTCGGCATACGATCAACTACGGGGCGCTCCGGCAGCTCTTTGCGGAGATCGAGCGGTTCCTGGATATGCCGGATGAGATCTAAATGAAGCGGGCGCCCCTACCTTGCGGTGGGGGCGCCCTCGCACCTCTCGCCGGTTCTTCACCATCAGGGTAGCGCCCGCATCTCCCTGGGGATCATCCGTACCGCACAGGTCGCTGATCACTCCGTCGAGATCGCCGGATCCGTCTGCTGCGACTCCGGTACGATCGCCACGAACTCCTGGGCCCGCAGGGCGCCCACCGCCTCAGCCTCCTCGACCTGACCCACCGCGAACAACTCGGCGCGGTAGGCCGAGAGCAGTTCGGCCAAGTCAACCTGACCCTGCTGCCCAACCTTCATGAGCTTGACGCGCGCACCCTTGGCGAAGCGCCGCTGGACCGCCGCCTCATCCAACCCAAGCGCTGGCTGGAGCCGCACGTAGACGACCCCGCCGGTCATCCCCGAGCAGATCCAGGGCCCCGGATCGCCCAGGACGACCACCCGCCCCTGCGTCATGTACTCGAAAGCGAAGCCCTTCAGGTTCGACCGGGTAGCGAGCGAGCCCTTCTGGTCCTGCAGCGGCCCCCGTAGCTTACCGCCCAGGACCAGATCGGCGCCCGAGAGGCGGATGCCACACCGGCTATCGGCATCGCCCTGGATCAGGAAGAGGCCGGCCTGGGCGCCGTAGGCGAACGACTTGCCCACCGATCCGCCCACGAGGGCGCCCCGTTCATTCGCCGCCTTCAGGATGGCGATCCGCCCGCCCAGGAGCCCCTTGCCGACCGAATCCTGCGCCCCGCCCTCCACGCGAACCTGGACCCCCTCGCCCCCAAAGGCGCAGAGGCCGTTGCCTGCGATCGAGCCAGCGAGCAGCTCGATCTGCGCCCGCAGGGGGGAGGCGGCGCCCTCGGACTGCAGAGCGGCCGCTACCTGCAGGGCCGCACCATCCTCGCCGGACTTGCCGCCCGAGGCCCGCTTCAGCGGGTTGCCCACCGACCCGAAGAGGCGCAGCCGGGCCAGATCACCCGCCAACCGCGTCCCCAGGAAGCGATCCGTCGAGCGGGCGCCCCGATGGGTCAGCCGCACCACGTTCTCGCCCTGGTCGAGCTGGTGGAGTCCATCCCGGGCGAACTGCTCCCCGAGTGATCCCTTGCCGATCTGTCGCACCGGCGCTGCCGACCGGGAACGCGCCCAGGCCAGCGGTAGGACCAGGTCCGAGAGGTCGAGCTGCGCCAGCCCACGCCGCTGCGCCAGCAGTTCCGCTCGCCCGACCAGATCCTGCGCCCGACGAAAGCCAAGCTGCCGGACCAGGTCCCGCACCTCCGCACCGATCTGGCCGAAGAGGGTGACCAGCGCCTGCACCGCCGCCTCGTACTCCCGCGGCTTGAAGGAGTTGATCCCCTTCTCTGCCGCCTCCGCCTGCGTCTCGACCTGCGTGGCGATGCCCACGTGGCAGGTGTCAAGCTGGCAACCCCGGCAGATCGTACAGCCGATGGCGACCATCGCCAGGGTGGCGAAGCCGACCCGATTGGCGCCGAGCAACATCAGCTTGACGACGTCCAGGCCGGACTTGACGCCTGAGTCGCCCCAGACCTCGACCCGGTCCCGGATCCCGGCGACGACGAGGGCCAAGTGGGCCTCCCGCACCCCGATCTCGATCGGCAGGCCGGCATGGCGCAGGGCGTGCTTGCGGGCGGCGCCGGTGCCGCCATCGTAGCCGCAGAGGGCGATGATATCCGCCCCCGCCTTGGCGACGCCGACGGCGATCGTGCCGATGCCAGGGACGACCGGGATCTTGACGACGATCTTGGCGTGCGGGTTGACCGTCCGCAGCTCCTCGACGAGCTGGGCGAGGTCCTCGATCGAGTAGACGTCATGGTTGTTCGAGGGCGAGATCAGGTCGGTCCCCTGGACAGCGTTGCGGGCCTTCGCCACCTTGGCCGAGACCTTCATGCCCGGCAGGTGGCCGCCCTCGCCGGGCTTGGCGCCCTGGCCGACCTTGATCTCGATGAAGCGGGAGCCTGCCAGCATCGGGGTGTTGACGCCGAAGCGGCCGGAGGCGACCTGCTGGCCGCGCCACTTGAAGTAGCGCCCGATCATATTCGGAATCTCGCCGCCCTCGCCGTTCATCGCCACGATCTCGAGGCGCTTGGCGGCCTCGGCGTAGGCCCGGAAGGCGGTCTCGCCCTGGGAGCCGAAGGACATACCAGAGATGGTCAGGGGGAGGGCGTAGCCATCAATCGTGAGGTCGATGGGGCCGGTTGTGGGCGTGGACTCCTTAAGGTCGAGGAGGTGGCGGAGGGAGACGGGGGTCTCGCTCTCCTGTGCTGCTAGCTTCGCCCGGTAGGCCTGGTAGGCGGCGGGGTCACGACCCGCCTCGCCAGCGGCCTTCCAGAGGCGGGGCCAGAGGTGCCTTTCCCGATAGAGCGTTGGGGGCTTGGCGGTGACGCCTGCAGCCCGCGCCGCCGCATCGGCCTCCAGCTCGGCGAAGCCGCGCCCCGCCGCCGCTGAGCCCATGAAGTTCTCCACCCGGAACTGATCTGCCAACGCCGGCTTCAGCCCGATCGAGGCGAAGAGGCGGGAGTAGCCCCGCAGCTCGTGGATCCCCAGGGTGGAGATCACCTTCTCGAGCCCCTTCTGCAGGGCGCCCACGAGGTTCTCGATCCCCCGGGTAGCCTCATCGGTCAGCAGCGCCCCCGTCTCAGCTGCCACCTCGAGCATCGCATAGGGATTGACCGCATCGGCGCCCAGACCGACTGCCAGGGCGACGTCATGCAGGTTCCGGAGCCAGCCCGAGCGGAGAATGAGGGCGGTACGGCGCCGCAGGGCGGTACCCGAGGGGTTCTTCGCGGCCTTTAGGTGATTGTCGAGGGCCGTGACCAGCAGGAGCGGGTCGATCGGGCGATCCGGCATCTGGCGCAGACCGGCGCTATCATCGATCAGGAGTACCCGGGCGCCCCCCCGCAGGGCGGCCTCGGCCTCTGACGCCAGCCGCTGTAGGGCCTGCGGCAAGGGCTCAGCGGCCGCCTGGCAGGCAGGCACCACGTGGACCAACGCCGGCCCGAAGTAGGCGAGGAGATCCTCCAGCAGCCAGGTCCCCTGAGCCCGGGCGATTCGCTGATACGCCGCCCGCCCAACCGGCGAGGGCCCGGCGTGCCCGCCCAGGAGGACCGGCAGCCGCAGTTGCACGCGCGGTGCGCCGATGAACGCCTCCTGCTCCGGCCCATCCACCTTCAGGGCCAGGCGGGGCCCGATCAGGGTGCGGGTGGAGAAGTGCTCGACCTCGCGCTCACGGTCCACGGCCGGATTGGTGACGACGGCGACCGCTTCCTTGAAGAAGTCCGCCAGGTTCTGGCGCCCATCAGCGAGGGCGGCCAGGGGGCCATCCCAGCCGAGCGAGCCGATCGGCTCTGCGCCGGCGGTGGCCATGTGGGCGATCAGTTGCTTGTCGTCCGCCGACCAGCCGCCCCAAGCGAGGCGGTGCTCGAGCGAGAGGGCGGGCGCCCCCGCGTCGCCGCCGCAGCCGATCTCGCCCGCCGAGAAGGGCGCCAAGGCCTCATCGCTCTCGCCGACCGGACCGCCCAGGTTCAGGGTCTCCCGCAGCCCCTCCGGGGCCGGGAAGCGACGCCGCGCGTGCTGCAGGACCCACTGCTGCAGGTCCGTATAGTCCAGAATCTGCGGGGGTTGCCCCTCCGCCAGGATGATGCCCATTCGCTCCCCCGGCGCCAGCGGGTGAGGGTCAGCGGTCATCTCGGTCGCGGCGATGATCCCCTGCTCGGAGGAGAAGTAGAGCGCCTCCGCGGTCTGGAGCAGCCAGAGCGGGCGCAGGCCCATCGCATCGACTGAGGCGGCCAGCAGCTCACCGGCGCGCAGGCAGAGCGCCGCCGGTCCCTGCGCGAACGGCCCCCAGGCGACGCGGTCGTACATGTAATGGTCCTGCAGGTCGGGCGGCATCCCCTTCACCTCGCCGATGATCGGCGGGAAGAGGAGCTCAACCGCCTCAAAGAGGGTGAGCTCGAAGTGGTAGAGGAGGCCCTCCAGCGCCCGGTTCAGGTCCTGCGAGTCCGAGCCGCCACTCGTTAGCGGAATCCCGAGCGCTGCGGTCTGCTCGCGCAGTTGCCGGATCGTATTGATCTCGCCGTTGTGGCCCAGCAGGGAGAAGGGCTGGACCCGCTCGAAGGCGGTCGAGGTATTGGTCGAGTACCGGTTGTGCCCAATGGCGGCGCGGCTCTCGCAGCGCAGGTCGGCCAGATCCGGGTAGTAGGCAGCCAACGTCCGAGCGTCGCCGCGGACCTTGTAGACCACGGTCTGCGTCGAGAAGGAGCAGACGTGGACCGCTGGCCGGGCGCCCTCGATCGCTATGAGCGCCTGCCAGCAGGCAGCCTCACCCCCCGGCGCCGTCAGCGCCACCTGCCAGAAGAGCGGTGCAGCGGCACGGCCGCGCGGTCCCAAGGCAGAGGGGGTTACGACCGCAACCCGCTCCAGGTGGAGGCTGAACCCCTGGCCAACCAGGATCTGCCGGATCGCCGCCATCGCCTCGTCCGACCCCTCCTGCGGCAGGAAGAGATGGGCCACGGCGAAGGAGGGCGCCGCACTCAGCGCCGGATCGAGCCCCGCTGCCGTCAAGCAGCCCGCCCAGAGGCGACGGGGCAGGTCGAGCTGCAGGCCGCAACCATCGCCCTCGCCGTCCACGTCACCGGAGCGGTGGACCATCTGCCGGAGCGCCTCCAGGGCGCGCATCAGAATCCCATGGGATGGCTGACCATCCCGCGCACACACGGCCATCAGGCCGCAGGCATCGTGCTCGTACTGGCTTAGGTACTGCTGGATCTCTGCCGTCTGGCGTTCATGTCGTTCCACCTGCGCATCCCCCTTCTCTTTTTGTTGGCGCTACCCAGCGGGCGTGCGGGGGTATAAGAAGAGGAGGCCCACCGTTCGATCGTGGCGCCCCCCGTCTTAAATTAGGATTCTAGTCCAAAGTGAAGTAGTGGTCAATTCTTTATACGTCACTTCTCTCCATTTTGCCGATTCCATCTTCGCATGGGACAGATGTAGCTCGTGCATGTTAGATTTTACGTCCAGCGCGGGCTCTCGTTCCGCGCAAACTCCACCATTTACAGACGGGCGTTCCGGTCATATACTGATAGGCAGATCGGAATACATGCGTATCTAAGGTGGTGGCTCTCATGATCGACTGTGCAGACGGGATCCCGATGCCCATTGTGAAGCTGAATCGGTGGACGATCGTCGTGGGTCTAGTCGGCGGGCTGCTCGTGCAGGTCCCACTCGTCACGACGGTCCTCTTTCTGCTGCTGCTGCCAGCGACGCTCTTCGGCTCCCGCGGGAGCCTGATCTATCAGGTCGGCACGCGGCTCTTTGCGCGCCAGATTCTGCTGGCCGAGCGGGAGGATGCCCAGCTCCAGCGCTTTAACAACACCATCGCCACGACCCTGCTCGGGCTGGCGCAGATCGCCTTCTTGGTGGGGCGCCCCCTGGTGGGTTGGGCGCTGGCTGGGGCGGTGGCCGTCGCTGCGGGGGTAGCCATCGCCGGGTTCTGCGTGGGCTGCTTCCTCTACTTCCAGTTCAAGTTGAACCGCTTCCGCCTGATCGGTCGCTAGGAGAGAGACGGATGCAGGTGGGCTTCTACAGGCCGGTCGAGCACGGGAAGCTCTACATGGAGGACATGGCACGCGTGCTTTCAGTCTGGCGCTGGGGCGGACTGAAAGAGCTTGTCGAATCATCCCTGCGGGAGCTACAGTTTGGGGGCCGCTGGCTGGTTGCCAGTGGCCCTCTGCGTTGCTGGCCAGAGGGATTCCGCCGCTGGAGAGCGAACCTGGGCAGGGAGGAGGTCGGCCATGTTCCATCATCACCAAGCGATCGACGCCACGGGCCGGGTCCGGTCCGTCCAGAGCCTCGATCTACCCATTGCACAGAACCCCACCCCGGCTGGCGCGGCCGAGGCGGGGCAGCGATATTGGTCGTTCTTGCGCCGCATCGGGCTGGGCCTCCTGCGGGTAGGTCCGCGCCCTGACGGCGGCGTGGCCGTGGGGCTACCGGGTCTGCTCCTGCTCGCCTTCGGCGCACCCACGATTCTGGCGCA
>DATGYC010000318.1:0-7848 GCA_035298385.1 Symbiobacteriaceae bacterium | reverse complement strand
CTGAGCCGTGCGCGTCTGCCGATTCCGCCACGTCCGCATCTATATAAGGAAACTGGTGTCGGCGGCGGGACTTGAACCCGCACGGTCTCCCATACGCCCCTCAAACGTACGCGTCTGCCAATTCCGCCACGCCGACATCTTCATCCACCAACCGGGGCTCGGTGGAACTTCATCTTACTCGAACCGACTGAAGTAGTCAAGCCCTTTTTCGGAGGCTAACCCCCGAACCAACTCGCAGGTCTCACACCGATCGGCACCGAATAGGGCTCCCTAGAAGGGGGGGCTCTCTGTGCGCCGGTTGTTTCGCAACGCCTGCATCGTTATGATAGACGATCATGATACCATTCTGCAAGGGGATCTTTTGATCCAGGGCGCCCAGATTGCGGCAATCGGGCCAAGCCTTGCCGTGTCGGCGGACGAGGTGATCGACGCCAGGGGTCGGGTGATCATGCCCGGACTGGTCCAGACCCACATCCATCTGGCTCAGACCCTCTTCCGCAGCCAGGCCGACGACTGGGAGCTGCTCGACTGGCTCCAGCAGCGAATCCTCCCCCTGGAAGCTGCCCATGACCCAGACTCCCTCTTCTATTCCGCCAGCCTCGGGCTGGCTGAGCTGATCCGGAGCGGCACGACCGCCATCGTCGACATGGCGACCGTCCACCATACCGATTCGGTCTTTCAGGCGATCCTGCAGAGCGGGATCCGGGCGATCTCCGGTAAGGTGATGATGGACTGCGGCGAGGGTGTTCCACCCCGCCTTCTCCAGAGTGCTGATCTGGCCCTCGAGGAGTCGGTCCGGCTGATGGAGGCCTGGCACAAGAAGGGCGCCGGCCGCATCCGCTACGGCCTCTGCCCTCGCTTCGCCGTCTCCTGCTCGGATGACCTCCTGCGGGAGACGGCCCGCCTGGCCGAATTCCACGGGCTACATATCCATACCCACGCCTCGGAGAACCTAGGCGAGATCGCCCTGGTCGAGCGGGAGCGGGGCGCCCGGAACATCGAGTACTTACATAGCGTCGGCTGCGTCCACGAGCGGGCCGTCCTGGCGCACTGCGTCCACGTCGACGATGCCGAGATCGACCTGCTCGCCCGGCAGGGCGCCCACGTCGCCCACTGCCCGGGCTCCAACCTGAAGCTGGCCTCCGGCATCGCTCCGGTGCCGAAGCTGATGGCCCGGGGTGTCAACGTCTCACTCGGGGCGGATGGGGCGGCCTGCAACAACAACCTCGACCCCTTCCAGGAGATGCGCCTCGCCGCCCTGATCCAGAAGCCGCTCCACGGCCCGCGTGCGATGGACGCCCGGACGGTCCTCCGGATGGCAACGCTCAACGGGGCGAAGGCGATGGGGCTGGCGGACCAGATCGGCTCACTTGAGGTCGGGAAGCAGGCCGACCTGATCATGGTCGACCTGGGTGGACTCCACACCTGGCCGGCGGCGGACGTCGCCTCGCGGCTCGTCTACGCCGCTCGGGGGTCCGACGTCTGCCTGACGATGGTCGACGGCCAGATCCTGATGCGGGACGGCTCCCTGACCACCTTGGAGACAGGCCGGATTCAGTCCGGCGCCACCCTGGCGATCGATCGTCTGCTCCGTGCGATTGGGGCGAAGGCGTAGCCCAGTCGCTACCCAGACACAAAAAGGCCGAGGGGGATCGCCCCTCGGCCTCCGCTTTTAAAGAACGTAAAGACCATCCTGCTGGACAAGTTCCGCCGTCGGCAGGACCGACTGCGCCTCCTTCAGGAGCTGAACCCGGTCCATCGTCGGATGGATATGGGTCAGCACGCAGCGCTTCACCCCAGCCTCCTTGCCCCAGCGGGCCGCCTCCATCGCCGTTAGGTGGCCCAGCCAGCGCATGTTGGCGTGCGCCTCATCGAGCGACGCCTCCGCCAGGAGCAGGTCGGCGCCCCGGGCGGCTTCGATCAAGCTCTCGTCCCAACCGGTATCCGCGCCATAGAAGAGGACCGGCCCCCCCTCTACCGGCTGGATCCGCATCGCCCAGGTGGGGATTGCGTGCGTCGTCGGGAAGAGATCGACCCGCAGGTCGCCTAGGATTAGAGGACGGCTGGGGTCATAGGTCCGCAGATCCTGCCAATTCTCAGCAACCTCACCGGATGCGATCCAGGCCCGACGCTCTACCGGCTCAGCGGGCGCCCAGATCTGCAGCCGTTCCTTCGTCCGCCCGGCCTGAATCGCTGCCAGTTGGATAAAGCGCAGGCAGTGCACGTCGCTGATGTGATCCTCATGCAGGTGTGAGATGACGACGGCCCGGAGCGACTCGATTGGGACGTACTGCTGAACGCGGGCGGCGACGCCGCTCCCCCCATCGAGGAGGATCGCCGTCCGCCCATGCTGGACCAGATAGCCGCTCATCGCCCCACCCGGTGCGGGATAGGGCGCCCAGCAGCCAAGGACACGTAGCTCCATCGCAAAGATTCCTCCTAAAGATTACCGCCCGGCCCAGGCCACCCCGACCGCCGAGACCAACATACCCATCAGGATGAAGACCAGGACCGTCTCCATCGTGTTAAATCCGGTCCGGCGCCCCAGCACGTTGAACGAGTGCTCCAGATCTGCCACCGTCAGCGCCTCCACGAAGGAGCGCCCCTGCCGCATCCGGCGCAGGATGACGAAGACCACGTTGAAGAGCGGGATGAAGAGTGCCAGGAGCGGTGCCACCAGGCCAGCCAAGGTAGCTGCCTTAAAGTAGCCGCTGACGGCAAGCGCCGCCAGGGTGAAGCCGAGGAAGTTTGAGCCCGTATCACCCATGAAGAGCTTGGCGGGCGGGAAGTTGTAGCGCAGGAAGGCGAGGGACGCGCCAAGGATCGCCACCATCCAGGAGGCCGTAAAGGGCGCATCCTTAATCAGGGCGATCACCATCAGCGAGAAGGAGGCGACGGAGGTGATACCGGCCAGCAGGCCGTCCATTCCGTCTAGGAAGTTAACGGCGTTCGTCATGCCGACGAGCCACGCGATCGTCAGCCCCCAGTCCAGCCAGAGCGGAAGCCAGATCATCCCGCCGTTGAAGGGGTTGGAGAGATAGGAGATCGTATGCCCGAGCAGGACGAAGGAGAAGGCCGGTAGCAACTGCAGGACGAGCTTGGGCAGGGCGGGGAGATCCACTCCCTTGCACTTGCACCAGTCGTCCACCAAGCCAGAGATCATCGCCAGGGGGAGGCAGATCGCCAGGGCCAGATCAGGGGCAGCGATCAGCCCTGGGATGTAGATGCCAGCAAAGAGGGCCAAGCCGCCCAAGAGTGGCGTCGGCTTGGTGTGGAGATGGCGGCCACCGGGGTACTTCACCAGGCCAAGCCGTTCAGCCAGGCGGGCCGCCCGCGGTGTCAAAAGATAGGCGAGAAGGAAGGCACCAAGACCGGCGATAAAGAGTCCCAGATCAGTCGTCACGGGCCATCCTCCTTTTTCCTTTTTTCGACCAGCGAATTTTATTCGACAGGGTCTGGGGCGCTTCCTGTAGAACTCTCGCCTGATCGACGGTTTCCGAGGACAGAGCGATTTGAGCGCCGCAGGGAAGCGTCGATCACCTCGTGGTTCTATGCTTGCAAAAGGGGGATTCCGGTATGCAGTACCTGCGCGTCGCTCATCCAAACGGCATCGACTGGGCCACCTCGACGGATGGTGCGGTGGAGCTTCTCTCCGGGGCGCCCTGGGCCGGCGGCCAGCCGACCGGCGCCCGCTTTGCCTTCGGCGAGGTGAGACTCCTCGCCCCGGTCCAGCCCTCCAAGCTGATCTGCATCGGTCGAAACTATGCGGAGCATGCCGCTGAGCTCGGGAATCAGGCCCCGACCGAGCCGATGTTCTTCCTGAAGGCCCCCTCCGCCCTGATCGGACCGGACGAGGCGATCGAACTGCCCTACCCAGAGCACCAGAACCACTGGGAGGCGGAGCTCGCGGTCGTGATTGGCCGGCGGGCGAAGCGGGTGACAGAGTCGGAGGCGCTCGACTACGTCTTCGGCTACACAGCGGCCTGCGATATCTCTGACCGAGATATCCAGAAGGCGGATGCCCCGTTCGGCTTTGGCCGGGCGAAGTCGTTCGATACCTTCTGCCCCTGCGGCCCGGCGATCACCCCGGCCAGCCAGGTAGACCCGAGCGATCTGCGGATCACCTTGACCTGCAACGGCGAGACCCGACAGGACGACTCGACCGCCCTGATGATTCATAACGTGCCCAAGCTGATCAGCTTCCTCTCCGGGATCATGACCCTAGAGCCAGGCGATCTGATCCTGACGGGCACGCCGAAGGGCGTCGGCGCGATGCATCCCGGCGATGAACTGGCGATCACCATCGCGGGGATCGGGACGCTGCGGAACACCGTACGCGAAGGTACTCCGAATCGTTAGACGGAAGGGGCTGCTCAGCCGTTCCCTTTGGTACGCACCCTTCCCTAGGCTCACATAACATGGAGTGAGTCTCATGAGGAAGGTGTGTGTACGAATGCACGATGAGTGCTGCGCCCCGCATAAGAAGCGGCGCCATAAGGGGCACGGCTGCGTGCCTTGTTTCACGTCGCCGATCATGCCGATCTACGGGCTGTGTCCCATACCGCCATTTCCGCAGCCCTGCCCGGTTGAGATCTGCATGCCGCAGGGCTGCGCTCCCTGCCCATTCCCGCCGTTTCCGCGGTTGCCGGGTCCCTGCCGCCCGAAGATGATGATCCCCAACTATCGGGTGCCTGGTCCCTTCTGCTGTGAGCCAGAGATCTATCCCATGCACCACTGCTATGACGATAGCTCGGGTCTCTCTGGCTCGTGCTCGGCCGGCATGAGCGACCGGACGGGATACCATCATGGTTGGTACATGCAGAATCCCTGTGCGATGCCGATGCCGCACAAGGAGCACCACTACCACATGCCCCACCCTATGCCGCCCCACAAGAAGCCCCCCCACGGGGCGCCCTGGCTGACCAACCTGATGCGCGAGACCGAGATCGAACTCGGCGGCGGCAAGGAGATCGAGAAGCCGAATCCACTCGGCAACTGGATGGGCCACATGGGCGACTGGTTCCGCAAGGAGGCTGGCGCTGATCCTAGCATGGGCATGGACGGCGGCAGTAAGTGGGGCAACTGGCTCGGCAAGGGCGCCGACGGCACCGGTGGGATGGACGCCAGCGGTGGTGCAGGCGGCGGCAAGCGTCCCATGGGCCACCGCCCTGGCACCGGTATGACTCCGGGCATGACCCCCGGCATGGAGATGGGCCCTGGCATGGGCACCCATGACATGAGCGGCGGCAAGATGGGCAACTGGATGGGCAAGGGCGCCGGCGCCACTGGCGACCGCAATGATGACGACCAGCACGACGGCGATGGCTCCGGCAAGAGACTCTGGCCAAAGTAGTCAACAAAAGGACCCGCCCAGCCCAATGGCTGAGCGGGTCCTTTTTCGATAGCCCTGGAGGAAGAAACGCCCCAAGGGGCGCCTCTAATTAAGCCCCGAAGAGCGCTTCCAGCTTCGGTCCCAGGTTGGCCAGGCCCTTGTCGCCTGCCGCCCGGAAGAAGAGGTTCCCGTCCTTGCCAAAGAGGAAGAAGGCCGGGACGAACTGGTTCTGGAACGCCTCCGTGATGGCGTGCTGGTTGTCCACCAGGACCGGATGGTCGATCCCGTACTGGGCGATGTCCGCCTGGACCTTCGCCTGGTCCAGATCGCCCTGCTCCTTCGGCATATGGATGCCGACCACCTGAAGGCCCTGCGCCGCCCACTTGTCGCGCTGGGCGATCAGTTCGGGCATGACCTCATGGCAGATGTGGCAGGAGACCGCCCAGAAGTGTACCAGGACCGGCTTGCCCTGGAGGGCAGCGGCGTCAACGGGAGCGTTGTAGGACTCCGTACCACCGGTCAAGGCCGGCATGGGGCTGCCAAGGCGCATCGGCATTGCGGTTGCCCCCTTAGCCCTGCAGGAGTGCCTGGCCCGGCTTCCAGTTGGCAGCGCAGAGGCCACCAGCCTGGAGGGCCTCAAGCACCCGGAGAATCTCATCGACGTTACGGCCGATGTTGTTGTCATGGACGACCTGGTACCGGACCGTCCCCTCCGGGTCGATCAGGAAGAGGCCACGCAGGGCGATGCCTTCATCCTCCAGCAGGACGCCGTAGTTGCTGGCGACCTCCTTGGTGATGTCGGAGGCGAGCGGGTGCTTGATCGGGCCCAGGCCGCCGTTCTCCTTGCTGGTGCGGATCCAGGCCCGGTGGGAGTGGATCGAGTCGATCGAGACGCCCAGGACCTCGCAGTCCATATCCAGGAACTCCTGGTAGCGCTCGTCCACCGCAGTAATCTCCGTCGGGCAGACGAAGGTGAAGTCGAGCGGGTAGAAGTAGAGGCAAAGCCACTTGCCAGCATAGTCGGCCAGGGTGGCACGCTGGTCGAGCGTCTCCAGATTCTTAGTCGTGACCATCGAGAAGTCCGGGGCCTTCTTCCCTACGAAACGCATGCGAATCCCTCCTCAGAATACCGGGGCCGGGGGGCTCCCTTAACCACTCAGTGGGACGAGGGGCGCCCCCATGGGGATATGTTCCTACCTATAAGTCGTAATCGTGGAAGGAGTACGACAGTCCCTTCTGATCCACCTGAACCCGGGCTTCCTCAATAACCGCGTCGTAGTGGAGACGGCCAGAGGGATCGGTCAGGGCTAGGTGGGCCGTACCGAAGCGCTTCTCGTCCAAGGCAGCGTGCCCGGATGGCTTCAGGTACGGATTGGCCCCGACGCCAAACTCACACAGACGGGCTTGCGCCAGCCCGCCGTACGGGGCGAAGCGCTCTGCCAGAACGGCGAGGGCGCCCGGGTCACCGCTCCACTGCACCAGTGTGCCCGCTTTGAAGCAAAGATGCACCGGCGCCGCCAGCGGGATATCGCCCAGGGCGCCATCGGCGACCAGCCACCCCTCCGGCGAGCCCGGCTCCGGGGCGAAGTAGGCCTCGCCGCCCGGCAGGTTGGTCACGGCTAGGCGGGGGAGAGGTTTGGCCTCTCCCTGGTCCCGCTTTCCACGCAGCCCCCAAGCGCCGGTCTCCACCAGGACGGGGGCGCCCTCCCGTCGGAGGCGCAGGTCGGTCCCTGCCGGTCCGGTCACGCGCACCTCACTCGCCCGCCGGAGCTGGGCGCCCCACCAGGCAGCGGCCGCCGCCACGGGCGCCAGAGGGCGGGCGAAGGCGGCCGCCAGCACAGGCTCGCTCAGGCCTGCACCGTAGGCCCACCGTCCCCGTCGGTGGGTGGCGATCAGGGCCATCACCGGGTCCGCGTGGGCAAGCTCAAACCGGCTGTAGAGGCTGAGAATCAGGTCGGCCTTCCCGGCCAGCCCCTCAAGCTGGGCCGGGGGGCGCCCTCCTGGCTCCGCCACGACGATCAGGGCGGCGCGGGCGCCCAACGCCCGCCCCTCCCGCTCCAGGTCTGCACCCAGGTCGGCGAGGCCTTGATCGACCAGGAGGAGGGCCTCCTCCCCCGCCTGCAGCCCAAGGCCCTCCTGCCAAAGTCTCGCTCTCCAGTCCATTGCCTCTACGCCTCCGGGCTGAATTTGATCTCCGGCAGCCGGACCGTGTTGCCGTAGACGATCGACTCGACCGCCTCCGCCGTCACTTGGCCGGCCAGCGCCTCCTGCACGGGATGTGTGGTCAGGAAGATCTCGGTCGTACCCAAGAGATGCGAGAGTACGGCGTCGCCAACGCCCTCCGGAATGGCCACACCAACAGCCAGCTCCTCCGTCCAGCGTGCGAAGAGAACGTGGACCCGCTCACCCGCATGGAAGCCCCACTGATAGGTAAACCCCTCGGGGTTGGTCGCCAGGACATTCTTAATGAGGAGATCGATCTGCGGCATCGTGAAGAAGGCCAACTTCTTGCCATC
>DATGYC010000317.1:0-5894 GCA_035298385.1 Symbiobacteriaceae bacterium | reverse complement strand
GCCGCCTGGTTCAGGTCATGCAGGACCATCACCACCGTCCGCCCATCCCGCCGGTTCAGCTCCGCCACCAGCTCCAGGACCTCTAGCTGATGCGCCACATCCAGGTAGGTCGTCGGCTCGTCCAGCAGGAGGATCGGCGTCTCCTGCGCCAGGGACATCGCAATCCAGGCCCGCTGCCGCTGCCCGCCCGAGAGCGCCTGCAGGGGCCGCTCCTTCAGCTCGGTCAGCTGCATCGCGGCCAGGGCGCCCTCTACCGCCTCCCGGTCGCCCTTCGATGCAATGCCCAGCCAGCTCTGGTGCGGGAAGCGGCCCTGCTTGACCAACTCCTCGACCGTGAGGCCCTCCGGTGCGACCGGCCCCTGCGGCAGGATCGCCAGTTGCCGGGCGAGCGCGCGGGACTCCATCTGATCGATCGCCTTGCCGTCCAGGACGACGTGGCCGTCACTAGGCTTGAGGAGGCGGCCCAGCGCCTTGAGGATCGTCGACTTGCCCGAGCCGTTCCGGCCGATCAGGACCGTCACCTTGCCCGCGGGGATGGTGAGGTTGAGGCTCTTAACGACCGTCCGGTCGCCATAGGTCAGGGTTAGCTGCTCTGCCGCCAGCGTCATCGCGCACGCCTCCTTATCGAGTGGCCCCTGCACGGGCAGGGCGCCCTGTGAGTCACTTAAAGCGCTGTCTTGCGCAGCAGGTGCAGGAAGTAGGGGGCGCCCACCAGCGCCGTGAAGACACCGGCCGGGATCTCCAGCGGCGCCACGACGGTGCGGCCCAGCACGTCCGCCCCCACGACGAGGGCGGCGCCCATCAAGGCCGTCACCGGGAGGAGGCGTCGGAAGGGCGAGCCGACCAGCATCCGTGCCAGATGGGGGATGACGAGGCCGACGAAGCCGATCGGCCCTGCGACCGCGACTGCCGATGCCGCCAGGACGACGGCGAGGGCGAGCAGAGCCGTCCGCACCCGTTCGACCGCGAGGCCAGCGCCGCGCGCCACCTCATCGCCGAGGGAGAGGAGATCGAGCTGCGGCCCCATCGCCCAGGCGACGAGCAGGCCTACGATCAGCCAGGGAATCAGGGCGTAGAGATGATCCCAGTTCCGCCCCCAGAGTCCACCCGCCAGCCAGGCGTAGGCCGAGTTGGAGCCGGTGGCGCCGCGCAGCAGCACCCCTTGCGTGGCGGCGGAGAGGACCGCCCCGACGGCGACGCCTGCGAGGGCGAGGCGCCCGGGATGCAGGCCCGACTTCTTCCAGGCGACGAGCCAGACCCCGCTACCTGCCGCAAAGCCGCCCACGAGGGCTGCCGCTGGCAGGGCGGTGATCGGGAAGTTCGGCAGGACGACCAGGATCAGCACCGCCACGAGTCCGGCACCGTTGGAGACGCCGGTGATGTGCGGATCGGCGAGCGGGTTGCGCGTGATCGCTTGCAAGATGGCGCCCGAGACGGCGAGTGCGGCCCCCACCCCCGCCCCAACGAGGGTGCGGGCGAGGCGGAACTGCAGCACGATCTTCCAGGCGAGCTGATCACCAGCGAGGAGCTTGCCAAGCGAGATCGAGACCGCACCGAGGGCGGTCGAGAGTAGGATGAGGAGGACCAGCAGCAGAAAGAGGCCGAGGCGTAAAGAGCGTCCCTTCATCTATTTGCCCTCCCGGCGCACGAGATAGACGAAGAAGGGCCCGCCCAGGAGGGCGGTCAGGATGCCGACCGGGATCTCGATATCGCCGCCGACGAAGCGACCGAGCGTATCCGCCAGCGTCAGGAGCAGGGCGCCCCCGAGCGCACAGGCCGGCAAGAGTAGCCGGTGCCGGTGCGGGAAGAAGGAGCGGGCGATGTGCGGGATGATCAGGCCGACGAAGCCGATCGGTCCAGCGACGGCGACGGCACCGCCGGCCAGGATGACGGTCACGAGCAGGGCGCCCGCCCGGGCGTAACCGAGGTTGACACCAAGGCCGACCGAGACCTCATCGCCGAGGCGCATCACATCTAAGTAGGGCGAGAGCAGCCAGGCGGCCACGAGGCCGACCAGCACCCAGGGCCAGAGGAAGGCGGCATGGGACCAGATCTTGCCGCCCAACCCGCCCGCCTGCCACGCGATCATCAGCGTCAGGTTCGCCTCGCGGGTCATGACGATGCCCGTGCCGACCGCTGAGAGCAATGCCGAGACGGCGATACCGGCGAGTGCAAGCCGGGTGGGCGTCGCCCCCTTGCCCGAGGCGAGGGCGAAGACGACCCCGCCACCGAGGGCGGCGCCAACGAAGGCGCCAAAGGCGACGACGGGACCGGTGATGATCCCCGCCACCATCAGGAGGGTGACGACGAGCGTGGCCCCGGCAGTGACGCCCGCAACGGAGGGCGCCGCCAGCGGGTTGCGCGTGGCGGCCTGCATGACGGCGCCCGCGACAGCAAGGCCGGCACCAACGAGGGCGCCGACCACCGCACGGGGTAGCCGGATCTGGTTGACAATCAGGACGGTCTGCTCGGGTCCGTGACCGCGCAATGCGTCAAAAACGGCGGTAGCCGGGACCTGTACGGCCCCGACCATCACCGAGAGGAGCAGGGCTACGCCAAGCGCGAGCCCCAACCCCACGTATCGCTTCCACATTATTTCACGTCCGGGTAGAGGAGCGGGAAGGCCTCCTCCATGATCTTGCCTGCAGCGATCGGGCCACGGGAGCGGGACCAGAGGTTGCGGTTGACCTCGAAGACCTTGCCGTTCTTCACCGCACTCGTCGCGGCGTAGGCCGGGTTGGCCGACCAGGCCTTGGAGATCTCCTTGCCCGGGGTGGACATCAGGAAGAAGGCCTCCGGGTTGAGCTGGGTGATCTTCTCCAGCGCGAGGTAGGCGAAGTCGGGGTACTTCGGGTCGGGGGCGCCCGTGTAGGCATCCTTGGCGTTCAGACCCTCGAGGATCGAGCCGACGAAGGAGTTCGGCAGCCAGACGCCGGCCTTGTCCGGGGTGCCGAAGATCGCCATCCACTTGGCGCCGGTCTTGCCCTTCGCCTTCTCGTTCAGGGCGGTGCGCTTGGCGGTGAAGTCAGCGACGAACTTGTTCGCCTCCGCCTCCTTGCCCGTGGCCTTGCCGATCGCCTTCAGGTCGGCCATCGTCTTGTCGACCGAGCTGGAGCGGAACTGCAGGGTGGGCGCGATCTTGTTCAGCTCCGTGTAGACCTCGCCCTGAAGCTCCGGATCGATGATGATCAGGTCCGGCTGGAGGGCCGCGATCGTCTCGAGGTTCGGCTTGGAGTGCAGGCCGATCGTCGGGATGCCATCGAGGGCGGCGCCCAGGTAGGGGATCTTCTCCCCGGCGCCCTGCTCGGCCACGCCGACGGGCTTGATGCCAAGAGCGACGAGGGAGTCGATCGCCTGCAGGGAGATGGCCACGATCTTGGTCGGGGTCTTCGGCAGGGTGATCTCGTTCTTGTCATCCTTGACGGTGACGGCGGTTGCAGCCGGGGTCGAGGGCTTGGCCGGCTCCGTCTTACCGCCACCGCAAGCGGTAAGGGCGACGGTCAGGGCGAGCACAGCGGGGATAAACCAGGAGCGCTTCATCAGGAGACGCACCTCTCTCAATCGGTTCCGAGAACCGTTATCATCAGTACGAGAACGATTATCAGTCTACCTTACTGGGCTGTCCTTGGGAAGGGGGGAGTCTTGAAGTTCGAAAAGAGAGTTCGGTTTGGGGGGAGAGTTCTTTTTTACACAGATTACACAGATTATATGATTACACAGATTGTTTAGGGAGTCCCCTGCGGGGGTTCTATTACCGCGGATTTCGCGGATGACGCGGATTAGAAACAAGCCTCCATAGATAAATGAGGATTCGCACTGAATCGCTGCGTATCCGCGTCAGCCACGGTTCCTTAGAAAGAGCCCACCTCCTAACCCGACAATCAGTGTAATCTGTGTAATCTGTGCAATCTGCGTAATCTGTGTAAAAATGCCCCAACCCCCCCACCAGTTCTAAACCGAGAACGGAACGCATATCCTCTACCCTGAGGTCCTATGCCACCTACGGAGGTACCCCCATGACGCGACGGATCCAACCTGTGCTCCTGCTACTCGCCACCCTACTGACCGGCTGCGGCGGGAGGCTTAGCCAGCAGGCGGCGCCTACCCCTGCCCCTCCTGCCCAACCGCAGGCAGCGCCCACCCAGATCGGGACAGCCTGCACGGCTGAGATCAAGGCGAACCTGGGCCTCTATCTGAACCAGGGCCCCGCCCTGCCTGTCTATACGGACGCCACCCTGAAGGAGGCAGCGGAGCAGATCCCCGGTGGGGGCGCCCTCCTCTACTACCAGGCGGATACGACGACGGGCGCCCTGCAGATGGAGTACGTCAACAGCAAGACCGGCTGCTGGACGCGCGGCTTCGTCAAGCTGGCCGCGTTTGAGCAGCAGGCGCATGAGGCTCGCGGTGCCAGCCGCCAGATCCAGGATGCCGCCGTCGCGACGACAAAGGCGACCGTCCAGGCGGTACAACTCCAGGCCGAGACCGCCCTCTTTGACCGGGCGGGGCAGTTGGTCCTTAGCCTGCCCGCCGGCGCCTGGATTGGCGTCCGGGATGGTGAGGCCTGGGAGAGCGGGGCCTCGAACCACAACCTCATCCTGATCCACGCCTACTCCCCCACCCCAGCGGGCACCGTCTGGAAGGTCGGGGGGAGTAAGAATGAGTTCTGGTTCGTCAACCTGATCGATGGCAAGGCGACGCCGGAGGGGTACAAGGTACAGGGCCTCTAGCGGGCCGTGCAAAGCGAAGTGCAGAGAGGCTGAGAGCGTTGCTCTTAGCCTCTCTTCGATTGAAGGGGGCATCGCCCTCATCCGACAGTCTATGGTCAGCCCCTGTGGCGCATGCGTGCCTCTAGTCATAGGCTATGGGTGGCTAGGCCGCTCATACCTGCCTTAGGAGGAACGCTAATGGACGATAAGGCCAAGGGAAAAGAGAAGCGCTCAGACGGGAGCACAACACCAAACCAAAGCAGTCAGCAAGCTACGTCGCGGGGGCAGTGGCACTGGTTAGAGGATGACGAGGCCACGATCCCCGCAAAGGATTCGACTAAACCCTCCCACAAGACCGGTCATAAAGTTACATACACGCCCGACACGCCAAAGAAGCAGGCACGACCTGAAGCGGACTGCTCAGGAGACCTCTCGCAGAGCCATTCCAAGGATTCGTCCGCGGACTGCTCCGGCACCTCTGCAGACTCCGGGTACGATTCAGACGGCTGTTCGCAGGACTGGTCAGAGGGTTGCTCAGACCCCTGCTGTGAGGGTTCATCTGCCATGGAGTGCATGGACGACTGTACGGATCACTGCCTACCGTGCGGGCAGGAGGACATGCTGAAGGCCATCGCTCTCGAGGAGCTGGCGCTTGCCCACATCATCAACGCCGAGGCTGAGAAGGCCCAGGCGGTGACGAAGATGCCCATCACCCCCTTCACACCTGACGAGCTGATCGCCTTCCAGCAGTCGGTCGCAAAGGTGCTGGAGATGGTCGTCGCCAAGGAGACCATCCTGCTCAAGAAACTCCGGTTGCTGCTGGCCCAGTGTCCGCAACCTTGCCCCACGTGCCGGAAAGTGAAGCACCCCCACCACCTCCACCCGCACAAACATCGCCACTGCGATCACAGCGATGATCACAGCGACGACTGCCACGATCACAGCCACAGACACCTTGGGCGCCTGTAACCCCGGACTTGCGGCCCCCATAGACTGATGTTGGCTCCACGTTAAGGCCGCACGAACCTGAGGAGGTTGTGACATGGGTTTGCCCGTTTTCCCAGACATCTCGGGACCCGCACCGCAGGCACAGATTATCGATCGTCTACTTGAGACCGTTGCTCTTGAAGAGCTGGCACTAGCCGCACTTATCAACGCTGAAGCCGAGAAGGTGCAGGCCGTCTCTGC
>DATGYC010000316.1:0-18328 GCA_035298385.1 Symbiobacteriaceae bacterium | reverse complement strand
AGGGCGGTCACCTGCGTGACTACATTCCCTTCATAAAGCTGAGCCTAGAGTCGGAGCAGGCCGGGGCGTAACCAAAGGCGCCCGGCCTGCGTTACTTGTGGTAGCGGAAATCCAGTTTGACAAAGATGGTGAAGTTCTCGTGCGTACGCGCGTCTATCTGCTCTTCGGTGGCCGGTCTGGTGAGCATGAGGTCTCCTTGATGTCGGCCAAGAACGTCCTAGCTGCCCTTGACCGCCAGAAGTACGAGGTTATCCCGGTCGGCATTACCAAGCAGGGGGAGTGGCTCCTGACGGGTGACCCGCTGAAGGCGCTGACCGATGGTGTTACCGCCGCCGGTGGCATGCCTGTCACCCTGTTGACCGACCCCACCCGGGCGGAACTGATCCCGGTCGAGTCCTCAGATACCCTCCCGGTGGCCGTAGCGCAGGGGGAGGGCGCCGTCGTCTTCTTCCCGGTCCTCCACGGCACATACGGTGAGGATGGCACGATTCAGGGACTCCTGGAGATGGCGAACGTGCCCTACGTGGGCTGCGGCGTCCTCGCCTCTTCCGCCGGGATGGATAAGGGAATTGCGAAGGCGCTCTTCGCTCAGGCTGGCCTCGAGCAGGCGGGCTACAAGGTCTACCTGCGCAAGGACTGGGAGCGGGACCCCGAGAGCCTCCTTACTGATGTCGAGGCCACCTTCGCCAAGTACCCGGTCTTCGTCAAACCCTGCAACCTGGGCTCGTCGGTTGGCATCTCCAAGGCCAAGGATCGCGAGAGCCTGCGTAAGGCGATCGCAGAGGCCGCCCGCTTCGACCGCCGGATCGTGGTCGAGGAGGGGATTAATGGTCGGGAGATTGAGGTCTCCGTCCTGGGTAACGATGAGCCAATCGCCTCCGTCCCGGGCGAGATCATTGCCGGTGCGGAGTTCTACGACTACCAGGATAAGTACTTCAACAACGTCTCCCAGTCCCAGATCCCGGCTGACCTGCCGGCCGAGGTGGCCGAGGAGATCCGGCGCCAAGCGGTGACCGCCTTCAAGGCGATCGATGGGTCCGGCCTGGCCCGCTGTGACTTCTTCGTCGAGCGCGGGACGAACCGAATCCTGATCAATGAGGTCAACACGATGCCGGGCTTCACCCGGATCTCTATGTACCCAAAGATGTGGGAGGCGGCGGGCATCTCCTACAGCGAGCTCTGCGATCGACTGATCCAGCTCGCCTTCGATCGGCATACTGATAAGAACCGGAACGCCACCTCGATTTAGCGTTCTGTGCCAACCTGCTGATTTTAGCCACACTTTCGACACAGTCTTGTCGATTCTAGAGGAATTCTTCGCCGCCTCGTAGAATAATTTGTCAGGGACTTGGTAGAATAGGTAGGTGTCTCGCTCGGAGCGCCATACGAAGTCCTCAGTTGCACCCCCTTGGAGTGATTCGTCTGTCCACCGATTGCCTCTTTTGTAAGATCGTCCGGGGGGAGATTCCGGCGGCCAAGGTCTATGAGAACGACCATGTGCTCGCCTTTAAGGACATCAACCCACAAGCGCCGGTCCACCTTTTGGTGATCCCCAAGAAGCACATCCCAGCGATTCACCAGGTTCCCGCAGGAGATGCGGCCCTGATGGGCCAGGTTTTCGGTGCTATCCAACAGGTAGCAGCGGAGGCTGGGATCGCTGAGACGGGTTATCGGGTCGTCACCAACAACGGCCCAGACTCGGGTCAGGTTGTCTTCCATCTCCATTTTCACGTCCTTGGCGGGAAACCGCTTGGCCCTATTGCGTAGGGTTTGACATAAACGCAGGGGCTGCGCTATAATCGCTAGGCGTGTTCTTTTTCCCCTAGCATGGGTTGAGGGGAGGGAAGTCCGGGATGTCAGAGGTTAAGATCGGTAAGAACGAGACGCTGGAAAGCGCTCTTCGCCGTTTTAAGCGTACGGTCCAGAAGGCCGGCATTCTTGCCGAGGTTCGCAAGCGCGAGCATTACGAGAAGCCGTCTGTAAAGGCCAAGAAGAAGAGCGAAGCCGCACGCAAGCGCAAGTACCGCGACTAAGCGGGGGAGTTTCTAATGACCCTAAACGAACGTCTCACGGATGATATGAAGGCAGCCATGAGGGCCGGCCTCGGCGGGAAGGTCAAGCTGGAAGCGATTCGCATCCTGAAGGCTGAGATCAAGAACGCCGAGATCGACAAGAAGCGCTCGCTCACGGACGATGAGGTGCTTGAAGTAATCACCAAGCAGGTGAAGAAGCTCAAGGACTCTATCATCGACTTTGAGCGTGGTGGCCGGTCCGACATGGTCGCCAAGGTCGAGGCCGAGGTGGCCGTTCTCGCCGACTATATGCCGCAAATGCTGAGTGAAGCTGAGATTCGCGTCTTGGCTCAGGAAGTGATCGCGGCAGTGGGCGCGCAGGGCCCCAAGGACCTGGGCAAGGTGATGGGTCCACTCAGTGCCAAGACCAAGGGTCGAGCAGATGGCAGGCTGGTCAACCAGGTTGTCAAAGAACTGCTTGGCTAACACGCCAATAACCCGATGGGGATCTCCCCATCGGGTTTTGTTGTTGTGCCACCTACGCAGGGTCGTGGGGGCCATGACGCCGCGACGCTGCGGCACCGGGTCGCAACAGGCAGGGGGAGGTAGGTGCGGAGGGGGTGGTAGCCCAATCTGCACTTTTGTTGAATTACTCCGGAAAGTAAGATAAACTGGAATCGTATTTTATCGCCGGAGGTGCTCTCGTTGAACGTACGGACGGGTGAATTGGTGGCCGAGTTCCTAGGCACGTTTGCGCTGATCTTCATTGGCGCCGGAGCGATTCTGTCGAACGCTGGGCTGGTCGGGATTGCACTCGCTCATGGTCTAGTGCTCGCGATCATGATCTCGGCGATGGGGCGGATCTCCGGTGGCGTCTTCAACCCGGCGGTTGCGATCGGCCTGGCCGTGACCGGCAGGCTCTCGTGGCCGAAGGCGGTAGCTTACATAATCGCTCAGCTTGTTGGTGGCGCAGCGGCGGGCTACCTGCTGGCGGCGGTCTTCCCGGCCTCGGCGATCTCGGCGGCCTCCTTGGGCACCCCGCTGGTCGCTGCGGGGGTGGAGGCCTGGCAGGCGGTGATCATTGAGGCGGTCCTGACCTTCTTCCTGATGCTGGCCATCTTCGGCACGGCGGTCGATAAGAAGGGGCCGAACCAATTGGCTGGCTTCGGCATCGGTACGGTTCTGATCTTCGACATTCTGATGGGTGGACCGCTGACCGGCGCCTCCATGAACCCGGCTCGGACGTTTGGTCCGGCTCTGGCGGGCGGCTTCTGGGCGGGGCACTGGGTCTACTGGGTCGGTCCGATCGTCGGTGCGGTCGTGGCAGCGCTCCTCTATGACAAGGTGATCGCAGCAGAGACGAAGACTGAGGGCTCGAAGGCGGCTTAGACCGATCAAAAGCAAGGAGAGGCGGGTACGCCTCTCCTTGCGCTTTGTCCGGGCGAGGAGCGGGGCTCCGCCCTCCTCTGCACTTTGATTTATGATATGATCTAGGGTGAAAGGGGGTCGTCGTGGTGGGTTCGGATGATCGCCGGGGTTTCCTGGCTGACAGCCTCAAGGCGATGGCCCAATTCTTCGCTGAGATCGTCTATCCGGAAGTGGAAGAGAAGCTGATCCGGCAGCGCTACCTACGGCCGCCGGGCGCCCTGGATGAGGCCGCCTTCCTGCTCTCCTGCACCCGCTGCGGGGAGTGCGCCAAGGCCTGTCCTACCAACGTCATCAAACTCCTGGGCCCGTCCGCCGGTGTGGCGGTCGGGACACCCTATATCGACCCGCTGGATAACCCTTGCGACCTCTGCGGCAAGTGCATGCCTGTCTGTGAGCCGAAGGCGCTCCTGCAGATCGAAGACCCGCGCAAGGTCAAGATCGGCACGGCGGTGATCGATCCGAATCTCTGCTGGGCCCATCTGGGCCAGCCCTGCGATCTCTGCTATCAGCGCTGCCCCTACCCGGACGAGGCGATCCGGATGGTGGACGGCAAGCCGGAGATTCTAGCTGATGCGTGTACTGGCTGTGGCCAGTGCGTCTATGTCTGCGTCGCCAGTCCTGTGGCGATCACGATCGAACCTCGGAAGTAGGGGGAAGCCGCTTGGTGATGCGTGTCGTTCCGGTTGAGGAGGCGGTTGGCCTCCGGCTGGCTCATGATCTGACCCGGATCGTACCTGGTGAAGGGAAGGGCCCCGCCTTCAAGCGGGGGCATCTGGTCCAAGCGGCTGACATCCCCCTGTTGCTTTCGATGGGCAAGGAGCATCTATATGTCTTCAACGCGGAGCAGCCGGGGTTACTCCACGAGGAGGAGGCGGCCGAGCGGCTGGCCCGATCAGGCGTGATGAGCGGGATCAACTGGGGGGCGCCCCGTGAGGGGAAGGTCTCTCTCAAGGCTGCCCACCGCGGACTCCTGCGGGTCGATGCCGCCAAGCTGGAGGAGATCAACGCGATCGGCGAGATCACGATCGCCACCCTGCGCGACCGGACCCCGGTCGATGAGGGGCAACTCCTGGCGGGCTGCAAGGTGACGCCGCTCCTGATTCCAGAGGTCCAGGTGGCGGAGGCGGAGGGGCTGGGCGGTTGGATCCAGGTGAAGCCCTTCAAGGCCCGCCCGGCGGCCATCATTGTCACGGGGAGCGAGGTCTTCAAGGGACGGATCGAGGACAAGTTCGGCCCGGTGGTGGAGGCGAAGCTGGCCGCCTACGGCTGCCCGGTCGTCTACCGTGCGGTCTCCGATGACCGAGCGGAGCTGACGGCGCAGAAGATCCGGGAGGCGGTGGCGGCGGGCGCCGAGATCATCCTCTGCACGGGGGGCATGTCGGTCGACCCGGACGATGCGACGCCGGGGGCGATTCGCCAGGTGGCGAACGTGGTCACCTATGGGGCGCCCGTCCTGCCGGGTTCGATGCTGATGCTGGGCTACGTGCACGGGGAGAAACCGGTCTTCGGCCTGCCCGGTGCGGTGATGTTTGAGGCCTTTACCCTGTTTGACATGCTGCTCCCGATCGTCCTGGCAGGGGAGATCCTGACCAAGCGGGAGTTCATTCGGCTGGGGCACGGTGGGTTGTTGCCGAAGGCTGGGCTCTGGTAGAAGGCCGGACTCTCATGAAACGAAGGGCGCCCTTGCGGGGGCGCCCTTTTTGTATGCCTGCCAACCGACGGGTGGACGCTACCCGCAGGCATACCGTGGGAGAGTCCCTGATCGACACAAAATCGTACGCCTTGCATCGTAGTTAATGCTAGAATAGTAAGCACAAGCCTCGCCGAGGAGATGACCGCCATGTCCGAACCGCGCGCCAAGGGACTAGAGTCCCGTCAGGGCGAGCCGGGTGTTGTCGTTAAGAAGGCGGTCTGCCCCCATGACTGCTGGGATACCTGCTCCATGCTCGTCCACGTCAAGGACGGGCGCGTTCAGCGCGTGATGGGGAACCCCGACCAGCCGCTCACCAAGGGCTACCTTTGCGTCAAAGTCAACCACTATGAGGAACGGGTCTACTCACCTGACCGCATCCTCTACCCGATGCGCCGGACCGGGCCGAAGGGGAGCCGCCAGTTTGAGCGGATCACCTGGGCGGAGGCGCTGGATGAGATCTACAACCGCTTCACCCAGATCATCGCTGAGCATGGGGCTGAGGCGATCCTGCCGTACTCCTACGCCGGCACGATCGGGCTGCTGCAGTACGGCTCGCTCGACCGCCGCTTCTTCCACACGCTCGGCGCCTCCAGGCTGGCCCGGACGATCTGCGCGACGGCGGGCGGTGAGGCGATCCTCACCGTCAATGGCATCAAGCAGGGGCCGGATCCTGAGGAGATGGTCAACTGCAAGCTGATCGTGGCCTGGGGTGTCAACGTGGTCTCGTCGAACCCGCACCAGTGGCCGATCATCCAGGAGGCCCGTCGGCGCGGCGCTAAGCTGGTCGTGATCGATCCGTACCGCTACAAGGGCGCCCGGGAGGCCGACTGGCACATCTCCCCGCGCCCAGGGACCGATACGGCCTTCGTCATGGGCGTTATGCATGAACTGATCGCCCAGGACTGGCTCGACCATGCCTACATCGCTGAGTACACCAAGGGCTTCGATCAGCTGAAGGAAAAGGTCTCTGACTGGACGCCGGAGAAGGCGGCGGCGGTAACCGGGATCCCAGCGGCGGATATCCGGGCCTTTGCCAAGCTCTGGTGGGAGAGCCGTCCGGCGATCGTCCGGGTCGGCTATGGCCTGCAGCGTCACACCAACGGCGGCATGACGGTCCGCTCAATCGCCATGCTCCCGGCCCTGACGGGCCATTGGCGGGATCGGGGTGGAGGCTTCCTACTCTCGCAGTCCGGCTCCTACGACATTCCGTGGAGCCTGCTGGAGCGGCCGGACCTGATGCCGGAGCCTCGGCCGCGTGAGATCAACATGATCCAGATCGGTCAGGCTCTGACCGCGCTGAACGATCCGCCGGTCAAGGCGCTCGTCGTCTATAACTCGAACCCGGCCTCGGTCGCGCCGAACTCCAGTCTGGTGAAGCAGGGGTTCCTGCGGGAGGATCTCTTCACCGTGGTCCACGAGCAACTCTTCACCGATACGTGCGAGTATGCGGATATCATCCTGCCGGCGACGACGCAGTTGGAGCATACCGACCTGATGTACTCGTATTGGCACCTTTACCTTCAGCTCAACGAGCCGGCGATCGAGCCGCTGGGTGAGGCTGTGTCGAACACGGAGCTGTACCGGCGCCTTTCGCAGCGGTTCGGCTTTACGGACCCGGCTTGCACGGAGTCGGATGAGTCGATCATCCGCACGATCCTGGCCAACTCGAAGTATATGCAGGGGATCACCCTGGAGCGGTTGCGGCAGGAGTATATCATCAAGGTGAACCGGGCGCCCGCCCCCTTCGCTGAGGGCGGCTTCGGGACTCCGTCGGGCAAGGTCGAGTTCTACTCGGAGGAGCTCGCCCGGGCCGGGCAGGAGCCGGTGATCGACTACATGCCGCTGGCGGAGTCGGTTGATGGCTCACCGGAGTTGGCGGCGAAGTACCCGCTCAACCTGATCTCCCCGGCGGCGCACCATTTCCTGAATACGACCTTCGCCAACCAGCCTCGCATGATGAAGGGGCAGGTGGTGCCGCTGGTCTACATCAGTGAGGCGGATGCGACGGCGCGGGGTGTGGTGAACGGGGACTGGGTTCGGGTCTTCAATGGGCGCGGCTCTGTGCGCCTTCAGGCTGTCGTTGGCGATACGACGAAGCCGGGGACGCTGGTGGCACCGACGATCTGGTGGACGCGCTTCTCGCCGGATGGGCAGGGGATCAACAACCTGACCTCCGACCGGACGGCTGACTACGGTGGCGGGGCGACCTTCCATACGAACCTGGTCCAGGTGGAGAAGGCCGAGGCGCCCGACGTAGTGACCTGGGAGCCCCCAGCGGTGCAACGCGAGTTGATCGACCCGCGGACGGGGGAGCTGACGGCGCCCCTGCCGTTGCGGGCGAACGACTAACGCCAACCTGGCTCCAGCGATTTAGCGGCTGACTAGCACCGGGTTCGAACCTTTTGGGATGGATGGACGCTCTGTAGTCCAAAGGAGGTGCCGCGGTGCGCAAAAGGCTGGCCCGATTGACGCTCGTACTTCTTGCACTCTTCCTGGTCCTGATCCCTCCCGCGGCGGCGGGGGTTTCGCACGTCTACGTACTCAACCTGAACCATTTCCAAGAAGTCGATCAGACGATGGCGATTCAGGTCGAACGGGCGGTCAAGACCGCTGAGTCGGATGGGGCAGCCCTGGTGATCGTGCTGGATACACCGGGTGGCCTCGTTTCGTCGGCCTTCGCGATCAAGGATACCTTGCTGAAGGCGAAGGTGCCGACGATCGCCTGGGTCGAGGGGAATGCGCTCTCGGCGGGCGCCCTGATCGCCACCTCGGCGGAGAAGCTCTATATGGCGAAGGGCGCCACGATCGGCGCGGCCGAGCCCCGGCCCGAGGGCTCGACCGTGAAGGCGGACTACAAGGTCGTCGATGCGGTCGTCGCTAACTTCCGGTCGGCGGCCCAGGCCCGCGGGCGAGACGCTGCCATCGCTGCGGCGATGGTCGACACGAACGCCCGACTCTCCTGGCAGCAGGGGAAGTTGCTCCTCCTGACCGATACGGAGGCGGTGGAGCACCACTATGCGGACGGGCAGGCGCAGTCGATCGCTGACGCGCTGGACCTGGCAGGGATTAAGGGCTACACGCTCCAGACGATCCAGCCGGTTTCATCCGACACGGTTGGGCGGGTCTTGACCACCCCCTGGGTGGCGATCCTGCTCCTGGTCGTGGGCGTAATCGCCATCGGGCTGGAGTTTGCGAAGCCGGGCCTGACCCTTCCGGGTGTGGTGGGCGTGACGGCTCTGGGCCTCTTCTTCGCCGGTAACTTCCTGATCGGGACGGCCGGCTGGGTCGAGGTGGCTCTGGCCGTGATCGGTGCGATCCTCCTGGTCGTTGAGATGTTCATCCCCGGCTTCGGCGTCTTCGGCTTCAGCGGCCTTGGCGCCTTGGCGCTTTCGATCTTCATGTCGGTGCCGGACCCGCGTAACGCTGTCGCTTATATGCTCTGGACGGCGCTGGCTGGGACGGGGGCGTTCGTCCTGATCGCCCGGCGCTTCAGCAAGCAGGGGTTGGGCAAGTGGCTTACCCTGGAGCAGACGGCGCAGGGCTGGGAGAAGGCCAGGCCCGATCTGGGCGCCCTGGTCGGGCAGTCCGGCGAGGCGCTGACGGCGCTCCGGCCTGCTGGTACCGCTCAGTTCGGCGAGCAGCGGGTTGAGGTCCTGACCGAGGGCGAGTTCGTGTCGGCGGGGACGCCGGTGCGGGTTCTCCGCGTGCAGGGCGCCCGGGTCGTCGTTCGGTCGACGGCAGATAACTAGGGTTCCTCGGTCTTAATGGACCGTTCCTATTCCGGATTCAAAAAGGAGAGTCACAAGGAGTGGCGACCATGGATTTGGTTATGCCGATTCTGATTCTGTTTGTGGCGATTGTCGGGCTCTCGATCTTCTTCTCGTTCGTGCCCCTTGGCCTCTGGATCTCCGCCCTGGCGGCGGGCGTCAAGATCGGCATCTTCGATCTGGTCGGCATGCGGCTGCGCCGGGTTCCTCCGGCCTACATCGTCAACCCGCTGATCAAGGCGGGCAAGGCGGGCCTGGAGACCGGTAAGGATAAGCTGGAGGCCCACTACCTGGCCGGTGGTAACGTCGACCGCGTTATCAACGCCCTGATCGCCTCCCACCGCGCTGGCATCGAGCTTGGCTTCGAGCGGGCCGTGGCGATCGACCTGGCCGGTCGCGATGTCCTTCAGGCCGTTCAGATGTCGGTCAACCCGCGGGTCATCGAGACCCCGGTCGTCGCTGGCGTCGCCCAGGACGGCATCGAGCTGAAGGCGAAGGCTCGCGTCACCGTGCGGGCGAACATCGAGCGCCTGGTCGGCGGCGCCGGCGAGGAGACGATCATCGCCCGTGTCGGCGAGGGCATCGTTACCACGATCGGCTCGGCCACCTCGCACAAGCTGGTCCTGGAGAACCCGGACCTGATCTCGCGCACCGTTCTGGCCAAGGGCCTCGATGCTGGCACCGCCTACGAGATCGTCTCGATCGACATCGCGGACGTTGACGTCGGACAGAACATCGGCGCTCGCCTCCGGGCTGACGCCGCTGAGGCTGACAAGATCCTGGCGCAGGCGAAGGCTGAGGAGCGCCGTGCGATGGCCGTCGCGGAGGAGCAGGAGATGAAGGCTGAGACCCAGCGCATGCGGGCGAAGGTCGTCGCGTCTGAGGCCGAGGTGCCGCTGGCGCTGGCGCAGGCGCTCCGTGAGGGCAAGCTGGGCGTGATGGACTATGTCAACATGCAGAATGTCCAGTCCGATACCGCCATGCGGGAGTCGATCTCCAAGGGGCAGCAGCCGCCGGAAAAGAAGTAGGTGAGCCCTGATGAAGGGTGACCTGGGGAGTATCATCTGGATCGTCATCATCGTCCTGGGCATCGCGGGGAAGCTTCTCGACAAGAAGGGGCCCCGGCAGCCACCGGTCGCCCGGACGGGGCGCCCGGGTCAACCCCCGATGCGGCCCGCCGGACAGCCAAAGCCGCCGCAACCGGCGAACCGGTCGGGTCAGCCTAAGCCGTCCGGTCAGACGGGCCGTGCGGGGCAACCCTCTGGCTTGGGGCGCCCCTCGCTAGAGGTCTCCCGGCCCATGAGCGGGCAGTCCTCGGCGGTCCAGTCGGGGCGCTTGGTCAACGAACCGGACGACGACGAGGGCGTCTCGCTGATGAACGTGAAGCCGACCGTCCATAACTGGCAGGAGGCAACCCTTCAGCCGGAGCCAGCGCCCGAGGCGATCCTCCAGCCGATCCCGGTCCAGCAGGCCGTGGTCTGGTCAGAGGTCCTGGGCAAGCCGGTCGCCCTTCGTGGGCGTCGGAAGTAAGAGATAAGAGGACCCGGGTGCCCTTTGGGGGGCGCCCGGGTCCTACGTATTATTTTCGGGCCGGAGCTTCATCATGGGCGCCAGTAGACGCCGTTCTCCCGCTCCAGAAGCCCAGCCATGATCAGCTCGCGGCGGAGGGTGAAGACGTCCTCGTGGAAGCGCAGAAGGATCTCGTTCACGTGGGGCTCCGGGTAGCGCTGACCGGTCTCAAACTGCTGGACCAGTTGCTGCAGGATCACGTCGCGCTTCTTGCGCTGGGCGGGGATCACCTTCAGGCGCCCGTCGGTGCCGAAGAAGGAGCGGAGGGTCTTCTCTTCAAAGGAGAGTCGGGCGAAGGGGGGCGCCGCTTCGGCGAGGTTTTCGGGGGAGAGGATCTGTTTAGCCATGGTGCGTAGAATCTCCTCATCTAGGTAGTAGCGGTGGGTTTGGCCTTCCTTGCGCATGTTGACCAGGCCGAGCGCCTTCAGCTTGGCCAGGTGGTGTGAAACCGTCGACTGCTGGACCTGGAGCGCATCGACCAGTTCTTCGACGGAGGCCGGATGCTGGGCCAGCATGCCGACGATCTTCAGCCGGTTCAGATCCGCAAGGGCTTGAAAGAAGGCGACCAGTTGTTCAAGTTGGGCCTCGTTCTGCGGCATTCGGTTCACCTCTAATCTATATATAGACATATGTCGATGTATAAGTCAACTGAAAATGTTGATGATATGTACGAGGTGGACTATGGTGGAGGAACGGATTTGCGCCCGGGGGCCACTGCCGCCCCGGGTTCGTTTTCTTAGTGCTGATCACCCCCCCTTTCCGCATACCCATTCGGGAGAAGGGGGGTACGCCCATGGCACCCAAGAAGGCTCGACTCGCCGCCAAAGTCGCTTCCATGCTTGAACTGCCCGGCGAGATCCTGACCAACAGCTGCCGCGTCACCCTCCTCGGCCAAGAGCGCCTGGTGATCGAGAACCACCGGGGTCTCCTGGTCTACACCGGTAGGCAGATTCTGCTTCAGACCCCCGAAGGGCGCCTCCTCATCACGGGCGAGAACCTGAACATCGGGACGATCGCCCCCGACCAGGTCAGCGTGGACGGGCCGATTCGAGGGCTGGAGTATCTGGATGGGGGGAGCTGAGGTTCATGTTCCGGCGACTGGTCACCTGGATCCTGGGCACCCTGCGACTGGAGGTTGTGGGCGGCGACCACGGCCTTCTCTTGGGACGAGCGGTCGCGGCTGGTCTTACCCTGTGGGGGATGCAGCGGCGGGGCGCCCGCCTCATGGCTACCTTGACCCTGTCCGACTTCTACCGCCTGCCCAAGCTCCGGCGGGGGACAGGTTGTCGGATCCGCATCCGGGGGCGCCAGGGGCTTCCCTTCTTCCTGCGCGACCTCCGGCGGCGCCCCGCCTGGGTTGCAGGGCTGGCATTCGTAGCGGGCATGTTGATCTGGGCTGCTGGTCACGTCTGGCGGGTTGAGGTCCGAATCACCGGACCGGAGAACTTGGACAGGCGGGCGGTGCTGCAGGTGGCGGCGGATGCCGGGCTGGCGGCGGGCGTTTGGCGGACCGACTTCGACCCGCAACGGGTCGCAACCGAGATCAAGGGACGAATCCCGGAGGCGAGTTGGGTTGTGGTCCGCCTGACCGGGACCCGGGCGGTGATCGAGGTGGTGGAGAAGGCGGCCCAGCAAGCGCCGCAGGCGGCCGCTTGCATCAATCTCTACGCCAAGAAGGATGCGGTCGTTGAGAAGGTGATCCCCTTTCAAGGAGAGTCGGTGGTTCGGCCAGGGCAGATCGTCAAGAAGGGCGATCTCTTGGTCGAGTGTGTGCTACGCTATTATGCAGGGGGGCGCCCCCCGGTCTATCCCGGGACGCCGATGCCGCCCCGGACCGATATCGCCCACACCGTACCGGTTGAGGCCCGGGTAAAGGGGCGGGTTCACTACGAGGAGTATCGGGAGGTCTCGCTCGTCCAGAATGTGCCCGTCCGGACTGGGGAGTCCGTCCAGTCTTGGGTCTTGAATTGGCGCGGCCAGCCCATACTAGAACTAGGCGCCGAGGGGGTCCCTTTTGAGCAGGCGGAAGAAGAGGCACGACGCCTCTCGCTTCCAGTCTGGAGGAATTGGACCCCCCCTGTCGAACTCGTCATTCGTACAACGTACGAAGTGAACCGACGATTGGAGCCGCTTGATCTCTCGGACGTGGTCAAAGAGGTTGAGTCCGAGTTCCGAGCCCGGCTGAACTGGCTGCTGGGCCCCACTGATCAGTTGGCGACGCCACTGAAGGTGGAGGTCGTCGAGAAGGGCAAGGACTGGGCGGGGGTCAAGGTGACGGTGGAGACGCTGGAGGAGATTGGGCTACCCCAGGAGGGGGCGCCCCCCACCACGCCACCGGCCCAACCCCGCCCCTAACAAGAGGGGGTAAGAACCCAAGGTGGACGGACCTAACGAGCGGCGCATTCTGATCCCGGAGAACGAGAAGGCCCGGGACCTGTTCGGCCTGAACGACAGCCACCTGTTGGTGATTGAGAACGCCTTCCCGATCAAGCTGGTGCCGCGGGGCAACGAGCTGATCCTCAAGGGGGAGGAGGCGGTCTTGGACAAGGTGGTGGATCTCTTCCACCAGCTCCAGGCGATCCAGGCGAAGGGCGCCCGCTTGAACGAGCGCGACGTCCGCTACGCCGTGCGGATGGCCACGGAGGGCCCCTCATCCGAGGCGCCGGTCGTGGCGGTCGCCGATGCGATGAGCGACCTGGTCGTTCAGACCCATCGCGGCAAGCAGGTCCGCACCAAGACGATCGGGCAGAAGGTCTACCTGGACGCCATTCGGAAGAACGGCGTCTCCTTCGGCATCGGGCCGGCAGGCACCGGCAAGACCTACCTGGCGGTCGCGCAGGCGGTCGCCTCCTTCAAGGCGAAGGAGGTCAACCGGATCATCCTGACCCGTCCGGCGGTTGAGGCGGGCGAGAAGCTGGGCTTTCTGCCCGGTGACATGCAGCAGAAGGTAGATCCCTACCTCCGGCCGCTCTATGATGCCCTCTTTGACATCATGGGGATGGACTCGTTCGAGCGCTACTTCGAGAAGGGGCAGATCGAGGTCGCCCCGCTCGCCTTTATGCGTGGTCGAACCCTGGATGACTCCTTCATCATCTTGGATGAAGCCCAGAACACCACGCCCGAGCAGATGAAGATGTTCCTCACCCGCATGGGCTTCGGCTCCAAGATCGTCGTGACTGGCGACGTGACCCAGATGGACCTGCCCGAGGGCGCCAAGAGCGGCCTGGTGGAGGTACAGCGAGTCCTGAAGGATGTGGAGGGGGTCGCCTTCTGCTATCTGACGGAGGCGGATATCGTCCGACACGAACTCGTGCAGCGGATCGTCCGGGCCTATGACGCCCACCGGGCCGAATCGGTCGGCCTGCCGCTGCCGAAGCGGGGGAGCTAAGAAGCGATGGACTTCCTGCGGACGTTCTGGACCAGCTTGCAACGCCGCCCATTCTTCCATGTGGTCAAGAACCAGCAGGTCCGCCGCTGGATCTGGGCGGGTCTCTTTTTCGTGGCCCTAACCGTGATCCTTCTGGTTCGTACCCCGGTCCAGCAACTTGAGGTAGCGATCGGCGATCCCTCGCCGGTCGATTACTTCGCGCCTGAGCGGGTCGAGAATAAGCTTGCCACGGAGCGGCAGCGCAAGGAGGCGGCAGACCGCGTCCCGGCTTTGGTTAAGCGGGACCCGACCGTTCAGGAGCAGGCCGAAGGCTTCGTCAAGACGACCTTCCAGGATATCCGTGCCGTCCGTGCGAGCGGCGATCAGAACGAGCAGCAGAAGGTGGCAGCCCTGGCCGTCCGCCTGCGCCTCGGCACGGTCGTCGCTACGGAGATTCTGACAGGCCTGGTCAAGACGACCGATCAGGCGATCGACTTGGCTGAACAGGATGCCCTAGCCCTAACCAAGCTCGCCTTCTCGGAGAACATCACCACGGAGCGGGCCGAGCAACTGCGCCAACAGCTCGATGCTGAACAGGCGCCGCTCACCCCGACCACGACCGATCAACTCTTGCGTGCCTTCGTCAAGGAGTTGGTCCGTGGCCGGATCAAGGTGAACATGGTCAATGACATCGAGGGGACTGCAGACCTGCGAGAGCAGGTTGCCACCAACGTGAAGCCGGTGATGTGGGACAAGGGACAGCGAATCCTGATTCAGGGCGAGCGGGTGACGGAGGAGCAGTATGAGATGCTCCGGACGCTCGGCGTCGCTGGCGGAGATCGGAATAACCGCTCGGTCTTTGGCTCCATGCTCCTGGCCGCGATTGCGGTTGGGCTGACGGGGTTCCTGCTCTGGCGCTTCCGGCCGCAGGTCCTGGCGACGGACGCCCGCATCTTGTTGGTCGGGCTGATCGGGCTTCTCACCCTGCTGCTCTGTATTCTGATGCAGTCCTTCCGGGACGCCCTCGGCATGGGCGCCGCCTACATGATGCCGATCGCCTTTTGCTCGATCCTATTGACCATCCTGAGCGATAAGCAGGTCGCCTTCTTCGTCTCGGTGATCATCGCCGCGCTGGGCGCCCTCTTCAGCGAGGTCGAGCCGCTCGCCCATGCGACTGTCGGCATCGTGGGTTCGGCGGTTGGCATCCTGGCTGTGGGACGGGTGGAGAGCCGGACCGATCTCTACCGAGCGGGCCTCTTCGTCTCGATCGCCAATATGCTGACGATCATGGCGCTGAAGCTGATGGACGCCGCCTCGCTGCTCGACCGGGCGGTCTGGCTGGACGTCACCCTGGGCGCCGCCAACGGGCTGATTGTGGGCGTCCTGGTGACGGGCGCCCTGCCGCTCTTTGAGTCGATCTTCGGCGTCCTGACGCCGCTGAAGCTACTGGAGCTCTCCAACCCGAACCAGGCGCTCCTGAAGAAGCTCCTGATCGAGGCGCCGGGCTCCTATCACCACACGATCTTTGTGGCGAACATGTGTGAGGCGGGCGCCGAGGCGATCGGGGCGGATGCCCTGCTCTCGCGAGTAGGGGCATACTACCACGACATCGGCAAGGTGAAGCGGCCCTACTTCTTCGTGGAGAACCAGTTCGGCGGGGAGAACCCGCACGACAAGTTGCCGCCTTCGCTCTCTGCCCTGATCATCACCTCCCACGTCAAGGACGGGGTGGAGATGGCCCGGGAGGCTCGCCTGCCTGGTGAGATGCTCGACTTCATCAAGGAGCATCACGGGACGATGCTAGTCTCTTACTTCTATCACATGGCGTCTAAGGGTGGGCAGTCGGAGTACGTCCTGGAGGACGATTTCCGCTATGACGGCCCGAAGCCGCAGTCGAAGGAGACGGCCATCTTGATGCTGGCGGACGGCTGCGAGGCCTCTGTCCGAGCGATGCATCAGAAGTCGCCGCTCTCCCTGGAGCAGATTGAGGCACAGGTGCGCCGGATCTTTGACGACCGGCTGAAGCAGGGGCAGTTGGAGGAGTGCGACCTGACCTTCCGGGACCTGGAGGTCCTGGTCAAGACCTTTGTGCGGGTCCTCTCCGGTGTCCACCATGCCCGCATTGAGTACCCGACGGAGGGCAGCGGCGCTGCGGGCGCCCCGCTCCTGCAGCCACGGGTCGAGAATGAGGAGGCCAACGTAGATGGAACTCTGGGTGGCGAACGAGCAGGGGACGATCCCGGTGACGCCCCAGATGGAGGAATTGATCCAGAAGGTGATTCTGGGGGTCCTGAAGCAGTCGGGGAGCCACCTCGGTGACGAGGTGGCGGTCTCCGTCACCCTGGTCGACAACCCGACGATCCACGAACTGAATCGGGAACACCGGAACGTCGACCGGCCGACGGACGTCCTCTCCTTCTCGCAGCTAGAGGGGGAGGAGATGCCGGCACTACCGCCGGGGGAGCCGGTCCCGTTGGGGGATCTGGTCATCTCCCTGGAGCGGTGCCAGGAGCAGGCGGCTGACTACGGCCACTCCTTTGAGCGGGAGTTGGGCTTCTTGGTCTCGCACGGCACGCTCCACCTGCTGGGCTACGACCACCAGACCCCGGAGGACGAAGCCGAGATGATGGCCAAGTCCGAGGCGGTCCTGGCCGAGTTGGGTCTGCCTCGGCCGTGAGTCGGGTGACGCCCCGTTCGTTCGCTCGGTCTTTGCAGCATGCACTCGGTGGCTTCACCCACGCCTACCGGGCGGAGGCGCATCTACGCTTCCACCTCCTTGCGCTGGCGGGCGCCCTCAGTGGCGCCCGTGCGTCTCTGCTGGAAGGCTGGGAACTGGCCTACCTGCTCGTCAGTGCCGTTGCTGTGATTGGGACCGAACTGATCAACACGGCGATTGAGCGGGTGGTCGATCTGGCCGCTGGGGGCCGGATCCATCCGCTGGCGCGCCAAGCCAAGGACGTGGCGGCGGGTAGTGTGCTCGTGATGGCGGCGCAGGCGATTCTGGCCGGACTCTGGCTCTTTGGCTGGCGGCGGTCGCTGTTGACTTCCATCGCCGCTACGCTCTCCCTGTTCGTACGAGAGCCCTGGTGGGCACTCTTGGTCATCGTGGCGCTGGTGGGCCTGTTCTGGCCTCCCCATCGCCGGCCCGACACCAGTCTAAGTTCCAAGGAGGATCCCAGATGACGGAAGCTGAGTTGATTGCGGCGGCCAAGGCGGCCCGCGAGAAGGCCTATGTACCCTACTCCCACTTCCCGGTGGGGGCGGCGCTCCTGACTGCGGACGGGCACCTCTTCACTGGCTGTAACGTGGAGAATGCCTCCTTCGGCCTGACCAACTGTGCCGAGCGGACGGCAGTCTTTAAGATGGTGAGCGAGGGGTACCAGAAGATCACCGCGATTGCGATCGTGGGCGATACGGATGGCCCGGTCTCGCCCTGTGGCGCCTGCCGCCAGGTCTTGAGTGAGTTTGGTTCGGATGCGACGGTCTACCTGACCAACCTGAAGGGCGATGTACACCGTACCACGGTGGGTGAACTGCTCCCCGGCTTCTTCCGTTCAGACGACCTGCCGCCTGCCTAACCGGGCCGCGGGTCTTTGGTTCGTTTTTTAGGAGGAACTATGCAAGCTACTGGATTTAACTCGGGCTTCTGTTGCATCGCTGGGCGCCCCAACGTGGGGAAGTCGACTCTGCTGAACGCGTTCCTGGAGCGGAAGCTCGCCATCATGTCGAATAAGCCGCAGACGACGCGCAACCGGATCCTGGGCGTCTACCACCGACCGGAAGCTCAGGTCGTCTTCCTGGACACCCCGGGCATTCATAAGCCCCATCATAAGCTGGGCGAGTTCATGAACAAGGTGGCGATCTCCACCCTGCCGCAGGTCGACGCCGTCCTCTTCGTGGTGGATGGTACGGAGAAGCAGCCGGGTGAGGGCGACAAGTACGTCGCCGAGGCGATCGCAAAGTCGGGCGTCCCCGCGATTCTGGTCGTCAACAAGATGGACCGGGTGAAGCGGGAGGAGTGGCCCTTCGTCCTGGACGCCTACGTCAAGCTGGGCGACCCGGCCAACCGGGGGGAGGAGGCGCCTTCTGGCGCCAAGTCGATCGAGTGGGTCGACGTGGTGCCGGTATCAGCGCTGGCCAACAAGAACCTGGATGCCCTGCTTGACTTGATCGTCAAGAAGATGCCGGAGGGGCCGCAGTACTACCCGGAGGATATGGTCACCGACCAGCCGGAGCGGTTCGTCATGGCCGAGTTTATCCGGGAGAAGATCCTGGAGTTGACCCGGGATGAGATCCCGCATTCCGTGGCGATCGAGATCGAGCAGATGGAGACCCGTTCGAACGGGACGGTCTACGTGGCGGCCTCGATCTTCGTCGAGCGGGACAGCCAGAAGGGGATCATCATCGGGCGGGGCGGGGCCCTCCTGAAGGAGATCGGGATGCGGGCGCGCCAGGATATTCAGGAGCTGCTCGGCTCGAATATCTTCCTGGA
>DATGYC010000315.1:0-4573 GCA_035298385.1 Symbiobacteriaceae bacterium | reverse complement strand
GAGATCGATGAGGGCGCCAAGCTCACCTGGATGCGCCAGCCGCACTACTACATGGGGCTCTACCCGTACACCTACTCGGCGGGCCTCACCTGCTCGACGGCGGCGATGCAGCAGATCCAGGCGGAGGGCCAGCCGGCGATCGATCGCTGGATCAACGTCCTGAAGGCTGGTGGCACCATGAAGCCGCTCGACCTGATGAAGTCGGTGGGGGTGGACCTCTCCACGCCGGCGCCGATCCAGTCGGCCGTTGCTTACGTGGGCTCGCTGGTGGCCGAACTCGAGTCCCTCTTCGCCGAATAAGAGAGAAGGCGGTCAGCCCGGTTGGGCTGGCCGCCTCTTTTCATCGTTCCTAGCGGTAGAGCACGAGCGAGCGCGGAGTCCGCTCGAAGCCCAGCCGCTGAAGGCTCTCGGCGACCGGATGGTGGAGGATCGGCTCCTCACCCCACCGCTCGACATCGAGGCGTCGCTTGGCGCCGTGCAAGAGGCCGCGCAAGGCGCCCAAGGCTTGAGGCCCTTCGCCCTCATCCGTCAAGGCGGTGAGCCGCTTGCCCCCGCCTTCGATGGCTAGGACGGGGCGCCCGCCCACCATGACGAGCCAGTTCGTTGCCAGTCGGGCGAGGCGCACCCCTTCCGGCAGGGGAAGAAGGCTGCCCCAGGGATTGGCTGGGTCACACAGGTTGAGCAGAACGACTCTCTCCAGGCCGGAATCCCTCCGGGGATCTTGCGGGGCTAGACCCGTAAGGTCCTCGGAGGTTGCCCCCCGGGCGCCCCGCAGCCGCTCGACCGCGTCGGGCAGGGCGAACTGGTAGCCGGAGAGACCGGCCACGAAGTAACCCCGCCGGACCTGTCCCCGCAGTTCCATCCGCTTCAGCGCCTCCAACAGCTCGGTCCACGTCCATGGACCCTCCTCGGCCTGGGCCGCCTCGTAGGTGAGGATGCCGTACCGCTCCAGCAAGATCTGGGCGTAGGCCTCGACCCCGGTCAGTTCGGGTGGCAGGAGGCGGCTAGTGAGCGACCAACGTCCGGTTCCGGCCCGCAGGGGATTCGCCTTCTTTCCGGTGGAGAGGCGGAGTGGGGCGCCCGTATCGTTCGTGACGATCCCTTGCCGTGCAAGCGCCAGGAGGGCGCCGAGCGCCTCAGGCGGTGTGAGGCCGGACCAGCGGGCGATCCCGCCCAGGAAGTCAGCGCCTAGCCTTTCCAGGGCGATGATGATGCGCTCCTGCTCGGGCGTCAGCCCGTCAGGACGGGAGCCTTGTAGTCGACGGCCATACGGGCCGATTCGGTCGGGCAAGTAGAGGGCGAGCCGCCCACCTGGCGCTTGGGCCCAGGCGAGCTCCCCGGTCGCACAGAGTTGGTCGAGCCAGAGGGGCTGGTAGTTCGGCACCCGCGTCGGCAGGATCGCTCCCTCCCAGGCGTCGAGCGGGAGGAGGGCGCCGTGCAGTTGCGCCAAGGCCCGCCGGAGGGCGTGCGGAGGTGCACTCGAGCGCCCCGCCGGGCTGGTCTCGGGCGCCGGGAGCCCGTGCCAAGCCTGGAGGAAGCGGGCCAGGGTTGGCCCATCGACCGGCTCAACCTCCGCTCGCAGGAGGGCCAGGGTCTGTCGGTGGATCTGCTGGAGGACGTCCAGGTCACAGTACTCAATGCCCCGTACCCCGGCGCTAAACTCCCCGATCGCTAGGGCGCCCTCCTCCGCAAGCAGTTCCAGGTGACGGCGGACCGTCTCCAGGGGAAGGGCGTAGCGACGGGATGGGGCCGCGAGTTCGAACGGGCCATGAACCCGGGCATAGCGCCGCAGGATCGGACCGGCGTAGGTGTGCGGATCGGCGTACGTGGGGCCATCCAGAGCGGCGACCCAGCGCTCCTCACCAGCCAAGGAGAGTCGAACGGCCCGTCGTTCAGACGCCAGTTGATCGAGCCAGATGGGCTGCACACCACGCGCCACACATTCGGCGGTGGTCAGGTCGCCGACCTGACGGAGCAGATCCTCGGTCTCGTCGACCGAGCGGGGGTGCCATTCGGGCGCCAGCCGGTGCAGGCGTTCGGAGACGGCTTGGATCGCCCGCGGATCGAGCAACTCCCGAAGGCGTTCGGCGCCCAGGAGTTCTCGCAGAATCTCACGATTTAGGTTAAGCAGGGCGCTTTGGCGCTCAGCCTTCGGGGTCTCGTCATCGTACATGTGCGCGCCGACAAAGCCGATCATCACAGACGCCGCCATCGGGGAAGGCCCTTCGGTCTCCACGACCTGCAGGCCGATCTCACCGGTGTTGAGCGCCTCCAAGAGCCGGGTTAGGCCGCCGAGGTCAAAGAGGTCCTGCATCACCTCGCGGTAGGTCTCGAGCACGATTGGGAAGGTGTCGTAGCGGCGAGCGACCTGGAGCAGGTCGGCTGCCCGCATCCGCTGGATCCAGAAGGGGCGGCGGCGCCCGGGGCGTGGGCGTGGCAGGATCAGGGCTCGCCCGGCGTTCATCCGGAAGTAGGCGCCGAAGACCGGGGTAGAGTCGACCTCCTCCAGGAGCATGGCCTCGGCCTCGGCGGGCGAGATGCGGAGAAGCTTTTCGATCTCGGGCGGGCGATCGGCGCCCGGCAAGCGGATCAGGATGCCGTCATCGGTCTGGAGCAGTTCAGCCTCTAGGCCCAGCAGGTCGCGAATCCGGCGGCGCAGGAGGGTGATCCAGGCCAGGTGGACTCGCCCGCCGAAGGGGGAGTGGATGACGATCCGGCGATCACCGGCCTCATCCCAGAACGACTCGGCTAGGATCAGCCGGTCTGACGGGAGCAGCCCAGTCGCCTCCTGCTGGTCGCGCAGGTAGCTGATCAGGTTCGCCGCTGCCCGTTCATCCAGGTGGCATTCGGCCATCAGGCGGGCTGGGAGTGAGCGATCGTCCAGGTTTGAACCAACCTCGCGCAGGAAGGCGCCGACCCGCTGGCCGAGTTCGAAGGGGCGCCCGATGCCGTCGCCCTTCCAGAACGGCATACGAGGCAACACTCCGGGCGCCGGGGTCACGGTGATCCGGTCATGCTCCACCGCAGCGATCCGCCACGAAGCGGTACCGAGCACGAAGACATCGCCGACGCGCGACTCGTAGATGAACTCCTCATCTAGCTCGCCCAGACGGGTTGAACTGCCTTCCATGTAGACGCCGTAGTAACCCCGGTCAGGGATCGTGCCGCCGGCGAGGATTGCCAGGGAGCGAGCGCCCTCGCGACCCCGGATGGTCCCAGCCTCCACGTCCCAGATGATCCGGGGGCGCAGGTCGCGGAACTCCTCCGCCGGGTAGCGTCCAGCCAGCATCTGCAGGACGGTCTCAAGTTGTCGCTCGGTCAGGTCCCGGTACGGGTAGCTCCGGCGGCAGAGGGCGAGCAGGTCGTCGAGTCGCCATTCGTCCATGGCGGCCATGGCTGTAACCTGTTGGGCGAGGACGTCGAGGCCGCCGGTCGGGACCTTGGTCTGCTCGACCAGTCCGGCGGACATCTCGCGGACGATGCAGGCGAGTTCGACCAAGTCGCCCCGGTACTTCGGAATCAACCGCCCTTTGGCGACGGCGCCCAGCAGATGCCCGGCCCGCCCGACCCGTTGCAGGCCAGCCGAGACCGCTTTGGGTGACTCCACCTGGACGACGAGATCGATCGCACCAACATCGATCCCGAGCTCCAGTGAGGAGGTAGCAACGACGCAGGGGAGGATCCCCTCCTTTAGCTCGGACTCCACCTGCTCGCGGATCTCCCGGCTCATGGAGCCGTGGTGGACCTTGGCGATCGGGCGCCCGGCCTCCTTGTTCAGTTGCTCGGTCAGGCGTTCGGCTAGCCCGCGGTAGTTGACGAAGATCAGGGTGGAGCGATGCTCTTCGATGAGCGTGATGAGGCGCTTGTGAATCTCCGGCCAGATCGATCCTTCCGGCAGGGAGCGCATCTCGTCGATCGGGACCTCGATCTTCAGGTCGAGCGCCTTGCGCATGCCGGCATCGACGATCTGCACGGAACGCCCGGGGCCGCCTAGAAAGCGGGCGACCTCCTCAAGGGGGCGTTGTGTGGCTGACAGGCCGATTCGGACCGGGGGGCGCCCCGTTAGCGCCTCCAGCCGTTCGAGGGAGAGGGCGAGGTGAGCGCCCCGCTTGGTCGTGCAGAGGGCGTGGATCTCATCGACGATCACGTAGCGAACCCCGGACAGGATGCGTCTGGCCTGGGAGGTGAGCATCAGGTAGAGTGACTCTGGCGTGGTGATCAAGATGTGCGGCGGGCGCCGAAGCATGCGGGCACGCTCCTGCTGGCTGGTATCGCCCGTGCGGACGGCGGCGGTCAAGTGCGGCAGGGGGGCGCCCACTGCCTCTGCTTTGGCAGCGATCTCTGCCAGCGGCTCTTGCAGGTTGCGGTGGATATCCCGATTTAACGCCTTAAGCGGCGATATGTAGAGAACCTGAACGCCCGCATCGGGAGCGATGCCTTCCTGGTAGAGCACGTCAAGGCACTTAAGGAAGGCCGCAAGGGTCTTGCCACTACCGGTCGGCGCTAGGATGAGCGTGTGCTCTCCCCCAGCGATGGCCGGCCAACCGAGCGCCTGGGGCGGGCTTGGGGCGCC
>DATGYC010000314.1:0-3619 GCA_035298385.1 Symbiobacteriaceae bacterium | reverse complement strand
CTGGATCAGCGCTCGCTTCAGGTGGAAGCCATGCGTCACCACGAGGATCTGATCCTGCCCCTCCGCCTGCAGCAGCGCCCGGGCGTTGGTTAGGTTCTCCCAGGTGGAGCGAGAGGCGGTCTCTTGGCTGATCGCCCGGCTGGGCACGCCGTGCGCCTCCAGGTATTTGGCGCAGACCGTCGCCTCCGGCGGTTCCCCGCCCGGTGTGCCGCCTGTGCAGAAGAAGCGTTCGGTCAGGTTCTGCTCGTAGAGGCTGACGGCGACGTCGAGCCGTTCCCGAAAGGCGGGGGAGGGCTTTCCGTCCCAGACGGCGGCGCCCAGGATCACGGCCACAGGCGCCTTCACCGGCTCGCTCGTCTTCCAGATGTAGAGGATCGATGCAGCCTGATAACCGCCCCAGAGAACGGGTAGGAGCGGGAGAAGGAAGAGGATAAGCCAGCGGCGCCGGCGGGGGCGACTCCGTCGGTAGATCCCGTTCATCAAGGTACGATCACCCTTTATTTTTTCTAGCTTAGTGGATGTTAGCGTACCACGGGTAGTGGGGATGCGGGGAGAGGGTAATCCTTGGCTGTCTTGGTGGGGACTGCTTGATTCTATGCGTCGACTCTCTCCTTCAGGCATAACGTCCGATAATGGAATTACGGTTACCGTAAACTAAGCGCCAATCAAAAGACCCCCGGGGGCGCCCCAGGGGTCTTCGCTGTACGTGATCACGATACCGGCGGTGCGACAGTCGGGGGCAGCTCACGGAGCACCGGCTCTACCGGCGTACACCGGTCTAGTGCGGCCAAAGTCAGCCTGGCTACCTCCGGAATCGGCGTTACGGCGAGTTGGTACCAGGGCAGGTACGGCAGAGCGGCTAGCCACATGCAGACCGCCTCCTTTGGCTCTTAGTATGCCCCGCCGGGGGGACAGGCGGGGCATACTAGCCAAGCGGCGGAGGAGGTGTTCACGTGGCATGGTACTGGCGACTCTCCTTCGTGGCGAAGACGATGCTGCTCGTGCTGTTCGCGGTCGGCGTCGTGGGCATCTACTGGCACGCCACCTACTCCGTTGTGGAGGAGGTCAGTCACCTTACCGCTCAGGGCGCCAAGACGCAGCAGATCCGCTGGCTCGTCGCGGAGCTTGAGGAGAGCGCATTAGCGACACAGAACGCCCTTCGTGGGTACGCACTCTCCGGTCAGGAGCGCTTCAAGACGCAGTACGAGCAGGCGGCCGCTCGTTATGGCGGACGATCGAATGAGCTCGCTGAGCTTCTGACGGATGACCGAGCCGCCTTGACGACGCTCCTTGAGGCGGAAGCGCACTGGCAGAACTGGCTTCAGTTCTTCGCAGCGCCTTCGATCGAGGAGATCGACGCCGCCAAACCATTGGGTATCGGGCGGATCGATCGATCGACCGATCTGATCGATCAGGTCTACGAACGCTTGAATCTGCTCGAGTCTACGGCTGAGCATGCGATCGAGGAGACGGACCCGAAGCCCTTGATGCGACAGTACTACCGCAATGTCGTCCTCCTGAACGTGCTCGCCATCGGCTTGGTCGCCATCTTCTTCTACTCGTTTGCTGCCCGACTCGCCCGTGAGGTGCGCACCCTCATCCTGGGCGCCGAGGCCGTCTCGAATGGCCAAGTAGGCTTTCAGGTACCGCCCGTTGCCACCCCCGAGCTTAGCAGGCTTGTCACCCATTTCAATGCCATGTCCCGCTCCCTGCAGGGCCAGGCTGAAGAGCTTAGGGCCCAGCACGAGGAGCTGTCGGCGCAGAACGAGATGCTCGTCCAGGGCCAAGGTGAGCTGACCAACATCAAGGCTGAGGTCGAGCGGGAGCGCGATAACCTGGCCAGCCTCAACCGGCTGGTGACGCGGAGTCAGGGCAGCCGTTCCCTCGGCGACCTCTGCGACCAGATTCTCGACTGGCTGCTGGAGCGGGCCCAGGCGGAGGTCGGGGCGATCATGATCCGTGAGGGTGGGGGCCAGGGCTACATCGTCGCCCAGGTGGGGCTGACAGACGAAGCGGCCCAGACCGCCAAGGTGGAAGGGCTGATGGCGGAGGCGATTCAGAAGGGCCGGGTGATCGCAGCCAGCTACCCGGAGGGCGGGCTGGGGCGCCCTGTCTTCAACACCATCGTTCCCGTCGCCCATGAGGCCTACTTTCCGATCATCTACGCGGGAATGCCCCTCGCCGTGGCCGTCGTGGGCACGACCCATGCCAGCGGCTTTCCGAGCTACAGCGGTTCGATGCTGCGGATGACTACGGATACGATCGGGGCGGTCATGACGAACCGCCTCTCCTACGACCAACTGGCGGAGGCCTATGAACAGTTGCGGGTTCGCAAGCAGGAGATCAGCCGGTTAAGCGAGTCGATGGCACGCCAGCGCGATGAGGCCGCCCAGAAGCGTGATCTTCTCCACGCCGTCCTCAACTCGACGGGCGAGGGTATCTTTGTCGGCCTTGCCGCCGTTGACCGGGTCTTCTTCAATGAGCACTTCTTTCGCATGCTCGCATTGCCCACGCCCGAGGAGTCGATCTCCCTCGCCAAACTGGAGGCGCTACTGGCGCCAACGCTGGCGCGGTTGCATGTGGCTGAGACCATCATGCACCTCAAAGCGAATCCGCAGGAGGTCTACTCGGCGCGACTCCATGGGGTCGGTGAGGAGCGCCGCTCCTTTCTCTGGACGTCAGCGCCGGTCCTGGATTGTGGCGGAGGCCTGCTTGGGCGGGTCTTCGTCCTGCGGGACATCACGCCGGAGGTGGAGGCCGAGCGTGTGAAGGAGGAGTTCATCTCGACCGTCTCGCATGAGCTGCGTACCCCCCTGACCTCGATTCGGGGCTATCTGGAGCTCTTGCTCGACGGTGATCTGGGCGCGATCGAGCCCGAGCAACGTGATGTTCTTGAGGTGATGAACCAGAACGCAACCCAGCTACTCAGTCTGATCAACGACCTGCTGGAGATCGAGAAGTTGGCGCAGGGGCGGCTTACCCTGACCTTCGTTCCGGTCAACGTGGCCGAGGTGCTCCAGCGCGTGGTACGGATGGGGGAGCAAGCGGCACGCACCAAGGGACTGCAGCTCGAAACCGCGATCGAAGAGGCGCTGCCGAAGATTCAGGCTGACGAGGGGCGCCTGGTCCAGATCTTCACCAATCTCCTCTCCAACGCCATCAAGTACACGAAGCAGGGGAGAGTGACGATTCGGGCCCAGCAGGAGGCGGGGTGGATTCGGGTAGCGGTCCAGGATACGGGCATCGGCATCGCCCCAGAGCACCAGCGTAAGCTCTTCGAACGCTTCTTCCGCGTGGACAACGCCTACACCCGGTCGGTGGGCGGGATTGGACTCGGCCTACCGATCACCAAGGAGTTGGTCGAGCGGCATGGTGGAAGGCTGGAGGTAGCGAGTGTGCTTGGTCAAGGATCGACCTTTACGGTTCTCTTGCCCCTGGAAGCACCGAAAGGAGGGGCTCGCGATGGCGAAGATCGTGTTGGTGGAGGATGATGCACAGATCGCGCGCATCGTCCAGATCAAGCTGAAGAACAAGGGGTATGTGGTCGCCCATGCGACCGATGGGGGCGCCGGGCTCGACCTGATCCGCGAGGAGCGGCCCAATCTGGTCCTCCTGGATA
>DATGYC010000313.1:0-5830 GCA_035298385.1 Symbiobacteriaceae bacterium | reverse complement strand
CCGCCTCCGTCAGCCGCTCCGCTACCCGGATCATCGCCAGCTTCATCAGGTCAGCTGCCGTCCCCTGGATCGGGGTGTTGATCGCCACGCGCTCGGCGTTCTGGCGGATGGTGTAGATGCGGTGATTGATCTCGGGGAGCGGGCGCTTGCGACCGAGGAGGGTGGTGACGTAGCCAAGCTCCTTCGCCTTCGCCTTCTGCTCCTCCATGTACTGCCGGACCCCGTTGAACCGAGCGAAGTAGGTCTCAATGAACGTCTTGGCCTCGGCGCGGGAGATCCCGAGGCCGCGAGCGAGGCCGAAGTCGGTCTGGCCATAGATCAGGCCGAAGTTGACCGCCTTGGCCTGACGGCGCATCTCGGTCGTGACCGCCTCGATCGGGACGCCCCGGACGGCAGCAGCCGTCGCCGCGTGGATATCCTGGTCGTGCGTGAAGGCGTCGATCAGGGCCTTATCGCCCGCATAGTGGGCGACGACCCGGAGCTCGACCTGCGAGTAGTCGGCAGCGACCAGCTTATGTCCCTTCCGGGCGATGAAAGCCTGACGGACCCGTCGGCCCTCCTCGATGCGGATCGGGATGTTCTGTAAGTTTGGGTCCTTGGAGGAGAGGCGCCCGGTCTCGGCGACGGTCTGGGCGAAGGTCGTGTGGATGCGACCGTCCCGTGCGATCAGGGTGCCGAGGGCGTCCACGTAGGTCGACTTCAGCTTGGAGAGCGTCCGCCAATCCAGGATCTTCGATGCGATCAGGTGCTCCTCCGCCAGGATCTCAAGGACCTCGGCGTCGGTCGAGTAGGTTCCGGACTTCGTCTTCTTGCCCGAGGGCAGGCCAAGGCGCTCGAAGAGAACCTCCCCAAGCTGCTTGGGCGAACCGATGTTGAACGGGCCCTTCGCCAGGGTATGAATCTCACCGGTCAGCTCAATGATCCGGACCTCGAGGTCCTTGGCCATGTGATGCAGCGTCGCTGGATTGACGGCGATGCCGGCCGACTCCATCCGGGCGAGGATCGGCAGCAGGGGAAGCTCGACCGTCTGGTAGAGCTCGGTCATGCCCTGCTCGGCCATCGCTGCCTCCATCTTCGCCTTCAGCGGCACCAGGACGGCGGCCCGGTGGATCACGTGCTCACCATCGTTCGAGCCAGGATACTCGCCCAGGCCGTGGATGCGGGCCATGTCGGCTAGGTCATACTCGGAGCGACCCGGCGTGAGCAGATAGCCAGCGAGTTCCGTATCAAAGGCAGGGGGATTCGGGTTCCAGCCCTGGCCGTACGCCCAGTTGTAGAACGGCTTGGTGGCGTGGCCGATGACCAGACGGTCCGACTCGATCAGCCCGCGCAGGGCCGGGATCGCATCACCCATCGCCCAGAGGCCGTTACCGCCTGCCACAAGAGCAACACCGGCGGGAACGGGGCGCCCGGGATCGCCCGCTCCGTTCTGGGTCAGGGCGAGCAGCGCGACCGGCTCACCCGCCGGGAGCTTCGCCAGGAAGGCCTCGACAGCGGCGGCATCAGCTACAGCCTGGAAGGGCGGCACGGGGATCGCCGCCACCGCTTCAACCTGGGCTTCCTGTACCTCCACTGCCTGGGTCGTGCCAGCCTTCGGCGTCACCTTCGGCAGGAGCGACTTGAACTCGAGCTTCTTGAAGAGGGCGACTGCCTCGGCCCAGTTAGGCTCCTTAACCTTCAGCCCCTCATGGTCGAACTGGACCGGGGCATCGATCTTAATGGTGGCGAGCCACTTGGAGAGCTTGGCGGACTCAGAGCCCGCCTCTAGCTTGGTCTTGAGGGCGCCCTTGATCTCAGCAAGATGTGCGTAGACGTTCTCAACCGTCCCGTAGTCGGCCAGCAGCTTCATGGCGGTCTTCTCACCGACGCCGGGGACACCGGGGATGTTGTCCGAGGTATCGCCCATCAGGGCCTTTAGGTCGATGATCTGGCTGGGCGCAAGGCCATACTCCGACTTCAAGGTCTCAGGGTCGTAGCGAACCGTCTCCGAGATGCCCTTCTTGGTGTAGACCGTCGTGATCTTCTCATCGACGAGCTGCAGGGCGTCCTTATCGCCGGTCACGACATAGGCCCGGACCCCTTCGGCCTGCGCTTGCTTGGCCAGGGTACCCAGGATATCATCCGCCTCGACCTCATCGAGGCGGAACCAGGGGACGTTTAGCGTGGTCAGAACCTCACGTAGGAGTTCGAGTTGGGGCTTGAACTCGTCGGGGGCGCCCTTGCGGGTCCCCTTGTACTCCGTGTACTGCTGATGACGGAAGGTAGCGGAGCCCTTGTCAAAGGCGACGGCCAGGTAGTCCGGCTTCTCCTCCTCCAAGAGCTTGTAGAGCATGGTCAAGAAGCCGTAGACGGCGTTCGTGAAGGTCCCGTCGGAGGTGGAGAAGAGATGGACGGCATAGAAGGCACGGTTGGCCAGGGAGTTTCCGTCGAGCAAGAGGAGCTTCGGTTCGGCCGGCATGGGTGCACCTCACTTCACTTGGGTATGGTATCCAGTTTCGGGGAGATTGAACCAGTTTCGCGTTCGTATCGAACCGCACAACCTGCGGTTATGAAAAGATTCAACATGGGCTCTCTCACAATTCGGGAGACCCCCAGCGGTTTCCTCTCAAAAGGAAAAGCCCCGCCAGTGGCAGGGCGTTCATCTACATCGGGAAGGTCGCCTTGACGGTCAACTTGAGGTGAACCAGTTCGGGCGTCTCGGCCTCTACGTTGGGGGCGCCGAGCATCTCGACGGTGACCGGGGCGCCCAAGGTGCCGCCTGCGCCGCCAGCGATCGTCTCAGCACGGCCGCGGGCGTTGGCGAGGGCCGCAGCGAGCGCCTTCTCGACCTGAACCTCAGGGTTGGCCAAGCCGTACTCGACACCCTGGAGCTTGGCGCCTTCGGAAAGGGCTACCTCCAGGAGATCATCTACCTTGGTCAGGTCACGCAGGGTGATCCGGACCTCGCTCTGAACCTCCCACGAGAGGCCACCGACTACCTGCGGCAGCTCTTTCAAAACCGACGGCCCGACCTGAATCTTGTCGCTCTCGGCCCCGGCCTCGCGCAGGAGGGCACCGAACTGCTGAAGCTGACGCCGGTGCGCCCCTTCGGCCGTCGCCGCCGAGACTGATCGCTGCGCCACTTGGAGCCGGATTATGGCCTGATCAGGCTTCACCTTGACCTCCGCTTCCCCCATCGCCGTGACGTGGCGGGGTTCGGGAAGCGCGGCAGGCGCCTTGTTGGCAGCCGGATTGCTAAGCAAAAGCAGGAGCGCTAGCACAACCAGCGCTCCTGTTAGAAGGAGAACGGATGGGATCTTCACTGGCTCAGCCTCTCCTACTGCCCCTGCTTCTGAAGGTCGATCACAAAGAGCTGCGAAGTCACCTCAGCGGATAGGCGATTGTAGTCTGCGACGGCCTTGTTACCTTCATCCACCTTGCGCGCAAGGGCCTCTTCCTCGATCTTCTTCTGTGCGGCACCCTTGGCCGTGTCGACGGCCAAAGCTAGCTTCGCCAGATCCTCTTCGATCGTGATGAGTTGCTCATGCTGGGCCTTCAGTTGCGGCGCCCGATCGATGCCCTCGGTCTTGACGGTGGCGCCCTCGCCGATCAACGTCGTGATCTGAAGGAGAGCCTGCCCCGCCTGGTCAACCGGGACCTGGAAGCGAGCCTCTACAAGACGGCCGGCCTCCTTGATGGCACACTCGGTGCCTGCAAGGGAGGACTTCAGCGCGTTACAGGAGGCGCCCGGGTCCGGCACGACCGCCTGAACCGTCGTCCGATTGGCGAACTGGGCGGGCAGCTTCTCAGGCGCCGTCACCTGGTCGACCAGGGAGGCCACCTTCGTCGTGCCGACGTTCATTCCCGTTACAGCAACCTGGTCCGGATTCGGCGCGGACGCCTTCGTCCCCGTCCCGGATGGAGCAGGTGGCGTCACGGAAGTGGGCGGGGTCGTCTGCGTACCCAACCCTTGATCCGTACCGGCCGGCAGGTCGTTACTCTTGTCGACCACGGCAGGCTGCGTATCCTTTGGCTGGGGCGCCGCGGGATCCGGAGCCGGAATGTTAACGGACTCATACGGTCCATTATCTGCTACTCGATGTAGAAGCGGACCGAGTTGACCGTATACCCCGGATGAAGCCAGGGCAAAGGCAGCGGCCGCTGCCGCCGGCAACGCCCAGCGCTTGACCTGGCGATGCCAGGCCGGCCGGAGTGGCGTCACGGGCGTGACAGGCTGAAGCTGCGGGCTGACCTGGGCTAGACGGGCACGAAGCCCCTCCCGGAAGCCAGCAGGCAGTTCAACCTCCTCCAGGGCGCCAACCATGGCGATCGCCTGGCGGAGCGCATCCACCTCCTCTGCACACAGAGGACACCGCCGTAGGTGTTGCTCTACCCGGAGCAACTCCCCCGGCGACAACTCCCCATCCACATATGCAGAGAGAAGCTCTCGCACTCCGTCACAGTTCATGGGATTTCCCCCTCCTACCGCTGTAGACGACTCTCGGCGTCAAAAGTTCCAGGTTTCCGAACTTTTCTTTGAGCGCTTGACGCGCCCGATTGATCCTGGATTTGACGGTACCGAGATTCAGCCCGAGCACATCAGCAATCTGATTGTAGGAGTACCCCTGCAGGTCGCGCATCAGGATCATTGTCCGATGCTCGTCGTCGAGCTCCTTGATCGTCTCATGGACGGTCCGTTGAAGCTCTTCGCGCTCGACCAGCGCCTCTGGTCCATCGGCGGTATCCGCAAACTGGCGAGCCATCTCTCCCTCATCGCCGAAGACAGTCTCGTCAATGGAGGTGAGTTTTTGGCGGCTGCGCTTGCGTAGCTCGTCGAGGCAGGCGTTATAGGTGATTCGTAACAACCAGGTCTGAAAGGAGGAGTTTCCACGGAAGTTCGACAGCGAGGTGTACGCACGGACGAGCGCTTCTTGTGCGATATCTGCAGCGTCTTCAGGGTTGCCGACGTAGCGGTACGCGAAGTTGTAAACCTTCTTCTCGTACTGCTGAATCAGCCGCTCGAAGGCCTCAGCATCGCCATTTTTCGCTCGTTCGACGAGCAACTCATCCAGCGACTTAGAGACTTGATTCACCCCTGGTTCACTCCTCCGTTGTGCACGGCATCTACTCTGACGTAGGAGGGTAGCACATTGTTCCATCGTGGTTGGTAACAAGTTGGTGCAAAGCCAGGAAACGATACGCCAGAAGGCGCTGCGTCAGCCCACCTTGTCATCCTAACCACTCCTTTAGTCTTACCCTATATGTTTCGTCCCCAGATACGAAAACTCCTTGAATCGCCCTATAGCATCCTGCAGACCATCATCTGGCGCCTCTGGAAATCCGCGCGTTTTTGCCGAAGCAGAAGGATGCAGACCCTCTCCTTGTCGAAAGAGAGAGACGCTACCTGTGCTGGCTCGGCGGGAGGAGTTTGGGATGGCGGCTTCGGCGTCAGGGTTAGGCGAGAATCGGCTGGAGTCCTTACTGTTGCATGCCTTCCTCGACCTGATCGCAGAGCGGAAGGCGCGCGGTCGGGTGGAACTGGTCGCGACGATGGAGACGATCGCCACCTGGCTCTCAGATCGGACCGGCTTGGCTGTACAGCCGCGCCATGTGCAGTACCTGACGCTAGCCCTGCGGGACGGCGGGATCATCGCAACGGGTGGGGGCGGGATTGGCCGGCCCAACTCGTATGACACGACAGAGTCCACCATGGGCATGGATGCCTTCTGGGATCAGGTGGACGCCTTCTTGCTAGTCTGGCGGATGCCGAACCGTCATACGCTGATCGCTGAAAAGTAAAGCCTCGCTGTGTTAGCGAGGCTTCTCTCTTTGGCAACAGATCAGGGGGCTG
>DATGYC010000312.1:0-2886 GCA_035298385.1 Symbiobacteriaceae bacterium | reverse complement strand
GGGACCTACCTCAAGGTGGAGCTGGAGCGTGGGCTGGCCGGTCAGTTGCAGAAGGCTGTGCTTGGTTAGATCGAATCCACAGGAAGCCCCGCCACTGAATTGTAGGTGGCGGGGCTTCCGTGTGTATCGAGCGCTTCGCATGGCGTGGACTGATGTGCGGCATGTAGTTCGAAGGGAGAGTGGCCAGAACAAGGGTTTTGCCTGCACTCGGTCCCTAATTGCCAGCACAGGCAGGACTCCTTCGTGCAGAACGGGACCGAGCCCAACGGAGTCCGTGACCCGAACCGCCAGACGGAGGGCACGGACTCCGACAGCGCCTGCCTACTTCTGGGCCGGCTGCACCAGCACGTAGGCGTTGCCATACAGGTCGGCGAAGACCGCCTCAACGCCGTAAGGCTGGTCCTGCGGCTGCTGCAGGATCTTGACTCCCTTCGCCTCTAGCTCGCTGATCGTCTGGCGGCAATCATCCGTTCCCAGCACGACGCCGGGCATCTTACCGATCAGCCCCAGCATCTCTGCGGCCGCCTCCGGACCCATGAACGACGGCGGATGGAAGAGGGTCAACTCCGGCACGGGGTGGGCCTGGGCGGCGACGCTCACCCAACGTGGTCCGTCCGGCCCCATGCGCATGTCGGTATGCTTCACAAACCCAAGCTTCTCCGTGTAGAACTGAAGCGCATCTTCTTGGTCGCGCACAATGACGGTAATGACGCTCACGCCTTGAATCATCGGGGATCCCTCCGGTGCCGCTTGATAGCGGCGTAATATGTAGGGTAGTCAAGCTCCATTGTAGCACAGCGGTTCAGACAGGGCCTAAACAGCCCGCCTCCGGTTGGTGCCCGTTCCAGGCCAGTCCGCCCACGGAAGCCTAACCTCGCCTTGTCTTTCTGCTCCAGAAGGAGTAGAGTAGAAGGGAAAAGTTAGGGAAGCCCGGAAAGGGGCAGACGGATGCGGATACGCGGCGCAGTAGTTATTAAGCAGGACGGGCAGGTCGCCCTGATCCGGCGCGTGCGAAACGGCCGGACCTACTACCTCTTCCCCGGTGGCGGGGCGGAGGAGGGCGAGACCCCGGAGCAAGCCGCGGTCCGGGAGGCGTTGGAGGAGCTTGGGGTGAACGTTCGGCTGGACCGCCTTGTGGCGCTGGTCGAGTTCCGCGGCTCCAAGCAGTACTTCTTTGCCGCCGCCATTGAGGGGGGCGTCTTCGGGACCGGTACCGGTCCCGAGTTTAGCGCTCCTGAGTACGCCGACCGGGGGAGCTACACACCGGTCTGGATGAACGTCGCTGAACTGGACCAGTACGACGTTCGCCCGCGGCGGCTCTGCCTGGCCCTCAAGGAAGGGCGACTGCCGATCCGGATTCGCGAGGAAGGGGCCGGGCGCCCGCAAGGGCGGCGCCAGTTCCGCTCCGGTTCATAAGGAGAGGACCGAGGGGCTACAACCCCTCGGTCCTTCGCTCTACATATTCTCGGGCTTTAGGAAGCGGATCGACAGCGGATACTTGTAGGGCTCGCCGCTCGAGGCCTTGACGGCGGCGATGATCGGCAGGATGAACTGCAGGGCGCCCAGGACCAGCATCATCGGGATCCCGATCAGGACGATAATCAGGATGCCGGAGGCGAACCAGTAGATCATCATGGAGATGTGGAAGTTCAGGGCCTCCCGCGCATGGGCCTGGACGAAGGGTGAATCCTTCTTGATCAGGTAGAAGATGAGCGGGGAGATGAAGCCAATCACGATGGAGAGCAGGTGCATCAGGAGCCCCATGTTCCGATCGTCTTGTGAAGCAGTTGGCATGTTTCAACACCTCGACAATAATGTACCCTTTATATTCAAATTAGTCAATATGAAAGAGTCGTCACTTCTCAAGGGAGGCGCCTAACCAATAGGCCAGTTCCTCAGCCTTTCCCTTCCGACGCATTGCGCGTAAAATGGAGCCAAGATCCCTACACGCAGTAAAGATGGTGGTAGAACGATGAAGCAGGCGCTCTGGCTCCAGCCGAACCAGCGCCAGGTGATCGACTGGCCGACGCAGATGCCCGGGACCGAAGGCGTCCTCTGGCTCAACCTGCAGGGGCCGACCCCGGCGGAGCTGGAGGAGGTTGCGAAGGTCTACGATCTGCACCCGGCCGTCGTACGGGCCTGCCTTCATCCGGAGCACCGGGCGAAGCTCAAGGAGTTCCCCGGCCATCTCTTCCTGGTCCTGGGCGCCCTCGGCCGCGGCACCTCGGATGCGAAGCAGGCGGATTCGATCCCAGAGCTGCGCCGCTGGCGCACCCTAGAGCTGGACCTGATCATCACCGAGCGGGTCTTGATCACGGTCCATCCGGAGCCGGTCCCGGCCGTCGCCGCCCTCTGGCAGCGGCTGGCGAAGGCGGGGGAGGGGCGCCCGGCCGTCGACTACCTCGTCTACGCCTTAGCGGAGGCCGTCACCAGCGGCTACTTCGTCCTGCTCGACCGGATCGACCAGCATATCGACGGTATGGAGACGCAGATCTTCGCCGGCGAGACGAGCCAGGCGCTGGTGGACCGGCTCTTTACCCTGAAGCGGCACATCCTCAATCTGCGCCGCACCTTGGCGCCCCAGCGGGATGCGCTCTCAGCGCTGATGCGGCGAGAGTTCGGCATCTTCGGGCCCGAGAGCCGCTCCTACTTCGTCGACCTCTACGAGCACAATCTACGGCTCTTCGACCTGCTCGATACCTACCGGGACCTGATCTCCTCCTCGCTGGACGCCTATCTCTCGGCGGTCTCGAACAAGATGAACGATGTGATGAAGACCCTGACGATCGTCTCCGTGGTCATGCTGCCGCTGTCGGTCATGAGCGGGATCTTTGGCATGAACTTCGTCCGGATGCCGCTGATCGAGGATCCGCATGGCTTCTGGGT
>DATGYC010000311.1:0-1821 GCA_035298385.1 Symbiobacteriaceae bacterium | reverse complement strand
GATGGAGTGGAAGCAAGCCCTGCGGTACTTGCATTCGTTGCTGACGGTCAACGCTGGGTTGAGCGACGCTGCTGAAGGGGTGACGGCCTTCCTGGAGCGGCGAGTCCCGTCGTTTAGGGGGGAGTGAGTGAGGCATTATTTTACACAGATTACACAGATTACACAGATTTTGGGACGGACACAGATTGTCGGGAAGGGCCTCTGGTTGTCCCTTTTTACGTGAATATGGGATCATCCTCATTCTGTGAACGCCACTTCTAACTCGAAGACCCGGTAATCTGTGTAATCAGTAAATCTGTGTAATCTGTGTAAAAATGTCCCAATCCCCCACCCGAAACCGAGGTGACCCCACACGCTAACCATCGACCGCTTCGGCCCCGTGATCAGATTCCGCTTCCAGCGCTCCTTCTTCGGCCTCAAGCGCCTCTACGTCCACGCCTTCTGGGTCGATGGGATGCTGATCGATACCGGGTGCGCCAAGAGTGGGCCCGCCCTCCTGGCCGCCCTCGAACGGGAGGGGTGTCGCCCGGAGCAACTCGTCAACACCCACACCCATGAGGACCATATCGGGGCGAACAGACTGATCGGTGAGCGGTACGGCCTCACCCCCCAGGTCCATCCCCTCGGCCTGCAGGGCCTGGCTCAGCCCGAGCCCGCCCGCCAGGTCCACCTCTACCGGCTCGCCACCTGGGGCGCCGCCCCCGCTGGGCCGCTGGGCGCCCCCCTCGGTGACGAGATCCGCACCGATCGCTACCGCTTCCAGGTACGCCACACCCCCGGCCACGCCCATGACCACGTCGCCCTCTACGAGCCGGACCAAGGCTGGCTCTTCACCGGCGATCTGGTCCTGGGCGCCAAGATCCTCCGCTGCCGCCCCCATGAGGAGCCGCACCAGATCCTCCACTCACTCAAAAGCCTAGCATCCCTCCCCGTCAGCCAGATCTTCTGCAGTCACAACTGGCGCGTCTGGGACTCCAGTGAGATCCTCGCCACCCGAATCGCCCACTGGGAGGGGCTCGCCCGTGAGGCCCAGCGCCTGCAGGGCGAGGGGATCCCCGAAGCGGCCATGATGGAGCGCCTCCTCGGCCCCTTCGACCCGATCGAGCTCCTCTCCGGCGGCGACTTCCACCGGCGCCATCTGTTACGCGGGCTCCTCCGATCGACCGAAGGAGGCGATTCGCATCTCCCTCAGAGACCTGGCCGAGGAACTCCGGCGTAAGAAGGAGGCCGCTGCTGGCATGGGCGGCCCCACTGCGATCGAACGACAGCATAACGACGGCAAGCTGACCGCCCGCGAGCGGCTCGACCTGCTCTTTGATGCCGGCTCCTTCGTCGAGTTCGGCGCCCTGGCCGAGCACGAGCCCCGCAACGCCCAGATGACCGGCAAGCAGACCCCCGCCGACGGCGTGATCACCGGCTGGGGCAAGGTCGATGGCCAGACCGTCTGCTGCGCCGCCTACGACTTCACGGTGATGGCCGGCTCGATGGGGGAGGTGGGGGAGCGGAAGGTCGCCCGGATGCGGGAGCTCGCCCTGCGCCTGCGGGCGCCCATCGTCTGGCTCCTCGACTCATCCGGGGCACGAATCCAGGAGTCGGCGGGCTCGCAGTTCGCCGGATCGGGAGACCTCTTCTTCGAGCAGGTGATCATGTCGGGCGTGGTGCCGCAGATCGCTGCGGTGATGGGCCCCTGTGCGGCCGGCACCGCCTACATCCCCGCGCTCGCTGACGTCTGCTTCATGGTCAAGGGCACCGGCTCGATGGCCCTCGGTGGCCCGCACCTCGTCAAGGCGGCGGTGGGGGAGGAGATCACGGCCGAGGAGC
>DATGYC010000310.1:0-1813 GCA_035298385.1 Symbiobacteriaceae bacterium | reverse complement strand
CAGGCCGACTTCAACAAGCTGGAGGCCGCAATCCTCGGAGGCGTAAGCAGATGATCAAAGTCTCCGTCCCGGCCACGTCGGCCAATCTAGGCCCCGGCTTCGATACCTTGGGCCTCGCCCTGGAGCTGCGGAACGTGATCGAGATGGAGGAGACCGGCATCCTCGATGTGGTGATCGAGGCCGGTGGGCATGAGATCCTCGAGGACCCGGCGCGGAACCTGACCTATCAGTCGGCCCTGCACCTCTTCGAGCGGGCAGGCTACAAGCCCCACGGCCTCTACATCCGGCAGCAGGACTCCATTCCGGTGGCGCGTGGGACCGGCTCCTCCTCGGCGGCGGTCGTGGGAGGGCTGATGGCGGCGAACGGACTCGTCGGCCGGATGACCGGGCGGGTGCCGTTTGACCAGGCGGAGATTCTGCGGATGGCGGTGCAGATCGAGGGGCACCCGGATAACGTCACCCCGGCCCTCGTTGGCGGTTTTACGGTCTCGTGTATGAACGAGGGCGTGCCGCTCTACGTGCGGTTCGATCCGCCGACGAGCCTGAAGGCGGTGATCGTGATGCCGGAGGTGCCGTTCACGGCGCAGAAGACCCAGAAGGCCCGGGGGGTGCTGCCGGAGGCGGTGACGCTGAAGGATGCGGTCTACAACCTGAACCGGGCGGCGCTTATGGTGGCGGCGATGGCGCAGGGGCGGACGGATCTGATCGCCGTGGCGATGCAGGATCGGCTGCACCAGCCGTACCGGGCCTCGCTCTACCAGGGGATGGCCTCGGTGCTGCAGGCGGGGCTGGCGGCGGGCGCCAAGGGCGTGGCGCTCTCGGGGGCGGGGCCGGCGGTCCTGGCCTTTGTAGAGGGGGACCCGTCGGCGGTCGTCTATGCAATGGAGGGCGCCTTCAACTGGGCGGGATCGGAGGCGAAGAGTCTGGTGGTCGGTCTGGCCCGGGAAGGGGCACGGATCGAGGAATAAGCGATGGGCGCTCCCCGGTGGCGGGGAGCGCCCTTTTGGCTCGGGGAGGTGTCGAGGGGCAGTAGGTAAGCAGTAGGTGGGCAGTAGTTGAGCCGTAGGTCGAAGTTGCGGAGAATGATGGAGACGTTGGTGAGAAGTTGGCTAGAAGTTGATGAGTAGTAGGTGAGTGGTTGGTGATCGCGTAGAGGAGCAGTAGGTGGAAGTTGGCGAGAAGTTGGTGAGAAGTTGTTGGGCGGTAGGTGAATGGTTGTGGAGCGGTAGACGAGTAGTTGGTGAAATTTGTCGAGAAGTTAGCGGGAAGTTGATGAGCAGTAGGTGAGAGGTTGACGAGCGCTAGGCGAGGAAGAGTACGCCCCCTAATGGGGACCCACTCCAGGGCGCCCAGATGCAGGACAAGGGCGGAGCCCCAGGTGTTGATGCTGGTGGCCGAGATGGGGATCACAAGGCGGGTATCCTTGACGGTGCTGCGAGTATCTCGATGGCTTCCTGGGCGCGGCCCCGCCTGGTTCGGCGGCGCACTCACCGTCGCACTTCTACGCAGGGGTCAACGTGTTGGCGTCGCGGGCCAGGAGCCAGCGGCCATCGGGCTGCTTCCGGTAAACCGTGATACGATGCCCGGCGAAGTGCATCGCTTCCCCGCCGGTGCGCGGCGTTATGGTCAACGCGTCCCGGCTCCACGTGTAGGCGACTTCGCCGACGACGGCGACCTCCTCCAACTCGCTGATGCAATTGATCTCGAACCGTCGGTGGGAGACCGGATAGTTGACGGAGAATTCATCCCGGCCGGTGGGCGCTTGGCCCGGATTGAGAAAGACGACGTCGTCCGCCACCAAGGTGAGCAAGCG
>DATGYC010000309.1:0-4611 GCA_035298385.1 Symbiobacteriaceae bacterium | reverse complement strand
GAGATCTTCTTCACCTCGGGCGGGACCGAGGCGGACAACTGGGCGCTGCGGGGCGCCCTCTTGGCGAACCGGGAGCGTGGGAAGCATATCGTCATCACCCCGTTCGAGCACAAGGCCGTCCTCAGCCAGGCCGAGGCGCTGACGAAGGAAGGGTTCGAACTCTCCTACGTCGATGTCGAGCCGGAGACTGGGATTGTCACACCGGCGGCGCTGACGGCGGTGATGCGGCCGGATACCGTCATGGTCTCGATCATGATGGTCAACAATGAGATCGGGACGATTCAGGATATCCCGGCCCTCGTGGCAGCGGCTCGGGCGGTCAGCCCGAAGGTGATCTTCCATACCGACGCCGTCCAGGCGGCCGGCTTTGTGCCGATCGACGTCAAGGCCCTTGGGGTCGATCTGCTGACGATTTCCTCGCACAAGATCTATGGCCCGAAGGGGGTGGGCGCCCTCTACGTCAAGAAGGGCGGCTTTAGGTTTGGCGCCATCACCCAGGGCGGCTCCCAGGAGCGGAAGATGCGGACCGGCACGGAGAACCAGCCGGGCATCATCGGCTTTGGCGCCGCGGCAGAGATCGCCAAGGCACAGTTCGCCGAGCGCGTCGCCCACATGCGGGCTCTGCGGGACCAGTTCCTCGAGGGCGCCCTCTCGATCGAGGGGGTTCGCTTGAACGGTCCCGATCCCCTGGTCAACCCGGCGATCCGGCATCCGGGCAACGCCAACATCTCGATCGATCGGATCGAGGGCGAGTCGATGCTGTTGAAGCTGGACATGGCCGGCATCGCCGCCTCCTCGGGCTCGGCCTGCTCCTCGGGGGCGATCCACCCGAGCCACGTCCTGCTCGCCTGTGGCTACGACACCGCCCGGGCCTCTGCCTCGCTCCGCTTCTCCTTTGGCGCCTCGAACACGCCCGCGGATATCGAATACGTGGTTGAACAGGTGCGGGTGGCGATCCAGTTCCTCCGTTCCCTGGTGCCGGGAGGTCAGTAGATGAACAATCGTGTCCTGATGGCGATGTCGGGCGGCGTCGACTCCTCGGTCGCAGCGGCCCTGCTGGTTGAGCAGGGCTACGAGGTGATCGGCGTCACCATGAACACCTGGACCGACGACATCCCCGAGGAGATCCAGCAGAACCAGCACTCTGGCTGCTGCTCGATCGGGGCGGTCGAGGATGCCCGGGCCGTCGCCAACAAGCTGGGGATTCCGTTCTATGTGATGAACTTCCAGGGGAAGTTTGCTGATACCGTGATCGACTACTTCGTCGAGGAGTATAGCCGCGGCCGGACGCCCAACCCCTGTATCGCTTGCAATCGCTACGTCAAGTTCTCGGCCTTCCTTGATAAGGCGAAGCAGCTTGGCTGTGATCGGATTGCGACCGGGCATTACGCCCAGATCGGGCTCGATCCGCACTATCCCGGGCGCCAGCTCCTGGGGAAGTCGGCTGACGCCCGCAAGGACCAGACCTACGTCCTGCACAACCTGACGCAGGAGGCGCTCGCCCGGACGATCTTCCCGGTCGGCGGGATGGTCAAGGTGACCCAGGTTCGTGAGCTCGCCCGTAAGTACGGCCTGCTGACGGCGGAGAAGCCGGACTCCCAGGAGATCTGCTTCGTCTACGATAACGACTACGGCCGCTTCATGCAGGAGCGGGCGCCCGAGTCGGTCGTGCCGGGCCCGATCCTGAACCCGAGGGGCGAGGTGATCGGCCAGCACCAAGGGCTGCCGCTCTACACGGTCGGGCAGCGGAAGGGCCTCGGTCTGACCACGACCGAGCCGGTCTACGTGATCGCCCTTGATACGGAGCGGAACGCCCTGATCGTCGGCGAGGATAAGGAGACCTACTCCCCGGCGCTGCTTGCGTCCGACCTGAACTGGATCGCCCTACCGGGGATTCAGGCGCCGATCCGTGCCACGGCCAAGATTCGCCGGATGGCGCCGGAGGCGGCCTGCACGGTCTACCCGACCGAGGCGGGCATTCGCATTGAGTTTGATGAGCCCCAGCGGGCGGTGACGCCCGGCCAGGCGGTCGTGCTCTATGACGGCCAGTGGGTCCTGGGTGGGGCGACGATCGATAAGGCGTTGTTATAAACGGAAGGAGGTCCAGGGATTGCCCTGGGCCTCTTGCCTAATGATGGAGGGCGTCAACGTGGACCTTTCGCTGCTCTTTACGCCCCAGGGTCTGTTGCGTGATTCGGATGGGGATGGGATTGCGGACGGGATTCGGGCGACGCTGATCCCCGGGGAGGGCGCCCCCGCCCTTGCCGCCGCGATCGAGCTAGCGGCCCGCCTTGGTCTTGAGGCGACGGGGCTGACCCTGCCGCTGGCTGGGACCGGCCCCGTAGAGGGGCGCACGCCGGTCTGGATCGAGCAGGACGGACCGGCAGATAGCGGTATGCTGGTCTGGACGCCGCAGGGCATGCGCCTCGCCGGCGGTAGCGGCCCGGCCCTGCTGGCAGCGGCCCGCTACCTGGCGACGCAGCATCCGGAGCCGGGGCTGCCCGCGGGGGCGAAGGCGCTGCGGATCGGGCTGGACGGGCGCCGGGCGGCGTTGGTGGCTGGCGGTTGGCAGTGGTTCGGCGGGGAGGGGGGAGAGTCGAGTAGCCGCCGCACGGAGGGGGGCTCGACGGACCCAGGGCGCCTAGCCGCACCCCGCACGGCTTCCGCTCACCCAACGGACCTCGCAGACCTCTTCCAGCTAGCGGGGGGCCTGCTCTTCCCGCTAGACGAGGACCTGCCACCAGAGCTACGCCTAAGTCTGGTCGATCTAGCCGCCCGCGTGGGTGTGGAGGCGACCGCGCTCTCGTTCCCCGTGACCGCCCTGGCTGATGAGGCGCTGCCATCGGGTCTCCCGGTGCGCGTCCAGGCTGGGCCGGCTGCGATTCGCCTCACCGAGGAGGCACTGCTGATCACTGGGGCTGGCGCCCTCGCATTCGTCGCCCAGACGCCTGACCTCGGCGCCCTGCAGCGTTGCCGCCCGCCCGTCGAGCCCCCACCCGAGGCGGAGGTCCAGACCTGGACCTGGACCGACGAGGGGGAGGTGGCCCGCTTCTGGACGACGTGGCGGGAAGCGGTTGAGCCGGGGCTTTCGCCGGAACGGCCCGTCCAGGTCGACCTGCGCCTGCAGGAGCCTCGGGCGATTCGGGCGCAGATCCGGGCTGAACTGCTCGCCCTGCTGCCGTCCGGCTCGAGCGTACGGGTCGCCACACCCTTCAAGCAGGGCTATCACTGGATCGAGGAGGAGCTACTCGAGCAGCTCCGCCCTTTGACGGCGATCCAGCGGGTGGTCCTGCAGTTCCGGCGCTTCCAGCCCCAGGCCGAACCGGCGCTGGAGCTCCCGATTCGCTGGCTCCAGGAGTGCTACCCCTGTGACCTGCTGCTTGAGCGTGAACTCGGCCTGCCGCTGGAGTCCATCGCCTTTGAGATGGTCGAGACCGGACCGACCTATCGGCTGATCGCCTTTGGGCCGGAGGGCGCCCCCCTCTTGGACGAGTCCTACGAGGCGATCACCGGTTGCCGCCAGTATCTGGACGCCTTCCCCGAGCGCGGCTGGGTCCATCCGCCCATCGGGTCATTACAGGTGGACGGGAACCGCTGGCTGCTGCCGACCGACCTGGGCCGCTTCTGGGACTGGTTCCAGGCGACGGTCCTGCCGACGCTGCGCACCTCGATCATCGATCAGCACGGGGCGGAGCCGCCCCTGACGGCCCAGCCGCTCTTCGGGCGCCTTGAGGTAGCGCTGACCGGTTCCGAGGAGGAGCGCTTCCTGCAGCTCCGGGAGGAGTCGGTCTCGCCGCTGGAGGCGCTACACGAGGACCTCTACTTCGTCACCCTGGACGAGCTGGCCACGTGGGGCCGAGCCCTGCACGGGGCGCCCTTCGATGCCCCCGGCACGATCCTGCCCTTCCTTGAGGCGAAGCCGGGCACCACCCCGGAGGCGAAGGTCCGGCTCACCCGCCTGACCGCCCCGGCCCCGGCTCGACCGGTGGAGCCGATCCGGGTGATCGAACTCGGGCCGGAGGGCCGCATCGCTTGGGGGGTGGAGGCTGCAACCTATACGTGGCGGTTGAGCCAGGCGCCGGCCCATTCAGCCATTCGCACCCCCGCCGAGCTGCGCCTCGCCCAGACGGAGCCGGCCCCCGTTCCACTCGATCGACTGATCGAGCCGACGAACCTGGAGGGCCACCTGGCCCACATCGCCCGCCTTCCGGGCGTAGAGGTCTGGCAGGCTGGTGAGTCCTACAGCGGGCGCCCGCTCTGGGCCGTCGCCTACCGGCCGCCCACCGGCGAGGCGCTCCGTCCATCCCGCAAAGCCGCCGCCTTCCGCCCGACCCTGCTGGTCAACGCTCGCCATCACGCCAACGAGGTCTCCTCGACGAACGCGATCTTGGCGACGATCGAGGCGGCGGCGAACGGTGATCCGGAGCTCCAGCAGGTCAACCTGGTCGCCATCCCTTACGAGAACGCCGACGGCGCCGCCACCCACTGGGCGATGGCCCAGCAGAACCCGGCTTGGAAGCACCACGCCGCCCGCTTCAACGCCGTCGGGCTGGAGTTCTACGGCGAGTATGCCAAGCCCGAGACGCCCTACACCGAGGCCCGCGTCCTGGC
>DATGYC010000308.1:0-15061 GCA_035298385.1 Symbiobacteriaceae bacterium | reverse complement strand
GTCCGTGGCGCTACCCGTGGCGCTCTGGTTGGCGCCCGCAGCGCCGAGGGTGACCGGGGCGGCACAGGTGGCCAGACCGGAGCCGGAATCGGCGCAGGTGAAGGTCACCGTGACCGCAGCGTTGTACCAGCCCGCCGCGTTGGCCGCACGATCGGTGCTACCGCTGATGCTGGGCGCCGTCTTGTCGATGAGCACCGTAGCGGTATGGGCGGTCTCGGCATTCCCGGCCGCATCCACGCTCCAGAAGGAGACGGTGTGCGTTCCTTCGCCGGTGAGGGTAAAGCTGGTGCCGGACTGCGGCGCACCGCCATCGACGGTGTAGTAGGTCGCAGCCACACCCGAGAGGTTGTCTGTGGCGGTGAATGTGACCGCCACGTCCTGGTTCTGCCAGGTGGTGGGGGCGGCGATGGTGGTCAGCGGGGCGCTCAGGTCGACGTTGATGCCACTGACGGTGACGCTGGCGTTATTACCGGCGTTATCCGTAGCGTTGCCGGTCACTGCCTGGTTCGCCCCTGCGGTGGAGACCGTCATGGGATTCTGGCAGGAGGCGACACCGGAGGTGGCGTCCGCGCAGGTGAAGGTGACCGTGACGGGCTGATTGGTCCAGGCGGTGGTGCTGGCACTGCCGGTAATGGTGGGCGCCGTCTGGTCCACCTTTACGGTCACGGTGTTGTTGGTGGTCACCGAGACGCTCCAGAAGCCGGAGTTGTCGTAGAAGCAACCGACGCAGTCGTTCATGGCCAGATAGAGACGGCCACCGGTGGCAGCTACGCTGGAGTAGCTGGCGCCCACGTTGAAGCCCGGACCGGCGCCGATCTTGCCGACCAGGGCCAGTGCGTAGGCGTTTGGCACCAACCAGTTGTTGACGCCCCAGTTGTAGCCGTTGGGATTCACAAGATTCCCGCCACCGTAGTTGGCAAGACCGCTGGCGCTGATGTTCAGCGCCGAGCCGGATGCCACATCAATGCCGGTGTCGTACCAGGCGGCGTTGGCCGGCATCTGCCGCTGCGTGGTGGTGGCACCACCCTCGGCGTTACCGGCGTTGTCCATGCTGTAGTAGCTGATGGTGTGCACGCCATCGGTGGAGAGCGTGACGCTGTTCGCTGCCTGGGCGCCGCCGCCGTTCACGGACGCGTAGGTGCCCGCGACGCCAGAGAGGTTGTCGGTGGCGCTGAAGGTCACGGTGGCGGGTGTCTTCTGCCAGCCACTGGGGGCGCTAGCGGTGGTGGCGGGCGGGGTCAGGTCGATCTTGATACCACTGACCGTGGTGGTGCTGGTGAGGCCCACGTTGTCGGTGGCCTGACCGGTGGCGCTCTGGCCCAGGCCCTCCTGGTTGAGGAAGACGTCGGGGGAGCACGCGGCCACGCCCGAGGCTGCGTCCGCACAGGTGAAGTGGACGCTCACCTGACCGTTGTACCAACCAGCGGCGTTGGCCGCATGGTCGAGGGCGCCGGTAATGGTCGGAGGCGTGAGGTCCACGTTAATGCTGCCGACGGTGGCGGTGGCCGAATGGCCGGCGTTGTCGGCGGCGCTACCGGTGACCGACTGGCCTGCCCCTTCGGTGGCGACCGTCATGGGCGCCTGGCAAGAGGCGACGCCGGAGGTGGCGTCCGTGCAGGTGAAGGTAACGGTCACGGGCTGATTGCTCCAGCCGGTGGTGCTGGCACTGCCCGTGATGGTGGGCAGCGTGCTGTCGACCTTGAAGCTGACAGCTTGCTGCTGCACCACGGTGACGGCCCAGGAGCCGGTGTTGTCCCAGAAGCAACCGGCGCAATCATTGAAGCCCAGGTAGAGGCGTCCGCTGGTGGCGCTACTGCCCTGGTAGTTGGCGCCCGCCATGAACGGCTGGCCGGTGCCGATGCGGGCCACCAGGCTAGCAAAGGTCAGGTTGGGGACAAAGCCGCCGTAAGGGAAGCTGGGGGCGCCATTGGGCGTGGTGCCGGCCTCGGGGCGACGGTAGTCCCACGAGATGCTGCCCGTCGCCGTGATATGCAGGGTGGCGCCGGCGCTGACGTCAATGCCGGTGTCCTGCCAGCTGTCCAGGAGGCTGTTCACGGTGTAGGGCTGGTTCGTGCTGCTGGGGTTGCCCGCGTTGTCCGTGGCGCCGTAGGTGACGGTGTGCTCTCCGTCGGCCGCTACAGGGACCACCGCCATGGCGCCAGGCGTGGTCTGGGTCGGCCCGCCGTCCACGGAGTACTGGATGGAGGCCACGCCAGACTTGTCGTCGGTGGCGTTCATCTGCACCAGTACGGGACCGGTGTACCAGTTGTTCTGGCCTTGGGGACCGGCAAGGCTGGCGCTGACGCTGGGACCGGTGGCGTCAGGCGCGATCAGCACGGTGGTGCTGGCCTGAAGTACCGGGGCGCTATCGCCGGGCATACCGCCGTACTCCACCACGTAGCCGGCAATGGAGTCGGCGTAATTGGGGTAGTCGTTCCAGGAGCCATCGGTGTAGTAGTGACCGTAGTCTTCGTTATAGCCGCAGTCGTTCGGTTCGCCGCCGGCCCAGTGGTTGTACTGGCCGTTGACGCTGTTGCCGGTATACGCACTGCACCAGCCCGTCTTGAACTGTCCGGAGAACTGGGTGCCCGCCTCCGGGCCGGTGACCCACCGCCAGACGCCTTCCTGCGCCGCATCACTGGCACCAATCCAGCCCAAGCCCTGGACCTTGGCCGCCACAAAGGTGTTCTCGCCGTTGGAGGTAATAGTGGCCAGGTAGCCGTGCAGGCCGTAGAGGCTACGGGCCGCGGCAGTATCCCGGGCGCTGGTCCAGGTGATGGCGGGGGCGGGTACGAACTCATAGTAGTGTCCGGTCGACTGGTAGTAGAGCGCGCCACTACCCACCGAGAAGGTGATGCCACGGGGGACCGTGTTCTGCGTGGCAGCATTGGTGTTCTGGTAGGTGACGCTGCGCAGCACCGCCTCGTAGGTGGCGGCACTGGCGGAGCCGCTCAGGGAGAGCACGCCGTTACCAGCGTTGTAGCTGCCCGAGAGACCGCCTTGGCTGGTGAAGGCCAGCACATCTTCGCTGGCCACGAAGCCACCGTTGATGGTCACCGTGGCGCCGTCGATGGTCGTAAAATTGCTAAGCGTGATGTTCGGACTGATCACCACCGGCGCCCCCCCGGCGTCGGCAGTGACGGACCCGGCAGCGTTACCGACCGTGGGAACGCTGTCAGCGAGAGCGGGTGCGACCGGCAGCCAGGCTGCGATGAGCGCCCATGTGAGTACCATGACCAAGAACTTCTGTACGGATCGAGTCGATCGACGGTTGCTGCGATGGAGACCTAAGGAGACCGTAGAACTAGAACCCCCCAAAAGAAGAACCCCCCTGTTGTAATTGCCCAGCCGGATCTTGATTCGCCTGGTTCTACGTCGCATCTAGTGCCCCCACTAATGCAAAGATAGAACTATCATCTACATTGCTAGTCAAAATTGTTTATGTCAATAAAATGTTTTTTCCTGACAATAATTTTTGAATTGAATCTATTTTTGTGAGGGTCAGTGCGAGCCCGGCAACCACGCTCGCTGCGTGTCTCTCACACGAAGCAAAAGGGCGCCCCCGCGGGGGCGCCCTCTCTATTGGCAGAGGCTGAGCACTCGCTCCCGGAACGCCTGCAGCACAGCAGCCCGCTCCGCCTCCTCCTTCTGCCCGATTCCCAAGACGTAGAACGGCTCCACCGCCTCCAGCTTCGACAGGGCGAACATGTTGTTGAAGACGTGGTGGAGTTCCATTGTCGCGTGCGCCGCCCCCTCCTCGTAGGTCGGATAGCCCGACAGCGTCACGGAGAGGAGCGCCTTCTTCCCTTCGATCGCATAGGTCTCCCGGCCGTAGATCGTCCCCACCGAGAAGACCCGGTCGATCCAGCCCTTCATGATCGCCGGCATCGAGCCCCACCAGAGCGGGAACTGGAAGATAAGCAGGTCAGCCCAGATCAACTTGGCGTGCTCCGCCGCTACATCCGGGGCGACCGTCCCGGTGAGGACGGCGTTGCGCTGCTCCCGTTGTAGATGGAAGTGATCCGGATTCGCCCGCTCCGGAAACTCGGACGGGTGGACGACCGGGTTGAAGTTCATGGCATAGAGATCCGAGACCTGGACCTGATGGCCGGCCTGCGAAAGGGCGGCGACGGCGCCATCCTTCAGGGCACCGTTAAAGGAGCGCGGCTCCGGATGGGCATAGACGATCAGTACGTTCACGTGGGCATGACTCCTCTACGGGTCAGACTGAAAGTGAGACGTGAACGCATTGCCTGAAGATATGGGATAACATCAACTGATAGCTCTTCACACTAGACCAACATTTTGTTTCTCGTAACATTAATGTTGCATGTTCTGTAATGCAGTTGTATATTAACTAACAAGGTTGACTCTACCGAAGAGCCCACCGGTATCCATTTCGGAAGGGGTAGTAAATGAATGCGTAATCAAGTCATCAAGGGCCTCGCTGCGATCCTGGCCCTCACCCTGCTCGCTGGTTGTGGCGGATCTAAGTCCACCACGCCGAACGCTGGCTCCGCCCCCGCCGAAAAGGTGATCCGATTCAATGCGGGCTCCGACTTCCGCTCCCTCGATCCCGGCCTGATCACCGACGCCGTCTCCGGCTACGCCTCGGTGCAGCAGTTCGAGGGCCTCGTCCGTGTGAACGAGAAGGGGACCGTCCCCGGCATGGCCGAGAAGTGGGAGATCTCCCAGGACGGCACCAAGTACACCTTCCACCTGCGTGACGGCCTGAAGTGGTCCAACGGTGATCCGATCACCGCTGAGGACTTCGTCTACGCCTGGACCCGCGTCCTCGACCCGAAGTTCGGTTCGGAGTACGCCTACCAGCTCTACTACCTCAAGGGCGGCGAGGCCTTCAACACCGGCAAGGGCACCGCTGCTGACCTCGGCGTCAAGGCGCTCGACCCCAAGACCCTCGAGGTCACCCTGGTGGCGCCGACCCCCTACTTCCTCAACCTGACCGCCTTCACCACCCTGATGCCGGTCGACAAGAAGGCGGTCGAGGCGAACAAGGACTGGGCGGCGAAGGCCGAGACCCTCGTCTCCAACGGGCCGTTCATGCTCAAGTCCTGGGCGCCCAAGGAGAAGGCTGTCCTGGTCAAGAACCCGAACTACTGGAACGCCGCCGCCATCAAGGTGGACAGGATTGAGATGCTGATGGTTGAGGAGCTCGCCACCTCCCTGCAGCTCTTCGAGAGCGGCCAGGCCGACCTGGTGCTCAGCCCGCCCCCGGCAGAGGTGGCCCGACTGCAGAAGGAGGGCAAGCTGAAGTTCGCCCCCCTCTTCCAGTCCTACTACTACACCTTCAACACGGCCAAGAAGCCGTTTGACGATCCGAAGGTCCGCCGGGCGCTTGCCCTGGCCCTCGATCGCAAGGCGATCACGACCAACGTGACCAAGCTGAACCAGGCGCCCGCCTTCGCCGATGTGCCGCCGGGCGCCCCGGATGCCACGCCTGGCTCCGACTTCCGCCAGGTCGGTGGCGACTACTTCAAGGAGGACCTAGCTGAGGCCAAGAAGCTCCTCGCTGAGGCCGGCTACCCGGACGGCAAGGGCTTCCCGGTGGTTGAGCTGAGCTATAACACCAGCGAGGCGCACAAGGCGATCGCTGAGGCGGCGATCGAGATGTGGAAGCAGAACCTGGGCATCACCTCGATCAAGGCCGCGAACATGGAGTTCAAGGTGCTGCTCGACAACCGTCAGAAGGGTGACTTCGCCATCTCCCGCGCTGGCTGGTACGGCGACTACACCGATGCGATGACCTTCCTCGACATGTGGACCACCACCAGCCAGAACACCGCCCGCTACAACAACCCGGCCTACGACGCGCTGATCAAGACGGCCAAGACCTCGGGCGACCAGCAGGTGCGCCAGGAGGCGATGCACAAGGCGGAGGCCCTCCTGATGGCCGACATGCCGATTCTGCCTGTCTACTACGGCAACAACCCGTACCTGCAGGCCGATAAGCTGACCGGCGTCTACCTCTCCCCGCTCGGCTCCATCGACTTCACGAACGCGGACGTCAAGTAATCTATAAAGGAAGCTACTGAGACCGGGGCTAACTGCCCTGGTCTCTTTCCTTTCGCGTTAAGGATTCGTGATTTTGCAACTACTAGCCACTACCCCCACACCCCCCATACCCCCCACGTACTTATGAGCAGAAACAGCGAACAACGTCGAGGAGGGCTTCCTTACATGAAGAAGATCGCACTCGCTACCGCCGTCCTGATGCTCAGCACCGCCGTCTCCGCCGCCTACGCCGATGTCCAGACCGGCACGACCGCCACCACTACGGTGGAGGCGCAGGCGCAGACCACGACGCCGACCACGACGACCACCACCCCGACGACCACCACCCCGACGACCACCACGACCGAGACCACGACGGCCCCGGCCGATACCACGACGACCCCGGCTGAGACCACCACGGCCCCGGCCGAGACCACTACGGCCCCGGCTGAGACCACCACGGCCCCGACCGACACCACCACCGTGGAGGCTACCCCGACCCCGGAGCAGATCCAGGAGACGGCCGGTATCACCCCGGACTCCAAGTTCTACAGCCTGGAGCGTGCGATCGAGAAGCTGCAGCTGGCCCTCACCTTCACCCAGGAGTCCCTGGCTGACCTGCAGGCCCACCTCGCCGCCGAGCGTGCCGCCGAGGCTGCCGTCCTGACCGAGGAGGGCAAGGACGAGCTCGCCACCAAGACGACCACCGAGTACATGGAGACCCTCGAGTCCGCTGCGGACCACCTCCTGCAGGCGATCGACAAGACCGAGGATGCCGTCCAGGCCGTCGAGGCGATGAACCTCTCGCAGAAGAACAGCTACGCTGTGCTGCAGGCCGTCCTCGCCAAGGCTCCTGCGGCCGCCAAGCCGGGCCTGCAGCGTGCCCTGGCCAACCAGGCCAAGTCCGTCTCGGCTGTGATCGACTTCCACGCCGTCAAGCAGGCCGTCGTCGCCGCCAAGGATGAGCTGGAGCAGGCCAAGAAGGATCTCGAGGCCGCGAAGAAGGCTGGCGACGCTACCGCCATCGCCACCGCTGAGGCGAAGGTCCAGGCCGCTGAGGCCAACCAGGCTGACCTGGAGGCCCTGAAGGAGTCCGCTGAGCAGGCCAAGGATGACGTCAAGGAGCAGATCGAGCAGGTCAAGAAGGCCATCGCTCAGGCGACTGAGCAGGTCAAGAAGGCCAACAAGGATCTGAATCAGGTCACCGCTACCGACGACAAGAAGGACGACGAGGAGAAGGACGACGCCGAGGAGGCCGCTACTCAGGCTGACAAGGCTGCCGCGAAGGCTGCCCAGACCCTCATGAAGGCCCAGGCGAAGGCTGAGAAGTTCACGCAGCACGCCGAGCAGAAGGCGGAGCACTTCAACCAGAAGGCTGAGCAGAAGGGCGCCAAGGGCAACGAGCATGCCCAGAAGAAGGGCGACAACGGCAACGGCAAGAAGGGCCACTAAGACTCACCTATAAGGAAGAAGCGGCTCGCCAACTGATGGCGAGCCGCTTCGGCGATCTCTCCCCCTGTAGAAAAGAGAATCGTACACCAAGTTCCCAACTCTACAACTAGCCTTCCTCGTCTCACCTTCTCCTAAGTCGTTGCCCCGTTACTAATATAGGCGTATAGTAACGCTCGTACGTTGGGCCGCCGAAGTTCAAGCGAGCCGCCCAATATTAAGCGCTACGACAAAGGGGAAGAGAAGAGATGCGAAACCGGGTTCTAACGGGTGTGGCGATCGTCATGGCTCTCAGCTTGCTTGCGGGGTGTGGCGGCGCCAAAACGGCCACCAGTGCCGGTCCGGCCGAGAAGATCATCCGCTTCAACGCGGGCGCCGACTTCCGCTTCCTCGATCCCGGCCTCTCCAGCGATAACACCTCCGGCTACGCCGTCGACCAGCTCTTCGAGGGCCTCACGCGGGTGACGCCGAACGGGACCGTCCCTGGCATGGCTGCGAAGTGGGAGATCTCGCCGGACGGTACCCAGTACACCTTCCACCTGCGCGATGGCGTGACGTGGTCCAACGGGGATCCGGTCACCGCCGAGGACTTTGCCTACGCCTGGACGCGCGTGCTCGACCCGAAGTTGGGCGCCGAGTACGCCTACCAGCTCTATTACATCAAGGGCGGCGAGGCGTTCAACACCGGCAAGGGCACGGCCTCTGACCTCGGCATCAAGGTGATCGACGCCAAGACCCTGCAGGTTACCCTGGAGGCACCCACCCCGTACTTCCTCGACCTGACCGCCTTCAGCACCCTGGCCCCGGTGCCCAAGAAGGTCGTTGAGGCGAACCCGGACTGGGCCGCCAAGGCGGCGACGATCGTCACCAACGGCCCGTTCTCGCTCAAGACCTGGACGCCGAAGCAGGAGGCCCTTCTGGTCAAGAACCCGACCTACTGGAACGCGGCCAACGTGAAGGTGGATAAGCTACAGTACCAGATGATCGAGGACGCCTCCACCGCCCTGCAGCTCTTCGAGAGCGGCAAGCTGGATATGATGTTCAGCCCGCCCGCCGCGGAAGTAACCCGGCTGCAGCAGGAGAAGAAGCTCCAGCTCTCCCCCCTCTTCAATACCTACTACTACGAGCTGAACACGACCGTCGCCCCGTTTGGCGATGCCAAGGTGCGGCGGGCGCTCGCCCTGGCGATCGATCGTGAGGCGATCGTGGCGAACGTGACCAAGCTGAACCAGACCCCGGCCTACGCCTTCGTGCCAGCGGGCGCCCAGGAGACCACGCCTGGCTCGGACTTCCGCAAGGCCGGCGGTGACCTCTTCAAGGCCGACCTGACCGAGGCGAAGAGGCTCCTGGCGGAGGCGGGCTACGCCGACGGCAAGAACTTCCCGGCGATCGAGCTGATCTACGACTCGAACCAGAACCACAAGGTGCTGGCCGAAGCGGTGATCGAGATGTGGCGCAAGAACCTGGGCATCACCACGATCAAGGCCTCGAACATGGAGCAAAAGGTCCTGTTCGAGCGGCGCTCGAAGGGTGACTTCACCCTGGCCCGCTCCGGCTGGTACGGCGACTACACCGATCCGATGACCTTCATGGACATGTACGTCACCGGCAGCGGGAACAACAACGCCCGGTACAGCAACCCGGCCTACGATGCGCTGATCAAGCAGGCGAAGGCGACCGCTGATCAGAACGTCCGCATGAAGGCGATGCACGAGGCAGAGGCGATGCTGGTCAAGGAGATGCCGATCATCCCGGTCTACTACGGGGTGAACCCTTACCTGCTCTCGTCGAAGGTGCAGGGCGTCTACCTCTCGCCAATGGGCAAGATCGACTTCTCGACGGCTACCGTGCAGTAAGTTCAGCGACAAAGGGCCGCCTGCTAGATGCTAGCAGGCGGCCCTTCGGCGTTCTCAGCCCCGAGCGCTGTGAGCGCGACCTCGGCATCGGTGAGGCGGTGGGCATCGGCGCCGATCACCAGGCTCCCTGGCGGCAGGGCGCCCCGTAGCGCCACCGGCACCAGATCATACCGCAGGTTCCACTCCAGCTTGATCCCCAGCGTTTGGGCTTCGGCGAGCAGTGCACGGTACTCCTGCTCATGCGCCGCCAGCAGCCCCTGCCGCTTCAGCCAGAGGCCGGGATGGACCCAGACCACGGGCCGCTCGGCAACCTGGCGCGCACCGTTCGCTAGCGCCGTCCGCAGCGAGGCGTGCCAGAGGTCGAAGTCGGGCGGAAAGCCGTGCTCAGCCAGCCCGAGTACGTCAGCTTGGGCCGCATGCTCCGGGCTGATGTCGAGCGCTCCCCCCGGCAAGAGCTTCGCCTCAAAGCCGACCCGGGCGGGCAGGCCGTACGTGCGGGCAGCGTGCTTCACCTCTGCGATGAACGCCCGGACGTCATAGCTCGGCTTGGTGCGGATATGCTCGAGGAAGATGAGGCGATCGAGCCCCGCACGCCGTCCCCACTCGAAGTACGCGGCCACCGGAACCTCGCCGTCCGTATAGGTCGTGTGCAGGTGAAAGAGATAGCGGCCGCCAAAGGGGTCAGATCTCATCGACTTGCTCACCGGCGAAGCCGATGCCGCCCCAGAAGCGCTCGAAGGAGGCTGGCCGCAGGGGCGGGATCCAGTCCACCACCTCGCCGAGCGCCTCCTTCACGCCCAGCCAGATCACGTTCGCCCCGCCAAAGAGGCTGGCCACCATCGTGCCTTGGAGGCGCGGGTTGCACTCGAGGAGCTTGGGCTCTCCGTCTTGGTCTAGCTTGAACTGAAAGCCGACGGCGTACTGCAAGCCGATCCGCTGGCCCAATGCCACCGCGTACTGCATCAGGTCCTCCCGGTACTCAAGCTCGTTGGCAAAGGAGATGCCGCTACGGATCGCCTTGCGCAGTCGGGGCACGGCGACCTGGACCCGGGCGCCCAGGAAAAGATCGACCGAGTACTCGCTACCGGGCAGATACTCCGTCACCAGCAGTTCTGGCCAGCTCTCCCCCCGCTCCAAGATGGCGAGGAGCGCCCCGAGTGGGATCTCCTCTCCGCTCGGCTTCTCGGCGAGGAAGCGGGCCAGATCCCAGGCCTCCGCCCGCAGAACACGGAAGCCCCGTCCGCCGTTGGCGACGGGTGGTTTGACCACCACGGGCTTAGCGGGGTAGCCAAGCTGGCGAGCCGCATCCAGCAGTTCTCGCCGCGAACGGGTGCGTACAAAGGCTGGACAAGGAAACTGGAGCGCTTGCGCGATCTGGAGTAGCTCGCCCTTGTGATTCGCGCACTCGATCGCGGGCAGGCTCGAGACCATCACCGGCGTCCCCTGCGCCGCAAAGGCCTCCTTGTGGCGAGCGAAGACGAAGAGTTCCCGCGTCGTCTGCGGGATGACGAGATCGACCGACTCCCGCTCACAGAGCGCCAGTAGCGCCTCCACGTAGCTCGCCTCCTCGGGGGCGGGTACCTGGAAGAAGGCATCAAGCCAGTGCCGGGCCAGCACGTCGGCCTGCAGATCGGTGCCCACGGTCCGGATCCGAATGCCATCCGGGTTGTGGTGCAGGGCGTAGAGCGCCCCGCGGGTGCCGGGCGCCCCCGCTCCGGTTAGGAGGAGCTTCAACGTATGCACGCCAACACCTCCCTTAGAGCCGGACTCGGGTCACCTCAAAGGCCTCAGCGAACTCGGCCTTCACCTGAACGCCCCGCACCCGGGCGAGCCCCTGGATCAACTCCGGCGTGAAGTAGGGCCGGCCCAGGTCGATCTGCGAGCGATAGGCGCTCAGTGCCCGCCATTTCGCCTCCACGTGCCGGGACTCCAGCGTCACGAAGGCCTGGGCGGCGAAGGTGACGTGATTCCAGGGTAGCTCGTAGCCCCAGACGGTCCGCTCCTTGAAGGCCCGCAGCCCCTCCGTGGCGATCACGTGGTGGTCCTGGTGCAGATCACTGGCGGTGGGCAGAAAGACGGTATCTGGCTGGATCTCAGCGCGCAGCCGGACCAGCTCTTCGAGCAGATCCTGGCGGTGCTCGGTGAACCGGCGCACGGGGTAGTCGTAGAGACGGCGGTTCACCGCGGGCACGCCCAAGCGCTGCATGGAGGCGAAGAACTCGTCGCGCGTCGTCGTAGGCGGCAGGTGAGGCGGAATCGACTCTCGCGCGCTGGAGAAGGCGGCGACGTAGACGCTGGCGCCCTCCTCCAGGAGGCGCGCGATCGTCCCGCCACAGCCGAGCTCCGCATCGTCGGTGTGGGGGGCGAGGGCCAGGACCCGTTTCATGGCGTCACTCCCTCACTCGTCAGCGCTATGATCACTGCTGCTCCCACTCGCCGTATCGCTGCCGCCCGCGCTGCAGCCGCTCAGGTCGAAACCCATGCTTCCGCATTGCTCGCCATCACTGCTGCCGCTGGAGTCGCTCCCAGGACTTCCGCTCTCGCTACGGCTGTGGCTATCGCTTCGCTCACAACTGGAACTGCCACTCTGATCAGGACTGTGACTGCCGGTCTGGTGGTCGCTGGCACTCCCGCTCTGATCGTGGTCGCTGTGGCAGCAATCGCAGTACGGCGTATGCAACAGGGTGACCACGGGCTCGCTCTCCGCCTCCATCGAGCGGACCTCCCCACCGCGTGCCAGAACCGGCAGTAGCAGCTTCACCGCCCGGTCAGCGTAGGTGTGGCCCATGCGGACAAAGGCCTGCCCGGCGGCCGCAATCTCGGCGCGCTCCTCGGGATGGGCCAGGTAGTGCTTCACCAACGCCAACGTCTCTGCAGCGGAGCTAGAGGCGACCAAGTGCTTGCGCTCCTCGAAGAAGGAGCTGATCGCCTTCGTGCGAGAGGTGAGCAGGAAGCCACCTGCACCCATCACCTCACAGGTGCGCATGGTGAGGTTCGTCTCGTAGTCGAACTCGTTCTGCAGGCCGATCACGATCTTCGCTGAATTGTAGACGACCGGTGCCTCCTTGTGATGGAGGTAGCCATACCACATGCCCTGGCGTACGGGCACGCCAAACTGCGGCGCCACATGCCAGTTGTTGCCCCAGATCATGACGCGATGCCCCTGAGTTAGCAGGGGCGTGACCAGATCCTCCAGGCTGCGTCTACGATTCACGCTATAATAATCAGCCGTGTAGAAGTTGGCGACGATGGCGATGTCACAGGTATAGCCGGGCCGGGGCGCCACCGTCTGAAAGAGTTCATGGTTGTAGCCGAAGGGTAGCGCAATCGCCCGCAGCCCCATCGCCTCATAGCGCGGCACATACTCCTTACAGATCGTCGCGACGAGGTCTGGCTTAACCCTCTGCACGTAGGGAACGGACCACCGCTCATGCCAGCAGGGGTCCTCCGTCGCCCAGTAGACAAGCGGAATCTTATGCGCGTCGACGCACTGCCGGATCACCTTCAGACGCGGTTCTGTCGCGAACCAGGACCAACCCATCGTGAGGACGAAGTCCGGGTGGAATCTGGTCAACTCCTGCTCGAGCTGTCCGTGTAGAACCTCGGTCAGGACCTTGACCTCACACCCCACCTGGCGAAGACCGGCTGGTAGCTGATCCGCGTAGACTGCCTCTTGATCCAGAAAGAGGACCCTCATGTCGATCCCTCCACTTCGCCGGTGGTCGGCTGGCCCAGGACCTCTTGCAGTAGCTTCACCGCCCGGTCAGCGTAGGTGTGGCCTGCGCGGACAAAGGCCTGCCCGGCTGCCGCAATCGCTGCACGCTCCTCTGGGTGGGCCAGGTAGTGCTCCACCAGCGCCACGGTCTCTGTGGCGGAACCAGAGGCTACTAGGTGCTTGCGCTCCTCGAAGAAGGAGCTGATCGCCTTGGTGCGAGAGGTGAGCTGGAAGCCGCCTGCACCCATCACCTCACAGGTGCGCATGGTGAGGTTCGTCTCGAAGTCGAACTCATTCTGCAGGCCGATTACGATCTTCGCTGAATTGTAGACGGCCGGTGCCTCCTTGTGATGGAGGTAGCCCTGCCACATCCCCTGCCGTATGGGCACGCCCAACTGGGGCCCCCATTGCCAGTTGTCGCCCCAGATCTTGATGCGATGCCCCTGATGGAGTAGGGGCGTAACCAGATCGTATAGACTGCGCTTACGATTCGTGCTGTGAAATTCAGACGTGTAGAAGTTGGCGACGATGGCGATGTCACAGGCGTATTCGGGCCGGGGCGCCACCGTCTGAAAGATCTCGTGGTTGTAGCCGAAGGGCAGGGCGATCGCCCGTAGCCCCATCGCCTCATAGCGTGGCAGATACTCGGTGCAGATCGTCGCGACGATCTCTGGCTTGACCCTCTGAATGTAGGGCACAGACCACCGCTCATGCCAGCAGGGGTCCTCCGTTGCCCAGTAGACAAGCGGGATCTGATGCGCGTCGAGGCGCTGCCGGATCAGATCCAGCCGCTGCTCCGTCGGAAAGTGGGACCACCCCATCGTGAGGGCGAAGTCCGGTCTGCGGGTTGTCAACTCCTGCTCCAGCTGTCCGTCTAGCACCTCGGGTAGGACCTTGACCTCGCACCCCACCTGGCGAAGACCGGCCGGCAGTTGATCGATGTAGAGTGGATTCTTTTCCAGAAAGAGGACTCTCATGTTGACCCCTCCGCCAGGGAGACTTCTGGTAGCGCCCTCGTCGACGCCTCCCCCCTGTAGGCCTCAACCGTCCGGCTGATCCCCTCGGGTAGGCTCACCTTGGGGCTCCAGCGGAGCCGTCGGCGCGCCTTCTCAATCTGGACCGCCCGGCGCCTAATCGTATCAATGTCGCGCCGCGGTACGTGCTGAATCGATCCGGCAGAGCCGGTCGCCTCCCTGATCAACTGAGCCACGTTGTTCAGGCTAACCTCCGTCCCGGTGCCCACGTTGAAGACCTCGCCCACCGCCGCCGGCGCCAGGGCAGCTAGCAGGGTAGCCTCGACGGCATCATCGACGTAGGTGAAGTCGCGGGTCTGCTCGCCATCGCCATGGATCAGGAGCGGCTCGCCCCGGAGCGCTCGCTCGATGAAGAGTCCCAGCACCCCACAGTAGGGATTCCGGGCTGTCTGACCGGGTCCGTAGACGTTCGAATAACGCAGGATCGCAGAAGGCACGCCGTAGGCCTCGTAGAAGGTCTCGCAGAAGTGCTCCCCCGCCAGCTTGCTGGCGGCGTACGGGGTAAGCAGGGAGTAGGGCTCCTCCTCCCCCGCTGGGAGGTGCCGGGCGTTGCCGTAGACGGAGGCCGAGGAGGTGTAGATCAGCCGGCATCCCCCCGCCGGACGCTCCTTGAGCGCTGCGAGTACCTGGAGGGTGCCGCTCAGGTTGGCCTCAATATCGGCCATCGGGCTCTTCATCGACTGGATGATCGAGCGGGCGGCGAGGTGAAAGACCAGGTCCGCTGGCTGGACTAACGCCCGCACGAGCGCAGCGTCCGTCACGGAGCCGGTCACGATCCGGGCCGAGAGGCCGGCCACGCTCGCGGGGGCGCCGTTGAAGCCGTTATCCAGGATGGTGACCTGGGCGCCCTCCGCCTCAAGGGCGCGGGCGAGGCGTGAACCGACGAAGCCAAGGCCACCGGTCACCAGCACGTTCGCACCACTGAACCGCACCGCTGTGCTCCCCCTTTCGCGGATCGATTACCCCTGGGTGTAGAACTCCTGCACCTGGGCGAC
>DATGYC010000307.1:0-18633 GCA_035298385.1 Symbiobacteriaceae bacterium | reverse complement strand
TTGCGGGCCGTGTGGTCATAGGGAGATGCTACCACGTTCGCGGGCCAAGAGGTAGACTTGACAGTTCGCACACTTGGCAGTCGGAACCAGGAGGGGCGCCCGGAGGTACCCCTCCTGGTTCGGCTGGCTCTGGGTCTTGGCCTAGTGATGACAGGGAAAAGGAGCGCTGGCCATTCACCAGCGCTCCCTTCATCACTTCTGGAAGAGGATCGGCGCAAGCCCATCGGCCGTCCAGTTATCCCAGGCGACCCGGAACGGCACGATCTGCCGCGGGTGCCACCAGCACTGGGACTGCTTGTTCAGCACCAGACCTTCACCGAGGTAGGTGAAGGCGTGCTGCAGGGATCCGCTGCTGTCAGCCCACCCGACCACCGTGCCGGGCGCCAGATCCCGCCCCTGCACCTCGCCAAGGACCCGCTCCGAGCGGTAGCCCAGATCGGTCAATGCCCCGTTCAGCTCCGCTTCGGTCAACCACCGACTGGCGGTCTCCTCAGCCAGGGCCGGATCGACGAGGGGTGCCAGGGCCGCCGCAAAGCAGTTCGGGCCGCTCCGCTCCACAAAGGAGCCCGCCAGCGCCTGGATCGCCGGGAACCGCCCCTCCAGGCGCTGCCAATCCAGGGCGTCCAGGCGCCCCGACTGACAGTCAGCCAGCGCCTCATCCTGGACGATCTGCGAGAGCCAGGCCCAGCGGCCCCGCTCGGGCAGGACGTCCCACCAGTACTGGGCCCGCAGCAGGACCTTCAAGCCCTCCGGCGTCTCAATCTCCGCCGAGCCGATGCAGATCACCTCTGTGTACGGCTCGATTCGCTCTAAGACCCAGTCGCTGTCGTAGATGTTCCCCCGGCCCAGCTCCCACTGCCGCACGTTGAGCCGGTTCTGGAACCGGAAGGAGAGACGATGCCAGCGCTCCGCCGGGATCGCCCAGGCCCAGGTCGCCTTTCGGTCTACGTTCCAGAGGCGGTAGGAGTCGCGTAGCCCTTCGTCCGCACCCGGGAGCGCGAACTCGGACCGCGGGACGGCACCGTGATCGGCAGGGAGCATGTGGTAGTCGCCCTCGATCAGGTAGAAGGGTTCGGTATCGGTGACGAGGAGCCGGGACCAGATCGCCAGGGTCGCCTCGGGCAGGGCGCAGCCAAGCAGGGTCGGCATGGACGTCGCCACCTTTCCTCGCACCGGACGCTCGCCTCGGGTCTTCTAGGCGTGCAGGCTTGCCGCTAGCCCGGCCAGCTTACCGCCGGTATCGTGCAGATCGCCCACCACCTCACTGAGGTCGGCGACAGCGGTCTCAACCTTGCTGATTAGTTCGACGGAGTCGAGGCCGATTCCCTGCACCATCTGGGCCGAGGCTGCCGCCCGCTTGGCCGCCTCGGACATCTCCTCTGCCGCCGCCATGTTCTCCTCGGCCAGGGCGGCCAGGTGGGAGATCCGATCGGTCATCTCGACGGCTGAGGTGTTCATGTCGGCGACTCGCTCGTGGATCTCCTTGACCCGATCGGCGGTCCGGTTCGTCGCCTCGATGATCCCCTTTAGCATCGTGCCGGTCTGCTCATTCTGCTTCATCGAGTTGGAGACGGAGGCGGTCGTCTCAGACATCGCCGAGAGGGAGGCGGCGATACCGCCCTCCACTTCAGCGATCAGGCCGTTGATCTCGCGGGTCGCTCCGGCGGAGCGGTCGGCCAGCTTGCGGACCTCATCGGCGACGACGGCGAAGCCACGGCCCTGCTCGCCGGCCCGGGCCGCCTCGATGGCGGCGTTGAGCGCCAGGAGTGAGGTCTGATTGGCGATCTCCTGGATCAGGATGACGACCTGGCCGATCTTCTGCGAGTGCTCGCCCAGGGCGCCCAACTGCTCCGCCGTCTGGCGGACGGTGTGCTCGACCGAGGCCGCTGCCGCTTGGTTCCGGGCGATCAGGTCGGAGCCCTCCTCCGCCAGGCGGGCGGAGGTCTCCGCCTCCACGGAGACGGACTCGGCCAGGGAGACCATCGAAGCGGTCCCGGTGGAGAACTGGTTGACCGTCCCCATCGAGCCGGTTACCTGCTCAGCCTGCTCGGCGGCGGCCGCCGCCAACTGCTTGACCGAGCTGGAGATCATGTTCATCGCCGTCACGCCCTCAGAGAGCGTGGCCGCTTGGGAGTCGAAGCCCAGCTTCAAAGCGGCGACGGCCTGGGCGACTCGCTCCTCGACGGCCGTCCGGACACGCCCACCCTGCCCTTCCAGCGAGGCAGCAGCGGCCTGGACCGAGGCGGCTGACTCACCGAGGCGGATCAGGGCGCCCTGCAGCTCATCCGCCGCTTGCCGCTCCTGCTGAGCGGCGGTGTCCAACGCCTTGGTAACCCGCCCAAAGCGGCTCGCGGCCAACAAGAAGAAGAGGGCGTAGGCGACCATGCAGACGACGCCGACCGCCATCCAGGCGACCATGTTCGTCCCAGCCGGCACGACGGGCGGGAAGAGCCAGACCGTCGTGAACATCGCCGCGAAGGCGCCCATGGCGCTCAGGAGGGCGACCCGGGCGTTCATATAGAAGACGGCGGGGGACATGGCGAGGAACCAGAGCGGCCATGAGATGGCGTAGCTCGGGCTCGACCATTCGGAGATGAACATCCCAATCGGCATGGTGACTGCGACGAAGTACTTGATAAGGCCAGGGCGCCAGTTGAAGAGGTGCATCAGCGTCGGGATGAGCTGGATGATCGTCTGGGCGACAGCGAACTGCCAGAGCGCCTTCAGGCCCAGCACCGGGACGAGGGAGCCGATCGAGAAGACGAAGAGGGTCCAGGAGCCAACCAGCCAGAGACCATTCGCCCGCCGTTCCTCTGCGTTCAGGAGCTGGGTCAGATTCATACACGCTCCTCCTTCTTCTTGCACCCGAACAATCCCATTCAACCCATAATTTGGATCTGAACCGTGAAGAAAGGGCGCCCCCGACTTGGGTCGAAGGCGCCACGATCAAGCGTTACTCAACGTGGGTCAGCCAGCCGTCATAGGTCACATCATGCTGACGAGCCAGCGCATCCAGTTCGTCCGAGAGGGCCAGGAGTCGGCGCTCCTCCAGCAGATCGATCTTGACGGCGACAATCCGCCAGGTGCGCGCCGGCTGGTCGGGCTCGTAGGCGAAGGTCTCAATGTGGTAGCCCGCCAACTGCAGGGCGTCGGTGAAGGTGGTCACGTCGGCCTCATCGGTGGCGTAGAAGTGGTGTTCCAGCAGGAACGGCGCCCGGGGTGGATTCTGGGGGTCAACCAACTGCCGGTAGGCAGTCCGGGTCGCCTCGTGGCGCTCATCCCGCTCAAGCTCAGTCTCGGGGCGGATAAGGATCCCTCCTTGAATGGGGGCGGCGAATGGGGGTAGCTCCCGGCTTTGCCGGGCGCCTGCCGAGGGATCTGACGATCGGGCCCAGCAGGGCGCCCAGCTAGCACCGGAAGGAAAGGAGGACCAACAGGGGAAGTGTCGAGGCACTCTTTACTTATGCTTTATTTTATATAGAGTCCGGTTCTCACCTCGACCTTCACTCTTATATACGAGTAAAGCAGAGGAAAGGTTCGGTTCAAACTACCGCTGAAGTGAAAAAAGATGTGAACAGCAGAAAGAGGAGGCGTGTAGCCTCCTCTTCAGCGTTCCCGTCCTTAGGCACCAAGAATGGTGTCGATCTCCGCGATATCCGCCGCCGAGAGCTTCACGCCGACCGCCTTGACGTTCTCCTCCACCTGCTCGGGCCGGGTGGCGCCGATCAGGGCCGAGGTGATCTCCGGGCGCCGCAGGACCCAGGCGACGGCCAACTGAGCCAAGCTCAGGTTGTTCCGCTCCGCCACCGCCCCGAGCTTCTGGACGTTCTCCAGGAGGCCGGGCTTCTCAAAGTAGCGCTGCAGGAACTTCGACTGCTTCGGGTCCGCACCGCGGGTGCCGGCCGGCGCCGCCTGGCCCGGCTTGTACTTGCCCGTCAGGATGCCCTGGGCGAGCGGCGAGAAGACGACCTGGCCGATGCCGTGCTTGGCAGCGACCGGGATGACCTCCTTCTCAATCCCGCGGTCGATCATGTTGTAGACCGGCTGCGAGACGACCGGCTTGCGCAGGTTCCGCTTGTCCACGATCGCCATGGCGTTCTCGTACTGGGCAGCGGTCCACTCGGAGAAGCCGTAGTAGCGGATCTTACCGGAGGCGACGAGGTCGTCCAGCGCCCGGAGGGTCTCCTCTAGGTCGGTCTCGGCATCGTAACGGTGGCAGTAGTAGATGTCAATGTAATCCAGGCCCATCGCGTTCAGCGACATGTCGACCCGGTCGAAGAGGTGCTTGCGGGAGAGGCCGCCATCATAGGTCGACGGGCCGATCTTCCAGAAGACCTTGGAGGTGACGGTGTAGGTATGGCGGGGGAACTGGCGCAGGATCGGCCCGAGGATCTCCTCCGCCTCATGCGGGCGGTTGCCGTAGACGACGGCGCAGTCGAAGTGGTTGATCCCGAGCTCATACGCCTTCTTAATGCAGGCCTCGGCCTGCTCCATCTCGACGCGCGAGCCATAGGTGAGCCAGCTACCCAGGGAGACCTCAGAGAGCTTCAACCCACTAGTGCCTAGACGACGATATTCCATTGCTGCGTCTCACTCACTTTCTGCAAAGCCATGCCCCATTCAGACGACACGGGCGCCCCGAATGATACGGAGTTCGGAAGAACGTTACGGATCTCGTGATGCTCCGGGCGCCAGGGCGAGCGTGAACTGGACAAAGGAAGTAGACCCTGATTGCCCGGTCTGAGGCTCCGCACCCGTCACCTGCCTGACGGTCCCATTCGGCTGCGGCGTCGTCTGGGCGGCAACCCCCGCAGTCGGGGGCCATGTGATCGGTTGTTGCGGCGCCGGGGGCGTGGGTCGACTCGGCGAGGGCTGGCCACCGGCCATGGTCGCTCCGTTCCCCACGGTGACCTGGGGCGCCGCCGCCTGCCCGGTCGACGGCTTGACCAACGCCCGCCCGCGTTCGACGGCCAGCGAATCGATCGCGATGCTGACCGTGACGGTGGTGACCAGGGCTGTCCCGCCCGGGCTCTCGATCTCCACCAGGGCGCGATTGGCCCGGGCGACCGATCGCCCGACGGCAAGGAAGAGCTGGTCAAGGGGCAATGCCCCTGCCACCTCCGGCTCTACCGCTCCGGGCAAGGGGATAAAGCGGTCCCGCAGGGCTGCCGCGGCCTGCCTGTCTCCCTCAAAGAGGCGCAAGGTGGCGCAGGAGGGGAGCCACCCGGGCGCCTCCGGCCCGGCCTCCACCTCGGCCTGAAGGACCACCGGCCCACCCTGAGCCAGACCCAGGGTATGGAGGGTGATCCCGCCCTCCCCGAGGGTGAGTCGGGCGGTCCCATCCTCCCCGAACAGGCAGAGCCACTCGGCGCCCTGACTGCGACACTCGCTGGCAGGCCGCCGCCGATATGTAGTATTTCCAGCTTCCTGCAGGAGCTCGAGTCGGAGACGGTAGCGTCCGCCGGGGCCAAGAATCGGTTCCACGGAGCCACCTCCACTTAGGTTGGCGGCACGGGGACGAGGGAGGGTACCGCAATGTAGGTCGCCGTGATCGAGAGGCTTGGCAGGTCCAGTCCGAGCACGGACAGGATCTGGAGGTTAAGGGAGTCCGGTTCCTCAAGCAGCAAGGTGTCAGCCGTCAACGAGACTCGAATGGGTGCGAATAGGTTGACGGTCGCCTCACAGGTCTGCAGGATCGTCGGTAGATTCCCGAGGGTGAGGCCCCCGTTTGAACGCCCAATCGCCACCCCGGTTGCGGTCAGCAGACTGACCAAGTCACGGACACGGGTCACCTAGACTCCCCCCTCAGACCCAGGCCTAAGTCGGCGGCACCAGCACCTCACGCGGCACCGGTCGGAAGAAGAGGCGGAACCGAACCCCGTACTGATCGCCTAGGTTGTAGAGCAACTTCTCGCGGGGATCGAGGTAGGCGATGTTCAGCATCACATCGAACGAATCGATCGGCTGGTACTGGGCTACGTATGAGATCTCCGTGGTGAACTCAATCAGAGCGACAGGGCTGGGCGGGTTGTTGTTCGTCTTGTCGATCGCCCGTCCGACCGCAGCCGCCGTCGCCGTCAAGAGTTGCTCTAGGGACTGGCTGGTTACCTGCGCCATCAGGCCCGCCCCCCTTCGCTCGTTAACTCTATGCGATCGGGCTAGGCCCGATGAACCCGGCCTTCTTGGCAAAGAACTCCGCACTCTGCAGATCGAATGGGAATGTGTAGGCCGGGAAGAAGAAGCCCGCCCCGTTGGCAGCTGGCAGGGCGAAGTGACCAAAGCCGCCCCAGTATGGAGAGCAGGGTCCGGCCAAGGCCCAGTTCAGATAGGCGCCAGTCGGGTAGTAGATCGCCATCGCCTCCCACCTAGATCTCGATCAACCCAAAATCTCGCCGATGGGGGGCGCAAAGGGGAGTATCGCCGGTCCAAACTGAAGTTCAACGCCCTCGCTCCCAACCAGGAACCCCCCAATGGGGCCCGACGAGGTGGTGGTGGACTCGAAGACGGTAAACGGAAGCGGGCCGGTACTACGGAAGAACTGCGAGAACGGCCCGCCGAGCGGTAGCCCATTCGAGAAGACGCCACCGAGCACGGCGATGGGGGCGCCCTCGCGGTTGAACTTTGAATCCGGCCCGATTGGATTCCCGTTCGTGCCGTACTCGGGGTCATAGATGGAGGCTCCGTCCGGCCCAAGTAGCGATTCGGACTCACTCAGGGGGCCGGTAAAGGCCTCCTCGGCCCCGCCAACCGGGCCGGTGAAAGCCGCCTCAGACTGGCCCAACGAGCCGGTAAACGGTGACTCCGCCATCGCAGCTCAGCCTCCTCCCCTCCTGCCATCCTATGTCATCAACCTGTATCGATCGACACGCACATGGGCACAATCAGCAGGAGAGGAGCGCGGAAGCGATGTGTAGGGTCTACTTTGGTCTGATGGTTGATGAGAACGGTGGGGTCGGGCGCCTGGTCCAAGCCGTCCACATGCTCCGTTCCTTTGGCGCGGAGGCGAATATCGATACCTTCTCGGATGTCCTGCGTCTGCCCGGCAACGGGGCGGAGCCGGACTGGCTCTGCGCCGTCGTGGCGGGTGAGTCGAGCGCCTCGCCCGGAGAGCTACAGGAGCTCTGCCACCGGACCGACTGGGCCCTGGGCGAGGAGGGGATCACTCTCTCCGCGATCCGCGAGGATGGATTGGGCGCCGATCAGATCCCAGCGCCGCTGGATCAACTGTTGCGCGGGGAGGTCGCTGGTAAGCTGCAGGCCGTCCTGCCCGGGTCACAGTTCGCTGTCGAGTGTGACTGGGCCGACGAGAGCGAGGAGGAGTCCCGCTGGGTCCACTAGCTCCTCTGCATGAGTGAAGCCGCCAGGCAACCCCTGGCGGCTTCGTTCGTCTCTTACCGGAAGAGCTCCCGGGCTTTACGGATCGTGGCGGAGTCCGGTGCCTGCCACTGCCGGGGCGCCCCCGGCGGCACCTTCGCCTTCTGTGCGTCCAACTGGGCGAGCAAGAGGCGCCCACCGGCAACGGCCTGGGCCGCCATCTGCTCATCATGGCGCAGGGTAGCGCTCAGGAAGCGCTCCAGATGGGCGGTAAGGGCCCGGTCGTAGGCCTCCGGCGCCCAGGGTTGGCGCCGGGCCATCGCCTGATAGGCCAGGAGCCCGCCTGCCTCGTCCCCGCTGGCGAAGCGGGCCTCCGCCAACTGCCTCTCGTACCAGGGCTCCAGGGGCGCCGCGTGCACGGCCCGCTCCAGGGCTGGAACCGCCGCTTGCGGCCTCCCACTCGCCCGTAGTGCCTCTCCTTGCACCGCCCAGCCCTCCTCATGCCAGGGCGCCAACTGCTGAGCCAGCGCGGCCTGGTCCAGCGCCTTGGCGATGGCGCCCTGACGCAGGGCGCTGCGGGCCGCACTCGCCGCCCACTCCCCGGCGCCCAGGAAGAGGGCGCCCGCCGCCAGCAGTCCGCCCAGCAGGGCGACCACCGGTCGAGTCAGGGCGAACCGTGACTGCACGGCCGCCTCCCCCTGGGGGGCGCCCGGTGACACCAATCCCAGTCCCAGGGCGACCAGTCCAGCGAAGAGGCCATAGGAGAGCGTCCAGTCGACCAGCCCATGCAGGGCGAGACCACCCACCCCCACCACCAGGGCGAAGCGTGTATCATCCGCCTGGCGGAGCGCCCAGGCGCCCCACCAGAGGCGGGCCAGCAGGAGGAGGAGGCCAACGCCGCCCAACCAGCCCCAACTAAGTAGCAGATCCATCAGGGCGCTGTGGACCTCCCCGGTCCAGTACGGATACGAGGCCGCCGTTAGTTGGAGCGTGGCCCAGGCCCGAAAGCCTTGCCCCAACGGGTGATGGAGCACAAGTGGCCAGGCATCTCGCAGGAAGGTGAGCCGCTCCACCGAGGCGCTCTCGGTGCCGGGGAGTTGAGACCGCCCCAGCAGCCAGGCCCAGCCCGGCTGCGCAAACAGACCGACCAAGAGCGGCACGATCGCCCAGATCCACCTACCTAGTGCCACCCTCGCCCCGACCCACCTGCCCCGTGCCACCTCGAGAAAGAGGCCGCCTCCCAGGCACCACAGGAGGGCCGGGAGGGGCGCCCGCACCGCCACCAAAGGCGCCGCCCAGAGACCGATGGCTCCCGCCGTTAGCAGGGGCAGGAAGAGCCGCCGCCACCAGTGCGGGCGCCCCACCAAGAGGGCGAGCAGGGTGACAACGGCTGCCACCCACAGCCCCCGGGAGCCGCTCAGGAAGAGGGCTAGCCCGCTGCCGTAGAGACCGATCGACCAGAGGGCGGACCGCTCCTTGACCCCGCCTACCGCCAGCCCAACCAGCCCCGTCGCCCCGAGGGCGATCGGGTAACCAAGCGCGCCCGCTAGGCGCCCCGACTGGTGGACCGCCCCGGTCTGCAGGAGCCAGAGACCGTGCAGGACCAGCCCCGCCGGCAGGAGGGCGAGGGCGGGCAAGAGCAGGGCGAGCGCCTCCCGCTGGGCTAAGAGCCGCCCGGCCAGAAGCCCGACCAGCCCACCCAAGAGCAGGAGCGGCCCCCAGACGGCCATGCTGGGCTGCACGGCCCGACCCAGCGAAAGGAGGGCGCCCCCCAGTAGAAGCGCCCCACCTAACCACTCAACCCCATGCAATCGAAGGGGCGCCCGCTGCCAGACCGGTAGGCAGAGCCCGATCAGGGCGCCGGCACCTGCCGCCGCCCACGGTGCATATAGCCCATCCAACGCGACGGCGCTCGCCACTGCCAAGGCTACCAAACCCACGCCAACCCGCGTACTTCTGCGCATGGCTAAAAGAATTCTGCATCACCGCCCAGATGCCTGCTACGGGAAGAGGGATGACACAGTCAAACGGCGAAGCAAGGGGGAAAACGGCCATCCGAAAGGAGGGGCCCCTTTGTCTGCTGCCCTACCTACTCGCCGGGGTCTCCCCTTCTGGGTCCTACCGGCGATCCTGCCCCTCGCCCTCTCCCTCGGCTTCGTCGCCGGCATGGGTCTGGCCCACTATCGCCTGCTGGGGCGCCCGGCGCCAAGCCAACAGACGCCAGTTCAGGCGGGGGCGCCCACCCCCAAGGGCAACAGCGCCGCCACCAGCCCCCAACCGACACTACCGCTTGAGACGGCGACGTTAAGCCCCGCCCACGTGGAGCCCAGCGAGCCAACCCCCGCGGTCGTGACCGATCCGCCGACCAAGCCCACAACGAGCAATGGCCCGGTCGCCGGCCACCCCAATCCCGACCAGATCTACACCGTGACCAATCCTGGTCGACCAACCATCACCACGATCGGGGATGCCAGGACGGCCCTTCAGAGTGACTGGACTGGCATCGCCTTGATCTCGGGGCTGGAGTACCAGCAGATGCGCAATGCAGATAACTCGGTCTCACTGGTGGGCATGCTCTCCGTCGAGCAGTACATGTCTTGGGAGGCCACCCTACGGCGGGACCCGGCGGCCCTACAACACTGGCTACAGGCCGCGGCTACCCTCGTCCTCAACCCCATGCAGACCGACCGGTTCGCTCTTAGTTGGGCGCTGGTCGAGACCCGGGCCTCGGTCCCGAGTTGGGCGCTCCCCAGCGAGGTCACCCCGCTTGCAGATGGCCGCTTCCTGGTCGTGCGCTACCTGGCCGGGACGACTGGCCTCGGTCAGCCGACTGTAGAGGTCCGGGCTGCGGCCTCCTTGGGGAGCCCGGCTGATCCGAGCGCCTCCTGGAGTCGGTTCGGTCCGCAGATTCGCTTTGACGGGACGGATATCTACCGGCCCTCCGGCGTCGCACCGAAGAGTCCCTAAAGATGAGACGGGCGCCCCCGCCAGCCGGCGAGGGCGCCCGATCTATTTAGAACGAAAGGGCCATCGCCCCTTCAGCCGCATAGGTCCCAATCGCAGCCCCAATCGGGCCGACGAAGACCTCCTTGGGCCGGAACTCCTGGCGAATCCGCTCCGCCAGGGCCTGCGCCTCCGCCTCAGCGAGGCCATGGTTGACCCAGACCAGGCGCCCCGACCAATCCTGGCACCGCTCTGCCGCCACCTCGACCAGCCGATCGATCATCCGACCACGCCCACGCACCTTATCGAAGGGGATCACTAGTCCATCCTTCACGTGGACGATCGGCTTGACCCCCAGCAGGGTCGCCGCGAAGCCGGCCAGCGGGCTGACACGGCCACCCTTGACCGCGTTCTCCAGGGTGTTCAGACCCACCAGGACCTGCGTCGTCGCCCGCATCTGCTCCAGTCCGGCCAGGATCTCTTGGACGGTAGCGCCGGCCTGCGCCATCTGGGCGGCCGTGACCGCCATCTTGGCGAGACCGCCCGAGCCGCTCAGCGAGTCGAAGACCTCGATCGACTGGTGGACCATCCCTGCCGTCATGACAGCCGTCTGGTATGTACCCGAGAGCTTGGACGAGACGTGGATACCGATGACCGGCCCGGCCTGGAGCGCCTCTCGGTAGGCCGTCATCATGTCATGCGGCGTCGGCTGCGAGGTCTTAGGGAGCTCCTTCGACGCCCGCATCTTCTGGTAGAAGAGCTCGGGCGAGATCGTGCGGCCATCCGCAAAGGTCTCATCGCCAAACTGAACATGGAGCGGCGCAACGTGGATGCCATACTGGCTCGCCAGCGCCGGGGATAAGTCCGACGCGGAGTCGGTGACGATCTGAACCGTCATGGACTGACACCAACCTTCTCATGCGACGAAGGGTCGTCCACCGGGGGACGACCCTTCGCGTAGTCTTACCGCTATTCTACCGTTGCATGCGTCCAGGTTGGTATGGACCGCAAGGCATAGACCGAAAGGCAGACCGCCTTTCCAGGACTAGAACATTCACCCATACTCGCCCTTATAGCCGACCTCGACCCGGCCGTCCGGATGGACGAGCACGGGGACGGTGAACTGGTTCGAGAGTTGCTCGACCTCGCTCTGGAACTGGACCGAGTCGTCGATGACCCGCTCCTCGAACTGAATTCCCTCAGCCTTGAGGCCTTCACGAGCCTTTTGGCAGGTCGGGCAGGTGGAGAGGGTGTAGAGAATGATGGACTGCATCTTGCTCCCTCCTTTCGTTTCCATCGCCTAGGCGTGACAGGATTGGTGGATATGACGTCGAAACGGGTATGGAGTCGTGCGCCACCGAGGGGGCGCCCGTAAAGGAGACTGGAATCGGTGGATGAGGAGAAGAAGGACTCGCAAGAGCCAAAGGCCCTGGGCCGGCGGCTAAAGCTAAAGCGAACCGTGAGCCCCCCGATTGTGGAGACCCCAGCCAAGATCGAGACCCACGCCGAGCAGGCGCTGCGTGAGGTCGAAGAGGATGATGCCCTGCGCGGTAGCAAGGGCATGCACTTTGAGGTCGACCAGGGTTGCCGGTCCTGCCTGATGGTGACGCTCTTCATGATTATCGGCATCTTTGTCTCGATCTTTGCGACCTGGATCTTCCTGAACAATCGATAGCGGGTCGGCCCTGGCGCTAAGCCAGGGCCTTTTGCTTACCGCTCCTCGTTCAGCCAGGTGGCGACGTCCTTGGCGTGGTAGGTCAGGATCAGATCAGCGCCAGCCCGCTTGAAGCCGAGCATCGTCTCCATGACGATGCGGCGCTCATCGATCCAGCCGCGTTCTGCGGCGGCCTTGACCATCGCAAACTCGCCCGAGACGTTGTAGCAAGCGACCGGCAGGGTCGTGGCCTGCTTGACCCGCGTAATGATATCCATGTAGGCGAGGGCCGGCTTCACCATCACGATGTCGGCGCCCTCTAGGATGTCCAGTTCGACCTCGCGCAGCGCCTCGCGGCCGTTGCCCGGGTCCATCTGATAGGAGCGACGGTCACCGAACTGCGGGGTCGACTCAGCGGCCTCGCGGAACGGCCCGTAGTAGGCGGATGCGTACTTGGCCGAGTAGGCCATGATCGGCACCTCAGCGAAGCCGGCCTGGTCAAGGCCCGCCCGGATCGCGGCGACGCGGCCGTCCATCATATCCGACGGGGCGACCATATCGGCGCCAGCCTCGGCATGGGAGACGGCGACCCGGGTCAGCAGTTCCAGGGTGGGGTCGTTGTCGACGGTATCACCCTTGATGATGCCGCAGTGACCATGCGAGGTGTACTCACACATGCAGACGTCGGTCATGACGTACATCTCGGGGAAGCGAGCCTTGATCGCTCGGGTCGCCTCCTGGACGGAGCCGTGCTCGTAGTAGCCCTCAGAGCCGATCTCATCCTTCGCCTCGGGGATGCCGAAGAGGATGGTGGAGCGCAGGCCGAGCTCGAGCATCGACTCGATCTCCTTGAGGAGGAGGTCGACGGAGAGCTGGGCGTTGCCGGGCATGGAGGAGATGTCGCGGCGGAAGTTCTGGCCGGGGGCGACGAAGAGGGGCAGGACGAGATCGTCCTTGGTGACCTGGTTCTCACGGACGAGCCGGCGGATAGCGTCGTTGCGGCGTAGGCGGCGGGGGCGGTAGATCACGATGGGGTCCTCCTTTGGGAGGTGGTCTAACGGTTGTCCATGGCTTTGACCAGGGCATCTACGGTTGCGATTGGGGCCACGAGGTCTACCTGTAGGCCTGCGTTCTCGACGGCCTTGGCAGTCTCAGGGCCCAGGACGGCGATCTTGACGCCCGGCGGGATGTGGCCGCCCAAGAGTGCTAGTAAGCCCGTCACCGTCGAGCCGGCGGTCAGGATCACCCAATCCATACCCTGGCTGCACTCGTCAATCAGGTTTTGGTCGGGCGCCGAGGCCGGAGCGGTACGGTAGGCGATCACCGTCTCGACCGCGCAACCGACGGCTCGCAGGGCGTCGGGGAGGCGCTGGTCGGCCAGGTCGCCGCGGGGGAGCAGGAGGCGGGCGCCCGGCGCCAGGTGCGGGAGCAGGGCGGCGGCGAGGCCATCACCGCGGGCGTCCGCAGGGGTTAGGTGGACGGGCAGGCCCCGGGCGCGCAGAAGGGCTGCCGTGGCCTCGCCGACGGCAGCAATGCGCAGATGGGTCGGCAGAAGTCCGGCCTGGGCGCCCAACCGGTCGCAGACCCGGTCCACAGCGCTCTGCGATGTAAAGAGGAGCCAATCAAAGGTGTCAAGCGCAGCCAGAGCCCGATCAAGCTCCGTCCAGTCGTCCGGATCGAGGATCTGGATGGCGGGAGCGCTCACTGGCTCAGCGCCGACCGCTAAAAGCGCATCACGCAGGCGCCCAGACTGACCGGGCGCCCGCGTGATCAGGACTCGTTTGCGTCCCAGCGCTCCGTCCATTACGCCCGCTTCGCCTTCGCGGCGCCGATCTCCAGGCAGGCGGTCGAAGCGAGCATGACGAGCGGATGGACGTAGTTGACGCCCGGGAAGATGTAGCCGCCCATCAAGCTCAGGCCAAGGCCCATGCCGACGACGACGAGCACGGCCGAGGCGAGGAGCTGCTGACGACCAGCGCCCTTCTTGCTGTAGCGAACGACGGCCAACAGGGTGCCGACCAGGACGAGAAGGCCGGTGGTCATGTGGGCGTCACGGGCGCCCCTGGACATCGTCAGGTCGAACATCATCGCCAGACCGATCAGGATGGTGATGACGAAGCCGAGACGGGCGATCATGAGCCCGATCAGAGCGACCTTGTCCTTCGCAACCGGCTGGCCGTTGGACGGATTCACCTGCATGGCTAAACTCCCTTTCATACGGGTCTGCATACGGGTCTTGCTGCGATCTTTTTAGGTCGGGGCGACTCCCTAGCGAAGCGCGTCCAGGATCTGCTGACCGCCCCGGGCCAGGAGCGCATCCGCCACCTGCTCACCCAAGGCACGAGCCCGATGAACCGGGCCCTCAGCCTCCCAGCGGAGCACCTGGCTACCGTCGACGGCGGCGATCAGGCCCTCCAGGTGGAGGAAGTCGCCCTCCAGAACGGCGTGGGCGCCGATCGGCACCTGGCAACCGCCCTGCAACTTCGCCAGCAGGGCCCGCTCGGCCAGGACGGCCTGGGCGGTCGGGAAGTGGTGCAGCGGCGCTAGGATCTGGCCCGTCGCGCCATCCGTCGCCCGGATCTCGATCGCCAGGGCGCCCTGGCCCGGGGCGGGCAGGCAGACCTCTGGCTCGAGGTAGGCGGTGATCCGCTCAGCAAAGCCAGCCCGGTGGAGGCCAGCGGCAGCCATGATCAGGGCGTCAACCTCGCCGTCACCCATCTTGCGCAGGCGGGTGTCGACGTTGCCCCGGATCGAGACGAACTGCAGGTCGGGGCGGAGCGCCCGGAGCTGGGCGAGGCGGCGCAGCGAGGAGGTGCCGACCTTGGCGCCCTCCGGCAGCGCCATCAGGTCGAGTCCCTCCCGGCTGACCAGGGCGTCCCGCGGGTCCTCCCGCTCGGGGATGCAGCCGACGACGAGACCCTCGGGCAGCTCGGTCGGCAGGTCCTTCAGGGAGTGGACCGCTAGGTCAGCCCGGTTCTCGAGCAGCGCCTCCTCCAACTCCTTGGTGAAGAGGCCCTTGCCGCCAATCTGGGAGAGGGCGACATCGAGAACCCGGTCGCCGACGGTCTTGAAGATCTCGGTCTCGAAGGTGTGGCTCGGGTGGATCTGCTGCAACGCCTCGATGACGTGGCCAGTCTGCGTGCGAGCGAGCAAAGAGCCACGGGTTGCAACCCGAATCGTGGTCAATCGGACTCCCCCTCTTTTTTCAACCGCGGATGACGCGGATTACGCGGATACCTGGCGATTCTGTGTGGGCCCACATCAAAATAATGGGTCCGTTCCAAATCCGCGCTATCCGCGTAATCCGCGGTTTAGTCAGAAGACCCACAGGGGACTCCCTAAAGACTTACAACCCAAACCGATGCCCCGCCGAAAGCAGGTTGATCAAGAACCAGTTCGCCAAGATCCCAACCAGCCCCGCCAGGCTGACCCAGGCGGCCCGCCGGCCGCCCCAGCCACGCAGGTGGCGCATCAGGAGGTACCCGCCCCAGAGCAGCCAGAGTAGCCCCGTGAAGAAGATCTTCGGATCGCTAAAGAGCCAGAGCCCGTGGGCCTGGATCAGCCCCGAGATCATCGTCAGCGTAAGCAGCGGATGCCCAAGCCAGGCGAAGCGGACCGCCCAGTTATCAAGGTCCTCCAGCGAGGGCATCCGATAGTAGAGCCGCCCCCAGCGCTTCCGCCGCAGGTTCCCCTCCTGGACCAGGTAGAGCGCCCCCACCACGGAGGCGATAAAGAGGCAGACGTAGGCGATCATCGCCACCCCGACATGCCACAGGAGGAAGCCACCGGAGAGACCGTCGACCTGGCCAACGTGCTCCCCCACGCCAAGGGAGAGGACGAGCGCTGAGGCCACGACAGGCAGAACGAAAGAGCCGGCCGCCTCCGAGCGCATCCAGACCGAGAGCCCTACGTAGGCGGTCATCAGCAGCCAGCAGAAGAGCAGGGTAAAGTCGAGCAGGCTGGTCAGCCGCAGACGACCCGTCACTCCGAGCAGGAGTAGGGCGCCCGTCTGGGTGATCCAGCCGCTCCGGGTCAACCAGCCCGCCCATCGCTCCACCTCCCGGCGCAGGACGGCCACGAGATGCAGGATGGCGGCCAGGGTGTAGAGCAGGGCCGTCGCGCCTACCAGGAGGGTGGCCGGGCCCCACATTTAGCGTCCGCCCCCGTCGGTCGTCTCCGGGGCGAGCTTGAAGAGCTGCGCGACCAGTTCGGTCATGCTATCGGCCCGCTCATCACGGGCGAGACCCTTCAAGGCCTGGGTCGGATCGTTCAGGATCTTGTTGACCAGCGTGACGGTCATCGCCTCGATCACCTGACGCTCCCGCTCGCTCAACTCGGGCAAGCGGCCCATCGCTCGAGCCAGCTCCTCCTGCCGGAGCTGTTCAACCTTGTCACGTAGGGCACGAATCGTCGGGACGACAGCCTGATCCTGGAGCCAAGTCTGGAACTTTTCGACCTCGTCCACCACGATCCGTTCGGCCTCCTTCGCCTCCGCCAGCCGCTCAGCCATGTTCGCCTTGACGACGGCCTGCAGATCATCCAGATCGTAGAGGAAGGCCCCCTCGAACTGCCCGATCGCCGGATCGATATCACGGGGGACTGCGATGTCAAAGAAGAAGATCGGGCGCCCCCGGCGGGCCTTGATCGCATCTGCGACCGCCTCAGCCGTCAGGACGTAGCCCGGCGCTCCCGTTGAGGCGATCACGACATCGACCTCATGGAGCCGCTTGGCAGCCTCCGCCAGCGGGATCGCCTCCCCGTCGATCAGGTCGGCGAGGTTCTCGGCCCGGGCGAGGGTCCGGTTGGCGATCAGGATCGAGCCGACGCCGGCCGCCTGCAGGTGCTTGACGGTCAGCTTGGCCGTCTCGCCGGCGCCCAGGGCCAGGCAGCGGCGCCCCTGCAGGGAGTGGAAGACCTTCTTGGCCAGATCGACGGCCGCATAAGAGACCGAGACCGCCGTCTGCCCGATCCGGGTCTCGTGCTGGGCACGCTTGCCCGCCGTGATCGCACCGGTGAAGAGCTGGTGGAAGGTCTTGCTGACCAGGTTCGCCTCACTAGCGGCCCGGTAGGCCTCCCGGACTTGTCCAAGGATCTGAGTCTCGCCGATGACCATCGAGTCAAGGCCAGCGGCAACCCGGTAGAGGTGGCTAACAGCCTTCTTCCCGGTCTGCCAGTAGAGATGCGCCGTTAGGTCCTTCGGGGTCAGACCAGCGGGGGCGCCCTCCATCTGACAGAGATACTGAATAAGCGCAGGGCGAACCTGAGAGGGATCGGCTGCGATGATGTAGAGTTCGGTACGATTACAGGTAGAGAGCAAGACCGCCTCGGCAACCGGCAGGGTGTGGAGCTGGGCCAGGAGCGGCACAAGCCCGCCCGCGGGCACGGCGAAGCCCTCGCGCAGGGCGAGGGGCGCGGTCTGATGGTTTAGTCCTAGCAGTGCAACTTCCACGATGTAGCGATCACCTCGACGAGAAACCCCTCAGTAAATGGGCGGGTCGGAGGCAGAATAAGTGCCAGAGAGTCTAACGTTCCTAGTGTACAACCTCTAGTTAGGGTGAATCAACCTAGTTCGACGCCCTAGGTGACTCCTGTCTCTATCCGGTGCGGTCTCAAAGATGGTTTGAACCTGGTGGATGGGCCTTCTATAGACATTTGACTCTCTCGGATGGCGAAGAGACCGGCATCAGGTCGGTGTCCGATCGCTATCTGGTCCGTGTCGGATTGCCATCTGGTTTGTGGCAGATTACTATCTCATGGGTATCGGACCCAGCACCCAAGGAGGCGAGCTGTCGTGGCCGAGTTCAATCTAATGCCCTTCTCCTCCCGTGAGATCACCCAGAATGTGGAGAAGTATGGCGTTGATAAGTCCAGCATGCCCTTTGCCCGTTCCTTTGTCCTTGCCATCATGGCAGGCCTCTACATCGGCCTGGGCTGCATGTTCTACTTCATCGTCATGTCCGACTGGCATGGCGCCTTTGGCCCCGGCGTCATCATGGGCGGATTCGCCTTCCTGCTCGGCCTCACAGCGGTCGTCATCGCCGGCGCCGAACTCTTTACAGGCAATACGATGCTGACCATCTCCTGGCGACAGGGCAAGGTGACGACCGCCGGGGTTCTGCGGAACTGGGCGATCGTCATCGCTGGGAACCTCGTCGGGTCGGTCCTACTGGCGGTTCTAGCCCGCTGGTCCGGTCACTACCAGTTGAACGGGGGGCTGGTCGGGGTAAAGGTGCTCTCCGTCGGGTACAGCAAGTCGACGCTCTCCTATGAGATGGCCTTCGCCCGGGGGATTCTGTGCAACATCTACGTCTGTCTGGCGGTCTGGATGGCCTATGCGGGCCGTTCGGTGACCGATAAGATCCTCGCTATGCTACTGCCGATCCTGGCCTTCATCGCCTCTGGGTCGGAGCACATTGTCGCCAACCTGTTCTACGGCTCGTACGCTCTCTTGCTGAAGGGGACGTCTGTGGCGGCTCAGATGGAGGCACAAAAACTGGCGGCGATTACCTTGCCAAACTTTGCGGTGCGGCAGATCTTTGTCTTGCTGGGGAATATCGTCGGAGGCGGGATCTTCATCGCCGGTCCGTACTGGTTCGCCTGGCTGCGCGGAGAGACGCCGGCTGGTGGAACCAAATAGCGCTACCCAATGGCGAGAGCCGGTCCAAAGGACCGGCTCTCTTTCATTCGAGATGTTCGATGGCGTTGATCACTTGTGCAGCCAG
>DATGYC010000306.1:0-2953 GCA_035298385.1 Symbiobacteriaceae bacterium | reverse complement strand
CGGAAGTAGCGGACCGGTCCGCCCAGCGTCTTGCCCAGGACGGACTGCGAGGCCAGCAGGTTCTCCTTGATCTCGGTCTCCGGCAGGCTGCCCACGTTGACGATCCGCTGCCCCAGGGTGCCGACCTCGTGCCCCTGGGCGACCAGGTAGCGGATCATCGGCGCCTGGGTGTTCATGAAGGTCCCGCCGACGAAGAAGGTGGCCCGGGCCCCGTTCTGCTGCAGGATCGCCAGGATCTTCCGCAGTTCACCATCGCCCCAGGTGACGTCAAACGTAAGGGCGACCCTGGCGGCCTCGATCGGCGCCCGGGTGAGCGGCCGTGCCTCATCGGTGGAGAGGGTCGCTTTGCCGGGCGCACAGCCGGCGAGGAGAAGCGTGCCAAGGAGTACCAGGCAGGCAGCAAGTCGTCGCATGAGAGAATCCCTCCATCCTGGCGAGTCTGCCCAGGATCGGGCGCTTCCATGCCAGGAGTTTCCGTGGACGAGCAGGAACTGGTAAGATGATAAGACGTAGGTACTACTCGTGGGGTGGTTCGTTGATGCAGGCGAGGGATGAGGCCCGCGGTCGGCTCCTTCAAGTCTTCCGCTTTGTCGAGGCGCTCTATCACCAGCGCTACCCGGTCGTCCGTGACGTTGCGGCCCAGCCGTGGCGGCTCTGGTTTGCCCAAGTGCCCCTGGCGCCGACGATCTGGCTGGTTGCGAGGGATGGGGAGGCCGAGGACGATCTGCTCCTGCGGGTGCGGCGCCCGGTCTTGACCGTGCTGCCGGCCCTGCCGCTCGAGCTTGTCGATTGGTTGGAGCCGGGCTGGACGGAGCCGACGGGGAGCCTGCGCCTGAAGGCGGGGGCGCCGGAGGCGGCTGTGGCGAGCTTTGCCATCTATCAGGAACGCTGGTCGGCCTGGGTGGCGGACCAGCTTGCGTATGACCTCTACGAGGAGCTGTACGACCTGCGGGCCCGGCTGGACCGGGAGGGGGAGCGGGTCGAGCTACTCGTGGGCGATGGGCTGCTAGACTGGAACGCAGCGGATGGAGCGGCCGCGCATCCGCTCCTTCTGCAGCCGGTCCTCTTGCAGTTCGATCCGGATGAGGCCGAGTTCCAGGTTCGCCTGGGCGAGGGCGCCCCGGAGCTCTACACCGCCCTCTTCCGCTCAATGGCGGGCGTGGAGGGGCAGGTCCTCTCCCGCCTGCGGGCGGAGCTAGAGAGCGAGGGCTACGAGCCCCTCGGCGGGGCAGAGACGGCGGGCTTCCTGCGCCGGGTGGCGCAGTCCCTGGCGGTGGGCGGGCAGTACATCGAGGATGAGACGGCGTTAGCGGCGACGACGGCGCTCGATCCGGGCGCCCCGGTGATCCGGCGGGCGCCCCTGCTCCTGCTGCGCCTGCGTACGGGCGGCTTTGGGCGCGCCCTGGAGTCGATCCTGCATGACCTGCAGGCGGGAGGGGCCTTCCCGCCGGCACTGGCCCGGACGGTCGGGATCGACCTGGGTGATCCGGGTGCTGCGGTAGGGGCGCCGTCTGCTGCGGGCGAGGATGGTCTGCCCATCGCCGCCCCCGGTGGCGAGGATGAGGCGATTCTGCTCTCCAAGCCGGCCAACCCGGAGCAGCTACAGATCGCGCGGTTGCTCGCCCAGAAGGGCGCCGTCTTGGTCCAGGGCCCGCCCGGCACCGGCAAGACGCACACGATCGCCAACCTGCTCGGCCACCTGCTAGCCGAGGGGAAGCGGGTGCTGGTCACCTCGCATACATCGAAGGCGCTGCAGGTCCTGCGCGAGAAGGTGGTCGAGCCCCTGCAGCCGCTCTGTGTCTCGGTCCTGGACGAGTCCCGGCGGGAGCTAGAGGCGGCCGTCGATGGGATCACGGACCGGCTCGATGGGGCGAACCCCGATCTGCTCGAGCGGGAGGCGGCGGCGCTGCAGGCTGAGCGGCTCGCCCTCCTCGGTCAGTTGCGCACGGCGCGGGCGGAGTTGCTGGGGGCCCGGCAGGAGGAGTATCGGCCGATCGAGTGGGCGGGTGAGTCGCTCGACCCGTCGGAGGCGGCCCGCCAGGTGGCACTGGGCCGCGCGGCGGATGGCTGGATGCCGTCGCCGGTGGCGCCCCTCTCGGCCCATCCGTTGAGCGCTGCGGAGTGGTTTGCGCTCTACCGGACGAACAGCACGGTCTCGCCGGCCGATGAGGCAGAGCTGGCGGGGGCGTTGCCGGACCCGGCGGCGCTGCCGGAGCCGGAGGCGTTTGCGCAGGCGGTGGATGGCTGGCAGGCGCTCAATGATGGGGACCTGGGGTTCCGGGCGGAGCTCTGGGCGCCGGGGACGGGCTCCCGGCCGGCGGCGGCGATTGGCGCCCTGCGGGCGGTAGTCGGAGAGATGCGAGCGGCGTTGGGGGCTTCGGCCTTCGGTGGCTCGTCCTCTGGCGCTCCCGCCACCTGGCGGCTTGCGGTCATTGAGGCTGGCCGCGAGGGCGACTCCCGCCGCCAGGCCTGGACCGACCTGCTCACCCTGATTCGCCACGTCGATCAGCTTGCCGCCCAGGCGGAGCCGCTCCGCATGGCCTGGGGTCCGGTCCTGCAGGCCGCCACCCCACAACTACGCGCCACCCTCGCTGAACTGCGGGCCGACGTCGCCGCTGGCGGCAGCCTCTCCGGGCTACGGCTCCTCTTCAAGCCCGCCTGGAAGGAGGCGCTCGGCGCCGTCCGGGTCGGCAACGCCCCACCTCCGGTGGGCGACCTCCTGCGGGACGAAAATCGTACAGTCCTCGGAGGTCGCCCACCGGCAACCCCCGAGGAGTTCGATGCCCTGCTGGCGGAGCTTGACCTGCAGCTCGGCCGCAATGCGCTGCGGGAGCGCTGGGAGCGGCAGATGGTGGCGCTGGGCGCCCCACCGGTGGGCGGCTCTGACCCCGAGCCCGAGCGCTTCCTGCGCCAGTTCATCCCGCAGATCGAGGGGCTCCTCGGCTGGTGGGAG
>DATGYC010000305.1:0-9909 GCA_035298385.1 Symbiobacteriaceae bacterium | reverse complement strand
TGGACAGATGGACTTTACGAAGAGCCTGTTGGAAGAGTTTCAGCACACGCGTCGCCTGACCCGCGAGATCTTCCTTGCCATGACCGATGGGGATGTCCAGTTCCGACCGACACAGGATCAGATGGCCTTCGGTACGCAACTTCTACACGCCATCAGTTGTTGGCAGACCCTTGAGCGGGCCGCTGGTGGGGCCGAGTGGACGTGGGACCTTGGCTACACGCTGGAGGCCTATCCGTCTCAGTCCACGATCCTGACCTTGCTTGATGACCTGACGGCCAAGTCTGACTCCTTCTGGCGTGGCCTAGAGCCCGAGGAGTGGACACGGGCCCAGTCGGTCCCCTGGGGCGCCCCGCAGCCGCTCCTGCAGCTCTTCGTCTCCTTCCTAGTCCACGAGGGACACCATCGCGGTCAGATGGTCACCTACCTGCGCCAGAAGGGGATGGTTCCGCCTCCGTATTAGAAGGGGTTGGGCGGATGGACGACGCGATGGGTGTGGCCGCCGTTCTCCGGGCCGGGTACCCCGCTCACTCCCGCAGGTCTCTGACCGCCGAGTTGGGCGTAGAGGTTCGACCTGAAGGTCGTTCGGAGGTACTCGACCCTCCGGCGTCGGTGCAAGCCATCGTTCCTCCTTTGCCTTCTAAGCAGCGGCGTTGGGATTGGGTTTGCGTATGGTCAAGAGTAGCGAAGCACCCAGGATCAGGACGCCGCCCAGGAGGACCATCCCTGTCGGGCGTTCGCCCAGGAAGAGGAAGGCGAAGAGGACGGCGGCGACTGGGTCCAGGTAGCTCAGCACGGCTAGGTGCTGAACCTTCACCCCGGCCAGGCCCCAGAAGTAGAGAACCAGGGCGCCCGCCGTGTGGATGACGCCGAGAATAGCGAGCAATAGAAGCGGGAGCGGGTCGAGCCGAAGGGCGCCCGCTCCCGCTGTCAATAGAAGAACGGGCAGCAGGACGGCAGCCGCGCTCAAGCACTGCCAGAGTACCAGCAACACCGGTGATAGATCCCGCAAGAGCCGTCCGAAGAGGGTCACCCCGGCGTAGAAGAGAGCGGCGAGCAACCCCCAGCCGATACCCGCCAGCTCTCCCGGCCCGAGTTGGGCGCCCGGGCCGCTCAAGACCAGGAAGAGCCCCAGTCCAGCGACCACGGCTGCCACCAGCGTCTTCCGTTCCAGCCGCTCCTTGAAGAGGAAGGGGGCTGTAGCTGCCACCCAGACGGGCGCTGTGTAGTAGGCCAGGACAGCGTTCACCACCTCGGTCGTGGCGATCGCCTGGAAGAAGAAGACCCAGTTCAGGGCCAAGCAGAGCCCACTTAGGATGATCAAAGGCCAACGCTGGCGGGTGGGGCGCCCGCTTAGCGAACCAGAGGAGCGCAGCACTCCATTGACGAGCCCAAGTGCCCCTGCCCCAAACAGAACCCGATAGGTAACGATCAGGAGCGATGGCAGGGCCAGGTATCGACCCAGAATGCCGGCTGAGCCCCAGATGATCAGTGCGGTGATGACGGCGACGTAGCGCAGCAATGTGGCCCACTCCTACAGGTCTTTCCCCGTCCGATTCGCGTTTGACGTGTGACTCCCCTGCTGGTCTGCCTAGATGACCAGGGCGCAGGCCGTCCGCTGGAGCGTCCGGTTCCAAGCGCCAAGCGGGTTGGTCAAGACGTCAGACCAGCCGACCTGTTCGAGCGAGCTACAAGAGGAAGGGCGCTTCGGCTGAGGGGTGGCTGCCGGCTCCTTTATCGGCGACGGTACCCCCGTGGTCCAGACCGGATCGACCACGGCCGTCCGTTCGGCGTGGTACCACTGCAGCTTCAGGCCCAAGGCGTCCGTCACGCCACGCAGCGGGGCGTGGAGATGACCAGCACAGACGTAGGCGCGCAGCGGGTAGGGTGTGCCATCCAGGCGCGTGGTAACCAGGCCGTCTGCTGCTGTCACCTGCAGGGAGAGTTCATGCGTCCCGTAGCGGAACTGTGCCGTCCGGTTCGACTCGTCCCACGTGATAGCGCTGGCGTCCGACAGGATGGTAAAGAACGGTCGAAGCGGGATGATCGTCTCGTTCGTCTCCGGATCGAGGAACGCGATCTCGCCTACGTCATCCAGGGCGACAAAGGCGCGACCGGCGCCCCCGCGGGCGAGTACCGTGACCCGCTCCTCCACCTGACCACAATGACCCTCACTGGCATCCGCCGACCGGAAGGTGGACCAGCCCAGCAAGAGCACGCCAATGCCCAGCAACACACCTAGCCAACGCTTCATGGAAGACACCCCCAGCTCAATTTTAGCTGGCAGGGAAATCCTTCCGTTAGAGGAAGATACGAATAGAAAACAAATAATTCTAAGAACGGACCGGAGAACGAAGTGAAACACTTGCAACGTCTGATTTTTTATATTAAGATTATTCCACACCTTATATGTGTGGAGAATTGAGCGAGGGGGATTTCGCTTGATAAAGACCCTCTATGTCGGGAATCTGCCCTGGTCCTTGACTCAAGACGAGCTTCATGCCCTCTTTGCCCCGCATGGGCGCATTCAATCGGTGCGGATCATTACGGAGAAGGAGACCGGCCGCTCCAAGGGTTTCGGCTTCGTGGAGATGGCGGAGGATGACGTCGAACAGGTGATCGCCACCATGAACGGAGCTCAAGTGGGCGGGCGCCCCATGATCGTCAATGAGGCGCAGACCAAGCCGGTCGGCCTGCCGAATCGTGCCTAGTCGGTCCACACAAATGCAAAACGGCTGCCAGGTCATAGAGCCTGGCAGCCGTTCGTTCGTGTCGGATCTAGCTAGCCTTTAGCAAACCTACGCTCACAGCGGGGCGCTCACGCCAGAGTAGCAGCAGGAGCATCGCGAGGCCCATCGCCGCTGCACCCAAGGGGAAGAGTGGCTGCTTGGAACCAGCCAGGTCGAAGACCTGCCCGGCAATGCCAGGCCCGAACGTCCCGGCAATCCCGGTGAAGATGTAGTAGAGCCCGGTGTAGGTCCCCGTCTCAGAGGGTCCGCAGAGGCTGACCGCTAGCGGATAGGCGTTGATGTTGACCAGGGCCCAACCAATCCCCGTGGCGCCCAGGAAGAGCGGCAGGTTGCTGGCGTTCCCCATGAACTGAATCCCCAGGAAGACCAGCGCCATACTCCCCAGTCCGAGGGCCATCGTCAGGCGGCGGCCCAGGCGGGCGCCCAGGAAGCCGGCCGGAACCGCCATCAAGATGAAGGCCAACCCAACGATGGAGAGCTTGCTCGCCGCCTCGTTGACCGGGATGCCGAGTTGCTGCTCGCTCCAGAGTGTGAACCACGTGTTGACCGCCTGGTAACCAGTCATGTAGACCGCCATGGCGACGAAGAGCATCAGGCCCATCCGCCGCGGCTCGCGGAAGAGGGCGCCCAGCGTCGGCAGCAATGCCGCTGGCTTGGGCTCATCGCTGTCGACCGGCTCAGGCTGCTTCGGCTCCCGGATCCAGCGGGCGAAGATGAAGGTGACGACCAGGAAGATCGCAGCACCAAACCAGAACGGATAGCGCGGTGAGAGCCCATAGAGCCGGCTTCCCAGTAGGGCCGCCATCACCGAACCGACCCCGCCCATCAGGTTGATCAGGCCATTCGCCTGCGAGCGCTGCTCTTGGGGCGTCAGGTCTGGCATGAGGGCGATCACCGGCGAGCGGAAGGAGACCAGGCAGAGGTTGAGCAGAACGGTCGCCGCCAGCAGCGGCCAGAGTCCAAGCTCCCGCCCCAGGGGCAGTAGGAAGACGAGGATTGCAGCGATTGGCATACCAACCAGAATGAACGGGAGCCGCCGACCCAGCCGGGTCTGGGTCCGGTCAGAGAGCGATGAGATGAAAGGCTGAACGGTCCACGCCAGCAGGTTATCGATGCCCATCACTAAACCGACTAGGGCACTGGACTGCAAGAATCCCTCATAGAACTTCGGTACATAGCTATCGTAGAACGAGGCAATGACGGAGACCGCAAAGAACCCGGTACCCAAGAGCAAGGTCCGACCCCAAGCAAGCCGCACCAACGATCCCTCCTTCTATACCGCACAATTTCGTATTCCTTCACAAAACTCCTGTTACTTATTGCTGTAGATCTCGTAAAGGGAGCAAATATGGCGGAAAGGGCAGGAAAATGGGGGCTTGGGTCGAAGAGACCTTCATTCAATGGGCGTAGCAGAATTAGGGCGTTCCAAGAGGAAGGCGGGGGGATTTTGATGGCACCGGCAGTTGAGGGGACCTTCCGGGTGGCCGATGGAACCGAGCTCTTTTACCGGCACTGGCAACCCGCGGTGAGCCGTGGGAAGCTGGTGATCATCCACGGTTTTAACGACCACAGCGGTCGATTTGCGCATGTCGCTCAGTACTGGGTCGATCAAGGCCTGACGGTCTGGGCGCTCGATCTGCGCGGGCACGGTCGTTCCGGCGGCCCCCGTGCCTTCGTGGCTCGCTGGTCGGATTACGTGGACGATCTGCACGCCTTTATCACGGGGCCGGTGGGTGGCGGCGTGCCGCTCCTCCTCGGCCACTCGATGGGCGGCCTGATCACCTTCCGGTATGGCCTGGCGTACCCCGACTCGATCAAGGCGCTGGTCATCACCTCGCCGCTCTTCCAGAACCGGGCCCAGCCCACCCCGATCGATGCCGTGATGGCGCCGATCGCTTCCCGCCTGCTACCCAAGCTTCTCCGCCCCGCCCCACTGGACGCGTCGAAACTCTCGCGCGACCCGGCGGTTGGCACAGCCTATGCGGCAGACCCGCTCGTAGGGAAGCAAGGCACACCCCGCTGGTATACAGAGATGCTGAAGGCAGCGGGCGCCAGCCTGACAGAGGCGCCCTCCTTCCGTCTGCCCATCCTCGTCTTGGCCGCCGGGGCGGACGCCCTGGTCGATCCAGACGCGACTGAGCGGGTCTACCAGGCGATCGGCAGCAGCCGCAAGCGCTACAAGCGATACCCCGAGTTCTACCATGAACTCTTAAATGAGCCGGAGAAGACGTCGATCCTGGCGGAGATCCAAGCATGGCTTGACGAGGAAGGACTCCTTTAACCCCGCACTTTGCCGCCGCAGGAGGTCGCACCACCGTGGTCTTTGAAAGGCTCTTCGGCCGTTTGAATAAGAAGGAGGAGGCGCCGGAAGGGGCGCCCGCCCATGGCGCCGACGGCTACGTCGAGTTGAGCGGGGGGCGCCTCGTCGTTTATGACCCGCATGAGGATGGCCGCTACGCTACCCTAACCCCGGGGTCCGGAGTCCGGCTTTGGGTAAACAATGAAGAGGTAAACAGCGCCACCGTTGTCACCGCCTCCGATCAGCTTCGCTTTGAGATTCAGGTCGACCCGACCGACTTCTTTACCCTGCAGATCGGGCCTGACGAGATGACCGTTGGACTCTGCCTGACCGCTGACCCGCAGCGGATGCCTGATACGGTCACCCTGCAGGGTCGGAGTCAGGTATTCCTGGTCCCTGGGAGTTCGCCGAAGGCGCGCCCCCGCGCGACCAACCCGAAGTCGATCATCTTGGAAAGAGCCCGCCTGCTCGGGATCGACGAGCGGTTGATCGACGACGGCGCCCTCGAACGCGAACTCGCCTCTCCGAGTGGGGGTGAGGTGATCATCGCGCGCGGCCAGGAGGCCAGCCCCCCGATCGCCGGTCAGTGGGTCTGGCGGTTGGATGCCTGGGCGATGGCCGAGGCTGGACAGGTGATCGCTGACTACCAAGGCGGGCAGGACGCCCGCCCCCGCATCACCGTCACCGGCAAGGAGCAGAAGCTCTACGAGGAGCTGCCCAAGCCGCAGGATTACCTAGCCGGGAATGGCACCCGTCTCCTGCCTGGCGGACGACTGGTCGCGGCCGCCACGGGCCGCGCTCGGGCGCTCCCGTCCCCGCAGGGGCTACGGGTCCACATCTTCCCGGTCCGGGAGGTCCAAGGTGATATCACCCAGGACCTGACCGCAGAGGCCGATCTGCTCGTTCAGGGTTCAATCATTGGCTGTAAGGTCTCCGCCAAGGGCGAGATTCTCGTGAGCGGCAACGTAGAACGGGCCGAACTCCGCGCCGATGTGATCACCATTCAGGGCGCCGCAAACGAGAGCCGCCTCTTCACCGTCGATCAGGGCTCCTACGTCCCCCTGCGGGCTGAGCTCAAGTTCATGGAGGCCAAGATTGAGTCGATGCGAGAGATCGTGGCGGCCAACAAGGCGATCCCGGAGGAGACCTTCCGGGACGTCTCCAACCTGATCCGGGCGATGCGGCGCAAGGCCGAGCAACTCGGGATCACGCATCCGGACTGGCTGACCGTCGCCGAGGACGTCGCCAAGGTCTTCATGAGCGCCCAGTCGACCGCCGGTTTCGACCTACCGACAGCCGGGCGCCTGCTACTAGCGCTGAACAAGCTGACCAAGGCGGCCGAGAGCATTGCAGGGGCGCCCCGCACCGTCAGTGCACGCGCACTCACCGCCGTCACCGCCTGGGTTGGACGTGACGTCATCGTCACGGAGAAGATCGCTGCGACCACGATCCTCGCTGGCGGGCAGATCAAGACCCCTGCAGAGGGGGTCATCACCCAGACCGAGATCGTCGCTGCCGGTGGAGCCGAGCTCGGCGTCCTCTCGACCGTCCGGGGCACCGCCCCTGTCACGATTCGCACCGGCGCCAAGCTGGAGATCGCCGAGGCGCAGGCTGGTGTGGTGCTCGAATTTGGCGCTGACCGGAAGGAGTTCAAGGCCGACCTGCTCACGTTCAGCGTCGCCCTGAACCAGCGCGGTCAGCTCTTGATCCAGCGAGACTAAACCGAACCGTTGCAGGGCGCCAGAAGCCAAAGCGTTTCTGGCGCCCTCGCTGGTTGGTGAAAACTTTCGGCATACGGGGGGATCGGTTTCGCGCCCTACGGTCAAATCGAGCAGATGCCCGACGCCAGACCAAGCAACCTCGCGGTACTGTATGAACCAAGAGTTTAACGTTCTACGTTGGAGGCGATGACACGATGAACGACCTGCTCCTTACGCTTGGTCATGTGAAATGGTTCACAAATTCGACAGAGAGCCGCCCCGAGGCGCTGGCGAACGTGCTCACGCCGACCTTCCTGGCGGGCGCCTTCCTCACGCTTGCCGTGGCGATTCTGCTTACCCTACTAAACCGCCCCCTCCAGGAACTGGGCTGGGTCCAACGGATTCACGCTGCGCTCGACCGACTCCGGGTCTGGAGCCCCTGGTTGCTCCGGATCGGGATGGTCGCCCCACTAATCGGTGCAGCGCTGGGCGGCTACCTCTTTCACTATGAGCTCGGACCGGTCCCGCTCTGGATTCGGCTGGCCCAGGCGCTCCTCGCCATCATGCTCCTACTGCCGAGGGCAGATCGGTTCGCCGCCCTGGGCATACTCGGACTCTACTCCGTGGGCGTGGCCACGTTCGGCCTGCACCACATGCTGGACTACCTGTTCTGGGTAGGCGCCGCCTCCTACCTAGCGATTCGCTCCACGAAGATCGAGGGCGCCGGGATCCCTCTGCTCTATATCGCCACCGGAGTCGCTCTGGCCTGGGCCGCCATCGAAAAGTGGGTCTTCCCCGGGCTTGCGCTGGATATCCTGGCCCACAACCCAATCCCGACCTTCGGCTTCCCGGCTGCTACCTTTCTGATGCTATCCGGCTGGATCGAACTGGGCGTCGGCTACCTCATGATGACGGGGGTACTGAACCGCCTGCTCTCCATCGTGGTCACCCTTCTCTTCATCCTGACCAGTAGCGTCTTCGGCGTCCATGAGATCCTCGGCCACTGGTTGGTCCACGCCGCACTCCTGGTCTTCCTGATTGAAGGCACGGGCCGGTACGTCACGCCGGTGCTCTGGCACCGCTCCGTACGGCTGCAGGTCGCCTTCGTTGGCGTGACCTTGGCGCCCTTCGTGGCGGGCCTCATGTGGCTCTATTACGTCCTCTAAGGTCGATCCGTCTCACAAATGACAGGCCCGTGCTGCACGCAGAGTGCCAGCACGGGCCTGTTTCGTTATGCGCGGACTGGGCTCATGGCAGGAGGACGCTCAGGTCCGCCCAGCCGTAGTACCGTTCGATCAGCGCCTTGCCGCCCCGCTCCAGCGGCACTGCACGGAGCAGCTTGGCGCCCAGACGCTCGTAGAAGAGGCGAGACGGATTCTCCGCCAGCACGCCAACGAGCATCGTCCGGTGGCCGGCGTCCCAGAGATCCTGGGCGACCCGCTCGACCAACTGGCGCCCGATGCCCTGGCCCTGGGCGGACTGGAGCAGGTAGATGGCGTAGAGTTCGCTGGTGTAGCCCTCCTCGGTGACCTGGGGCGGGCCACCGTTGGCGAACCCAACGACCCTGTCGGTCTCGTCGACCGCCACCCAGTTCGAGTGGCGTAGCGCCTCGGCCTGCTGAAGCAGATTTCCCCACCAGGCGGCGCGCTTCTCGACGTCTAGCCCATCCAGATAGGCCTGGGGGATGATGCCCTGATAGGTCGTCTGCCAGCTCCGCACATGGACCAGCGCGATGCCAGGGCCATCATCCAGGCGTGCCCGCCGGATCTCCATCGCCATCGCCTCCTAATGAAGGCGATTACTTCGCCAGCTGTGCGAAGACTTCCTCCGCGACCTGCAACGTCTCGTCCAGATCAGCCTGAGTATGCTGCACGGAGATCATCCAGGCCTCAAAACGGCTCGGGGCGAGGCAGATTCCGCCATCCAGGAAGCCGCGGAACATCGCCCCGAACCGCTCGGCGTTCGAGTGATCAGCCCCGCCGTAGTCGACGACGGGCTCGTCCGTCCAGTAGATGGTGAACATCGAGCCGTTGCGCCCCAACTGGACGGTGTGCCCATGCTTGCGGGCGATCGCCATCAGGCCCTCGCTTAGGTAGGCACTCATCTGCTCCAGGCGCTCGTAGGTGCCCGGGCGCCCCAGAATAGCCATCGAGGTCAGCGCCGTCTGGATCGAGAGCGGGTTCCCCGCCAGCGTTCCCGCCTGGTAGGCCGGCCCCAGCGGAGCGACCCAGTCCATGATCTCCGCTCGACCGCCGTAGGCGCCCAGGGCGACGCCGCCGCCGATCGCCTTGCCCAGCGTCGTCAGATCCGGCTCGACGCCGAGTAGGGTCTGCGCGCCGCCGAAGGCGACCCGGAAGGCCGTGATCACCTCATCGAAGATCAAGAGCGCCCCGGCCGCGTGGGTGAGGCGCTTAACGCCCTCCAGGTAGCCCGGGTGCGGGTTGACGATGCCGAAGTTGCCCACGATCGGCTCAATGATGACGGCCGCCACCTGCGGACCCCAGACCGCAAACGCCTCCTCCAGCGCCCCAAGGTCGTTGAAGCGGACCGTGATCACGTCCTGGGCGACGCCCGGGGTGACACCGGCCGAGTCCGGCGTGCCAAGCTGGGAGGGGCCCGAGCCGGCCGCGATGAGGGCAAAGTCAGAGTGGCCGTGGTAGCAGCCCTCCATCTTGATCACCTTCGGGCGCCCCGTGTAAGCCCGTGCGACCCGGACCGCTGACATCACCGCCTCCGTCCCGGACGAGACGAAGCGGACCCGTTCCATGGCCGGAAGGGCCGCCGAGAGCCGATCCGCCAGCTCGACCTCCCAAGGGGTCGGGGTACCGTAGAGCGTGCCGTTCGCCGCCGCCCGGGTGATCGTCTCCACGATCTCTGGATGGGCGTGACCGAGGATGCCCGGGCCGTAGGCCGCCAGGTAATCGATGTAGCGGTTGCCGTCCACATCGAAGAGATAGGCGCCTTGACCACGGTTCATGAAGACGGGCGCCCCACCGCCGACAGCCTTGAAGGAGCGGGCGGGTGAGTTCACGCCACCCACGATGTGGGCACGGGCCTGATCATAGAGCGACGCCGAAGATTGATAGCGCGTCACAGGGGAATCCTCCTTACTTGTAACCGGGTCTTAAAGGGAGTACATTCATGGGAATGGAGGCGATTGTAG
>DATGYC010000304.1:0-7157 GCA_035298385.1 Symbiobacteriaceae bacterium | reverse complement strand
GTTGCCCGTGCAGGGCGGCGAAGAGCTGGCGGCGGCCTTTATCGGCGGGACCGTCGGTGGCGCCGAAGGGGGGGAGCGCTAGGTGTTCGTCTTTGTCGAATCCCTCCGCATGGCTTGGGTCTCCATCCTGGGCAATAAGCTGCGCTCCCTCCTGACCGCCCTGGGCGTGATCATCGGCGTCGCTGCCGTGATCGCCCTGGTCTCGGTTGGGCAGGGCGCCCAGAAGTCCACCGAGGCCCAGATCACGGCCCTAGGCACCAACCTGATCACCGTCCGTCCCCAGGGGAACGGCTTCCGGATCGTCGAGGAGGACTTGACGATCATCCAGCAGCGCTTTGCCGGGATCGAAGCGGTCCTGCCCTCTGTCGGCGGTACGCAGTACGTCAAGGCCGAGGGCGGGGACTCGCTCCAGGTAACCATCGAGGGGACCGGCGTTGCCTACTCCCAGGTACGTGACCGTAACGTCGCCCTGGGCGGCTTCTTCACCCAGGAGGATCTGGACCGGCGGAGTCGAGTTGCTGTGATTGGTACGACGACAGCCCAGAACCTCTTTGGCAACGGGAACTCGATCGGCAAGCAGTTCCGCCTGCTGGGTCAGCCCTTCACCGTGATCGGACTGCTGGAGCCGAAGGGGACCGGCGTGACCGGCCAGGACCAGGATGACATGATCCTGGTGCCCTACACGACCGTCTCCCGGCTGCAGGGGATCAACCGGATCCCCTCGCTGACCGTCAAGGCGAAGTCGGCCGAGGAGTCGAAGCTGCTGACCCAGGAGCTGACCGACTACTTCGTCGCCAAGTTCCGTAACGACGAGAACGCCGTGCGGGTCCAGAGCCAGGATCAACTGCTCCAGACCGTCGGCTCGATCACCCAGACCTTCACGATGCTCCTGGGCGCCATCGCCTCGATCTCGCTGGCGGTAGGTGGTATCGGGATCATGAACATCATGCTCGTCTCAGTCTCAGAGCGGACGCGGGAGATTGGCATCCGCAAGGCGATCGGTGCCAAGAGCCGGGATGTTCTCCTGCAGTTCTTGATCGAGGCACTGATCCTCTCGGGCGCCGGTGGCATCATCGGCATCCTGATCGGCGGGAGCGGGGCCCTTGCGCTTTCGAAGGTCCTGGCCTTCCCGCCAGCGATCACGGCTAGTGCGGTCATGCTCTCCTTTGGCTTCTCGGTCGCCATCGGGATCATCTTCGGCTTCTATCCGGCCTACCGGGCCGCCAACCTCGACCCGATCGAGGCGCTGCGCCGGGACTAGCCTTACCCTTATCCTTGGAAGGAGCTGCTTGGCCTTGATGCAGAACCTCGGCAAGAAGTCCCTCGTCCTCCTAAGCACTGGCGCTCTCCTGGCGGCGATCGCGGTCGCCGTACCCTCCTCCTCTTCGGCCGCCAACCTGAGCTCGGGCTCGACCGCCTACGTGGTCAACGGCCAGGAGGAGACCTTCACCTTCGATCCGATCCAGCGCAAGAATGGGACCCTGGTGCCGCTCGAACTCTTCCAGCGCTTCGGCGTCGAGATTGCGGGCGCCACGGGCAACCTGATCAAGCTGACCGAGGGCAGCACCCAGATCAACCTGACCCTCGGCCGGACGGCGACCGTCGTGAACGGCCTGCCGGGTTCGGTCACGGTCGAGCCGGTCCGTCTCAGTGGCCGCCTCTTCCTGCCCGCGGAGCTCCTGCGGGAGTTCGGTGTGGAGTTCAGCCAGGAGTCGGGCTACGTCTTCCTGCGGGAGTTCGTGAGCGGCCAGCCGACGGTCAAGGTGACCGACCAGGCTGAGTTCGACCGTCTGAAGAACAGCCGGACCTTCAACCCGTCGGTCAAGCTGGACTCTGGCCAGTACGCCCAGGCCCAGTTCACCTTGCTGAACAAGGACCTGCTGCAGATGGATAAGTTGCCGGTCTCGCTGGGCGCCCGGGCCCGTCTACAGGGCTTGATCGAGACGAACACGCTCGTCCTGGCCAACCTGCAGAACTACGCCGCCAAGTCCGGTGCCTTCCAGACCACTGGGCTCTACATGATCGACAACAACCGGAACCAGTACGATGTCCAAGAGGTGATCGACCTGGGCGAGGGGCTGCTCTCGAGCAAGCTGGCGCCGGGAGCGGACCGGATGGGCGTCCTGGTCTTCCCGCTGATCAAGCCGAACCCGGGCAATATCAAGCTCTACTTGGATGCGAACGCCGGTGACCTCGGCTCCTGGTTCAACCTCTAAAGCGAAGAGCGACCCCCACACTGGGGGCCGCTCTCGCTCTTTCTATCGGCCGTAGGCCTCGCGCATCAGGGCGATCAGGTGGCGGGCTGGCTCGGGCAGGGCGCCCTCCGCCCGGGTGTAGGCCCGGATCGTACGGACGGCCTCCGCCCAGTCTTCGATCGGTTCAGCGGCCAGCTTACCCGCCTTGACCTCGTCGCGGATGGCGGAGGAGGGCAGGATCGTCCAGCCCATGCCGAGGGAGACGGCCAGCTTGATCGTCTCGACGGTCGGGTGGGTGATCACCTTCGGTTCGATGCCGCGGGCCTCAATCTCGCGGCCAAGCTCACCGCGCAGGCCGGCCTCGGGCGGGAGCATCAGGAGCGGTTGGCCCTCCAGGTCCGCCAGGCGGCGTGGCATGGTGGCAGCCGTCTCGCCGTTGGGCGCCCGGTTGGAGCCCGGCGCCCCAACGAGCAGGAGCGGATCCTTGAAGAGGGGGGTGCCCTTCACCCCGGCTACCTGTAGCGGGGTCGAGAGGAAGGCGACGTCGACCTCATAGGCGAGGAGCTTATCGATCGACTCGCTCCAGTTGCCCGGCCGGAGGTCGATGGCGACCGACGGCCAGAGCTCCCGGAAGCGCTCGATCACCGGATGCAGGGAGAAGAGCAGGATCATCAGGCCGGAGGCGATGGCGAGGCGCTCGGCGCCCTGGCCTGCTGCTCGTGCCGCCGCCTGGCGGCAGCCCGCCACCGCTGAGAGCGCCTGGTGGGCAAAGGGGAGGATCGCCTCCCCAGCGGGGGTGAGCTCAACGCCGTGGGTGGAGCGGGTGAGGAGGACGGCGCCCAGGTCCTTCTCCAGTGCCTTGATCTGCCGGGTGATCGCCGGTTGAGAGAGATGAAGGGATTCAGCGGCCTTGTTGATCGAACCCGCCTGAACGACGGCGCAGAAGGTCTCCAGTAGGTTGAGCATGACGACTCCTCGCGGCTCAGGTTATGACCCTATACGTATTTGTTCATTCCCATCTGAACTCCTCTTGTGTATTCTGCAACTGAGGGGATGAATATGCAAAATCGCTATCTAAAAATTATCGGCCATGGTCTTACCCTGGGCGCCTCGGTCTTTGGCGGTGTCTCTGTTGCGTACCCGGCGATTCGTCGGCTCGCACCCAGTTCCTTCGATCTGAACGAGTCAGAGGTGGATGGGCTCTACGCCTTTGCCTACATCCTGCCCGGCCCCTCCTTCCTAAACCTCTGGGGCGCCGTCTGCATGCGGGTGGCGGGCCTGCCGGGCGCCATCCTGGGCGAGGTAGCGCTCCTGTTGCCCTCAACCTTGATCGTCCTGCTCCTGCCACAGCTTGGCCGAATCGGTTGGCTGGCTGCGCACAGCGGCGGGATGGGCGCCGGGGCCGCCTGGGCGACGGTCGGCTTGACCTTGGCGGCTGGCCTAGACGGCATTCGTAAGATGAAACAGCGGAAGGATCTCCTGGCGGCGGCGATTCTCTTGGTGCTGGGCGCCCTGGGAATCCATTCGATGGCCTGCCTTGCCGTCGTGCTCCTCCTCTACGGGGGCGCCGCCCTCTGGGAGTCCCGCCGGGGGGTGAGCGCCTGATGCTGCTCAAGCTCTTTCTGACGGTGCTCTCCCTGGCCTCCTACTCCTTTGGCGGTGCCTCGGTCATCCTGGCCGGGCTGGAGCGGGAGTTGGTCCAGAGCGGCCAGCTCTCTGCGCACCAGTTCGGCGTCGCCGTGGCGATGGGAAACGCCACCCCGGGGCCGCTCGCCGCCTACGTCCCGGCCATCGGGCAGATGATGGCGGGGCCGACGGGCGCCCTGGTCGCGCTGGCACCGCTCATCCTGGTCTCCCTTGCGGCCATCATCCTGATCCGGCTTGTGCCGCGGGACTGGTTCGACCGCCCACTCCTGAAGGCGATCCTGCGGGGGATGGTTCCCTTCGCCGTCGCCCTAACCCTGCTGGTGGCGGGGCGCCTAGCCGTCGGAAGTGGGCTGCAGCCGCTTGGCATCATGATCGCCCTTGTGGCGGCGGGGGCGCGCTTCTTCAAGGTCCCGGCGGTGGCGATCGTCCTAGCGGGGATCACGGTGGGAGCATTCTTTCTGTAAAAGGCGGCGCCGGTCGAGCAGGCCGGCGCCTTTGCTTGTGGTGGAGAGCGGAAAGGTGGGAGAGAATACGCAGTGAAATTCTTCCGCGCCACGGCAGGGATTTGGGCGGGCAGTACGAACCGTTACAGTCGAAGTGCACACGGTTGCGCTAAGTCAACGCGGCTGGGCCTTGGTCCCGCTTTGGCTTCAATAAAAGGGGGATTCCAGGTTGGAGTTTCTGCGTGAGTTGATGACGTGGCAGGTTAAGGGCCGCACGCTGGAGTTAGATGGCGGCTGGGAAGGGAAGATCACGCTGACCCCGGCACTCCCAGGCGTCCTTCAAGTACGGCTCGTCCGTGGTACCCCTTGGAGTCAGGAGGGCCCGCAACCCTCTGTGACGGTTGATGAGTCGAAGTGGCCGGATCTGGCTGGTCCGGATGTGCAGGACGAGGGCGACTACCTGCTCGCGGGCTTCCCCGGCGTCCTGGTGAAGATCGAGAAGGCGCCGATTCGCCTCTCCTACTGGATGACCGCGGTCCAAGAGGTCGCGGACCGGGCGGCAGGCGACACCGTCGAGGCGATGCAGGGCGCCTGGGTGACCGTGGCAGGTCAATCGAATGAGACCGGTGCAGACGGCACCACGGTGACCGCCAACGCGGCGCTCACCCTGCCGGCGCAGCCGCCCATCCTCGCGGACGGCCCGGAGGGTGGCATGGGCATGGACGGTTGGTCCGTCGCCCTCCGCTTCCAGTTGAACGCCGCCGACAACTTCTATGGCACGGGTGAGGCCGATCAGCGCCAGGGCGCCATCCCCTTCAACCATCGCGGCCGGAAGTATCCGATCTGGCATAAGCACCTGCCGGCGCCGTCTCGCATGGTCGTTCCGGTCGTCGTCAACGGCCGGGGCTACGGCATCTTCATTGATAACCCGTGGACGGCGGAGCTCGACTTTGGCGCTGCCGATCCGACGCAGTGGGGCTACACCGCCCAGGGCGGCCAGCTAACCTATTACTTCATCGCGGGCCCGTCGCTGCCGAAGGTGGTCGAGCGGTATACCCACCTGACCGGGCGGGCGCCCCTCGCCCCGAAGTGGACCTTTGGCCTGACGCAGTCGAAGTTCGGCTACAAGACCCGCGATGAGGTCTTCCAACTGATCGACACCTTTGATCAGCACGAGATCCCGCTCGACTGCGTCGTCCTTGACCTCTACTGGTTCAAGCAGATGGGCGACCTTTGCTTTGACCAGGCCGCCTTCCCCGACCCGAAGTCGATGATCGCACAGATGCATCGCCGGGGCGTCAAGGTGATCACGATCGAGGAGCCGTACCTAGCCCGCCAGTCCCGTCTCTTCCCGGTGATGGACCGGCTGGGCATGCTGGGCAAGCGGCCCGATGGCAAGAGCTATACCTTCCCGTTCTGGGCCTCCCGCGAGCCGGGCAAGCCGACCGGCCTGGTCGACTTCACCCAGCAGCATGCGAAGGAGTACTGGGCGGAGGCCCACCGGGACCTGATCGAGCTCGGAATCGACGCCTGGTGGACCGACCTGAACGAGCCGGAGGAGCACCCCGCCGACATGATCTTCGAGGGCGGTCCGGCGGCAGCGACGCATAACGTCTACGCCCACCACATGCTCCAGTCCCTCAAGATCGCGCACGATCGCTATCGTCCGCATGAGCGGCTGCACATCATGTCCCGCTCGGGCTGGCCCGGCACCCAGGCGCTGGGCGCCTCACAGTGGTCCGGTGACGTCGCTACCCGCTGGGATGCGCTGGCGAACCAGATCCCCCTCGGCCTCTCGATGGCAATGTCCGGCTTCGCCTACTGGAACACGGACGTGGGCGGCTTCGCTGGCGAGCGCCCGATGCCCGAACTCTACGCCCGCTGGGTCCAGTTCGGCGCCTTCACCTCGATGCTACGCCCCCATGGCGCCCATCAGGAGCGGGAGCCGTGGGCCTTCGGCCCGGAGACGGAGGCGCATGCGGCGAAGTATATCAAGCTGCGCTACCGCCTCCTGCCCTACTCCTACACCCTGGCCTCCGAGGTCTACCAGACCGGCCTGCCCTTCATGCGGCCGCTGGTCCTGCACTACCAGAACGACCCGCGCACCTTCCACCTGGTCGACCAGTTCCTCTGGGGCCGGGATCTGCTGGTGGCGCCCGTGGTGACGCCGGATACCGATGCCCGCAAGGTCTACCTGCCGGAGGGGACCTGGTACGACTTCTGGACGAACCGGCGGATCAACGGTGGCCGGACGGTCGTGGCGGCGGCCCCGCTCGATACCCTGCCGCTCTTCGTGCGGGCGGGCTCGATCATCCCGATGGCGCCGGAGCGGCTGCGCACCGGCGAGGCCTGGGAGGAGATCACGCTGGCGGTCTACCCGGATGAGGCCGGGAACGCCTCGTTCACGCTCTATGAGGATGACGGCAAGAGCGTGGCCTACCAGCAGGGCGCCTTCGCCCGTACCGCCTTTGCCTGTGAGGGGGAGGACGACGGCTATCGGGTCACGATTGGCGCCCCGTCTGGCTCGTATGAGGGCCAGGTGGTGGAGCGCTCCTACCAGGTCGCCCTGCGGATGGCGAAGCGGCCTGCCGTGGTGGCGGTGGGCGAGGCGCAGATGACCGCCCGCCGAGGGGCGAGCTCCGAGGACCGTGCGAGTGTAGCGCCGCAGGAGGTCGCCCCGCGGAGAAACGAGGAGTCGCTGGGGAAGAGCGCCGATGGCTGGTGGTACGACCAGAAGGCGAAGGTCCTCTGGGTGAAGCTTGGGCCGGTCTCGGGTGCGGTCACGGTGACGGTTCATTAAGTCTCGGCACAGCGAGAGCCCAGAGGCGGTTGGCCTCTGGGCTCTTTTTTGCCTTGGCAGCGAGCTGCCTAC
>DATGYC010000303.1:0-5452 GCA_035298385.1 Symbiobacteriaceae bacterium | reverse complement strand
CGAACCCGTGGCGATGATGCAGTACTTGAAGCCGTAGATCGCCGCCTGGCCGCCCTCGATGTCGATCTGGACGGTGTGCGAGTCCTTGAAGTGCGCCTTGCCGCGCACGACCTCGACATCAGCCGCCTTCATCAGCGCGCCGACACCCGTGGTCAGGCGCTTGACGACCTTGTTGTTCTTCCAGTCCTGGGTCTTGGCGAAGTCGATCGAGATCTCGCCGTTCAGGACGATACCGCGCTCCGCGCCTTCCTTGACCTTGTTGACTAGGTCACCGACGTTGATCAGCGCCTTGGACGGAATGCAACCCACGTTGAGGCACGTACCGCCGAGCTCCACATTCTCCACGAGCGTGGTGGTCAGACCGAGCTCACCACAGCGCTGAGCAGCCACGTAACCGCCCGGGCCGGCACCGATGATCAGTACATCGGTACCGATCTTCGAAGAACCCATAACCATGGTTACATCGCCTCCATCATCAGCTGGGTCGGGTTCGAGAGCAGCTCGATCACCCGGTTGAGGAAGCGAGCGGCGAGCGCACCGTCGATAATGCGGTGGTCAAAGGAGAGCGAGAGGTAGCACATGGAGCGGATGACGATCTGGCCGTCACGCACCACCGGGCGCTCCTGGGTCGAACCGACGCCCATGATGGCAACCTCGGGGTGGTTGATGACCGGGTTGAAGAAGAGACCGCCGATGTTGCCCAGGTTGGAGACGGAGAAGGTGGAGCCCTTCAGCTCGTCCGCCGCCAGCTTGCCAACCTTGCCACGCTCGATCTGCTCCTGCATCTCCTTCGCAATGGCGAAGATCGACTTCAGGTCGGCGTCCTTGATCACCGGGACCATCAGGCCGTTCGGCGTGTCAAAGGCGTAGCCCATGTCGTAGTGCTTCTTCAGGACGATCTCGCCTGCCGCATCGTCGACCGAGGCGTTCAGGTACGGGAACTCCTTCAGCGCGGTGGTCAGGGCCTTGAAGATGAAGGGCATGAAGGAGAGCTTGATCCCCTTCTTGGCCGCCATCTCCTTCACCTTGTTCCGGAAGGCGACCAGGTCGGTCATGTCGACCTCGCTGACGATCGTGACGTGCGGCGCAGTCAGCTTGGACTGGACCATCTTGTCCGCGATGATCTTGCGGATGCCCTTGAGCGGGATCCGCTCCTCGTTGGCGCCAGCGGGCAGCGGCTGGGCGGCCGGGCGAGCGACCGGGGCGGCGGCAGCAGCCGGCGCAGCAGCGGCCGGGGCCTCAGCAGCGGTAGCGGCAGCCGGGGCGGCAACCTTGCCGGACTTCACAGCGTCGATATCCTCACGGACCACGCGGCCAGCCTTGCCGGTGCCGGGGACGGTGGCGATATCGACGCCCTGCTCGCGGGCGTACTTGCGCACCGCCGGGGTGGCCAGGACCTTGCCGAGGCGGGCGCCCGCGGCGGTCTCACCAGCCACAGCCAGGTTGCGCTCGCCAGCGGCAGCAGCCGGGGCCGGAACGGCAACGGCCGTCACCTGCGGATCGCCGACCTTGTTGTTGTCGGTCGCCTCCACGCAGTTGGCCTCCTGGGGCGCCGCGGCGCCCGAGCCGTCACCGAAGGTGACGATCACGTGGCCAACGTGGACGATCTCACCCACGTTGCCGTGCAGCTTGGCCACGGTGCCAGCGACCGGGGACGTGATCTCAACCGCGGCCTTATCCGTCTGGACCTCGAAGAGCGGCTGGTCCTCCTTGACCTGGTCGCCAACCTTGACCAGCCACTGGAGCAGCTCGCCCTCGTGCAGGCCTTCGCCAATGTCCGGCAGCTTAAACTCGTAAGCCATCTCTGATTTGTCCTCCTCGTAGGAAAGACCAAGGGGAGCGGGGGAGATCTCCCTCCGCCCCCTCTGGCTACTTACTCTTAGTAGTTCTTGACGCCCTCGATCGCCTCCAGAACCCGGTCTGCGTTCGGCAGATAGAGGTCCTCGGAGAGCAGGTAGGGCATCGGGACGTCAAAGCCGGTGACACGGGCGACAGGCGCCTCGAGGTAGTCGAGGACGGAGTCGTTGATCCGGGCGATGATCTCGGAGTGGAAGCCGCCGGTCTTCGGGGCCTCCGTGACGACGACAGCCCGGCCGGTCTTCTTGACCGAGGCGAGGAAGGTCTCCTCATCCAGCGGGTTGATCGAACGGAGGTCGATCACCTCGCAGGAGATGCCCTTGGCAGCGGCCTTGTCGGCAGCCTCCAGGCAGGTGTGGACATGGACGCCGTAGGAGATCAAGGTGACGTCCGTACCCTCACGGGCGACGGCAGCCTTGCCGATCTCGACGGTGTAGTACTCCTCCGGCACCTCCGCGCGGAAGGAGCGGTAGAGCCGCTTCGGCTCCATGTAGAGGACGGGGTCCGGATCTTCGAGGGCGGCCAGCATGAGACCCTTCGCGTCGTACGGGTTAGACGGCACGACGATCTTCAGGCCCGGGTTGTTGGCGTACCAGTTCTCGATCGACTCGGAGTGATGCTCAAGGGCCTTGATGCCGCCGAAGGACGGAATCCGCAGGACCATCGGGCAGGTGAAACGACCGCGGGAGCGGTTCCGAATGCGGGCAATGTGGTTGACCAGATGCTCGTGGGCCGGCGCCAGGAAGCCGTCGAACTGGACTTCGACGATCGGGCGGAGGCCGAAGACAGCCATCGAGGTCGAGACACCGACGAAGCCGGACTCAGCGAGCGGAGCGTCGATTGCGCGCTCCTCACCGAACTCAGCGAAGATCCCTTCCGTCGCACGGAAGACACCGCCGTTGAGGCCTACGTCCTCACCAATGATGAAGACACGGTCATCGCGGCGCATGGCGACCTTCATCGCATCATTAATCGCCTGGATCAGCGTCATCTTCGCCATGGTTACTTTGCCTCCCCCTGACCCTGCTTCGCCAGGAACGCCTTCAGGTAAGCCCGCTGCTTCTCCAGTTCAGGCGTCGGCGTGGCGTAGACATAGTCAAAGATGTCATCAAGCTTCGGACGGGGCGCCGCCTCGGCCTTGGCGATCTCAGCGTTGACAGCCGCCAGCGCCTCCTCGGCCATCTTGGCGTCCTGCTCCTCCGTCAGAAGACCCTTGTTGATCAGGTACTTCTTCATGCGCTCCAGGGCGTCCTTAGCCTGCCAGGCCTCGACCTCTGACTGGGCGCGGTACTTCTTGGGATCATCCGGGGTGGTGTGCGGGCCATACCGGAAGGTCAGGAACTCGATCAAGGTCGGTCCACCGCCGGAGACAGCCCGGTCGAAGGCCTCCTTGCAGACCTGGAGGGTCGCCAGGATGTCCTGTCCATCCACCCGGTAGCCGGGGATGTCATAGGCCAGCGCACGCTGCGCAAGCGTCTTGGTCTTGAACTGCTTGCGGTTCGGCGTGGAGATCGCATAGCCGTTGTTGTTGATGATGAAGATCGTGCCGGTGTTCTGCACGGCCGCGAAGTTCAGCGCCTCATGGAAGTCGCCCGGCGAGGTGCCACCGTCACCGACGTAGGAGACGGCAACGTTGTCCTGCTTGCGAATCTTGGCCGCCCAGCCGATGCCGACGGCATGGAGGTACTGGGTGGCGATGGGGATCGAGATCGGGAAGACGTTGACGTCCTCGGGAGCGTGGGAGCCCCACTCGTCGCCCATGTAGTAGCGGATGATGTCGGCGCCGGGGACGCCCATCACCTGCATCGAGCCGTGGTCACGGTAGGTCGGGAAGAGCCAGTCCTTGCCACGGCGGAGCCAGAAGGCGGAACCGACCTGGCAGGCCTCCTGGCCGGCGAACGGGGCGAAGGTGCCCATACGGCCCTGGCGCGAGAGGTTGAGCGCACGCACGTCAAAGGTACGCAGGTACACCATCCAGCGGTAAGCCGACATCAGCTCTTCGGTGGTGAAGTTCGGCTCTTCACCGACCAAGGTACCGTCCGGGTTCAGGACCCGGCGCACCGGAAAGAGCTGTTCCATATCGAGCTGGCCGCTCTGCATCATCTCCACTGCGAGAGACCCCCTTCTTGGGTTGAGCTACTCATGCCATTGCAGTATGCCCCTCAGATATCGCCAGGACATACTGGTTGCGAAGCCTATTGTAGTCCATTATGCCCATTACAGTCAATATCCTACCATTCATCGGATATGTATTGACATCAATAGGTATATCGACTAATATAATTGATTTTCCGCGATAGGGTCAGGGGAGTAGAAATGAGTCTGTAATTATGCTGGTTTGTTGACACACTAACAATTTTCGGCCATAATAGGAATGGAAACTTGGCAGTTTGCGAGGAGGCACTTCAATGGAGCAGGACCGCCGGATCTATGAGCTACAAGCCCGGTTGTGTCAGGTATTGGCCAGCCCGAAGCGGGTGGAGATCCTGTACACGCTCAAGGACTCTGAGATGACCGCGGGCGAGTTAGCTAAGGCGGTCGACGTCACCATGCCGAACCTTTCTCAGCACCTCTCGCTGATGAAGCAGCACGGTCTGGTGGAGTCCCGCAAAGAAGGACTCAACATGTACTACCGTGTGGCCTCCGAGCACATCATCGCCACCCTCTCCTCGGTCCGCAAGGTTCTGGCGGAGCAGTTGGAGCGGCAGTCGGTGCTGCTGGACCAGGTTAAGTAGTCTGCCCCCTATGAGATAGTAGCCCTGCGCCAGTTTGGCGCAGGGCTCTTTGTTTGGCGATTCGGTGGGCGCACAGCTTGGTGACACCTTGCGTACAGCTTGGTAGCACCTTGTGTACAGCTTGGTAGCACCTTGCGTGCAGCTTGGTGACACCTGGGGTACAGCTTGGTGACACCTGGGGTACAGCTTGGTGACACCTGGGGTACGGCTTGGTGACACCTGGGGTACGGCTTGGTTACGGCTCCTGGGCGCCCCACCGCTGGGCGCCGTAGATCGACCCTCGGCCGCTCAGCAAGAAGGCCAGCACACAGACGATCGCCAGGGCGCCCCCCACCCCGCCGCCAAACAACTCGATCCCCATTAGCAGGCAGGCCAGCGGGGCGTTCGCCGCCGCACCAAAGGTCGCCACGAAACCGAGCGCCGCCAGGTAGTCGGGCGCCAAGCCCAACGGGCCGGCCAAGGTATGCCCGAGGGTCGCCCCGATGAAGAAGAGCGGGGTCACCTCACCGCCCTGGAAGCCAGAACCGATCGTGACGGCGGTGAAGAGCAGCTTCCAGAGGAAGGCGAAGGTCGGGACCGGTTGATCGGATACCGCCCGCAGGATGCCGGGGACGCCCAGACCAAGGTACTCCCGCGTGCCCACGAGGAACGTCAGGCCGATCACGACCAGACCGCCCAGGACCGGTCGGAGCCAGGCCAGCGGAATCCGCTTCTGGAGCTGCGCCTTGATCCCATGGGTCAGGAAGACAAAGAGACGAGCGGCCAGCGCAAAGGCGAGGGCCGCTAGGGCCAACCTCCAGGCCAGCCCCGCCCCCAGGCCAGGCAGGACCGAGGTGACCGCGTAGTGCGTGTGATGGGCG
>DATGYC010000302.1:0-11732 GCA_035298385.1 Symbiobacteriaceae bacterium | reverse complement strand
CCGTCACGGATGTGGGCGTACTTCGGACCCAGGTCCATCTTGGGCGCATCGAAGGTATAAGCGCTTATGTTCTTCGGGACCTCGGCGATAGGGATCTTCGTGGCGAAGATCGGACGCTTCCTCGGCATCGAGATCGTTCCTTTCCATTTTGATTTGACCCTTCCATCTTCTAATACGAGTATTTTCTCGCGAAAGTTCGCGCTCTCAGTGAAAAAAGTATAAGACCATGACGATTTGGCATACCCCATCGAGTCGGGCAAGGGAGACAAAAGGGCTTGTCGCGTCCCCTATCAGCAGGTAACATGAAGAGGCGTTCTGTCATCATTTGCTGAGCCGGGAGATGAGCCCATGACTAACCTGAACTCGCTCACGCCCACTGTCGTCGTGCTCGAAGGTGACCAGACCGGCCAGGAACTCCTGGAGGAAGCGGTCCGGCTGCTCGCGCCCGAGGTAATCGGCGTCGATCTGAACCTGGTCCGCTATGACCTTTCGCTTGAGAACCGCCGCGCCACCAAGAATGGCGTCGTCCGCGAGGCCGCCGCTGCGATGCGCGAGCACGGCTTTGGCCTGAAGGCCGCGACCATCACCCCGGAGACCCGCGGCGATGTTGGCTCCCCCAACGCCATCCTCCGCAAGGAGATCGACGGCACCGTGATCCTGCGCACCGGGCGCCCCCTGCCGGGCGTTGAGACCATCGGCAACATCTGCTCCCCTATCGCCGTCGTCCGCATGGCGACCGAGGATGCCTATGAGGCGAAGGAGTGGCGCGAGGGCGAGGGGCAGGCCGAGATGGCCTACCGCACGACCTACATCTCGCGCAAGAACTGCCGCGCTGCGGCGGAGTTCTCCTTCATCCTGGCCAAGCAGATGGACGCCCTCGTCTTCGGCGGCCCGAAGTGGACCGTCTCGCCGACCTACGAAGGCCTCCTGAAGGAGTGCATGGACCAGGCCGCGGCCAACCATCCGGAGGTGCCGTACGATCCCCAGTTGATCGACGCTGCCTACGCCCTGCTCTTCGCTCGGGCCCAGCGCCCGCTGGTGATCCCGTCGCTCAACCGTGACGGCGACATCCTCTCGGATCTGGTCCTGGCCCTCTACGGCTCGATCGCGGGCTCGGAGTCCCTCCTTATCTCGTTCGATGAGAACTTTAAGCCGAAGTGCGTGATGGCGGAGGCGCCGCACGGCACCGCGCCGTCCCTGCAGGGCAAGAACGTGGCCAACCCGCTGGCGATGCAGCTGGCTGCGGCCGCCCTCCTGATGCAGATGGAGGGTGAAGGCTACCAGGCTGCTGGCCGCGCGATGCGTGAGGCCTGCCTGGAGGCGGTCTCGGCTGGCTTCCGGACCGGTGACCTGGGCGGCACCGCCTCGACGACGGGCTTCACCGATGAGGTGATCCGCCGGATCAAGGCGAAGCTGGCGCCGGTGCTGGCGTAAGTTCTTTCGCACCCACCCTGGACTCCCTGCGGCGCTAAAGTCGCGCCGTCCTCGGGAATCCTCCACGCTCCTCCCGCGTAGCCTCTTCCACGAGGCTGCGCAGGGAGGGGTTTTTTTGTCTCAGAATGCGACCTTTTACTTCCAGTCGAACCGGCGTCGGGGGCGGAGCGGGGATCTGGACGAGGGGCGCGCCGCCCGGCCGGAGTTCTCGACGGCGGCGCTGATGGGGCGCATCTCAGCCCTGGATGAGCAGTTGGGCGCCCTGCTGCGCGGCGAGGGCCGAGCACCGAACGGGCTGACCGAGCCGCTGACGGCGATGCAGGTGGAGCTAGGCGGCCTGGCCGTCGCCCTGAAGGAGCTTGCCCATCTACGGGCAGGGCAGGAGAGCGCCCAGCAGGAGAGCACCGCCTTGCGTGCAGAGATAGCCGCCCTGCATGAGGCGGTTCTCAGTTTGGCGGCGGGGCAGGCGGCGCTCCAAGCAACGACCGACCGGATTGCGGTGCGGATCGAGCAAACCCCCGAGGCGCCCTTTCGCAGCCAGCCCGGCGAGATCGTGATCGAGCCGGTTCGGCCCCGGCTCTTACTGGGGGAGGCCGAGGCCGGCGGTTCCGAGTCGGTCCTTCGGCTGGATACCGATTCATAAAGGGGGCGGGGGCAGAACTGCCCCCGCCTTGCGCGCCCTATCGGAATGAGGGGAATGTAACGAAGCGGGTCGTCGGCTGGACGGTCCCCAGCACATCGACGACTTGGTCGCGGGTGACTTGGAGCCGGATGCAGACCTCTGCCGCCACATTCAGACGGTCGTGGTCGTTGCCGGTATCATCGGCATTGTCGTTATTGTTGTCTGGCCGGTCGATGAACAGATCGCGGACGCAGGCCCTGATGATGCGGCACTGGTCGCCCTCTTGGGCGCCCGGGACGTCCGTCAACACGGTGAACGGGATGAAGGCGGTGCAGTGACGAAGGTCGCCGCAGACTGTCCTGGTCATCCCCAATCCGGTTCCGGTATCGTCGATCGTCCCGGTCTTGAACGGAATGTTGATGATCACCCGACCCGCAATGAAGACCGAGTTGTTGTTGACGCGGCAACGATCGATCTGGACCTGGGTGTTGGCCGTCTCGACCCGCAGAACCTCCTCGGGCAGGACGATGGTGGCTTCGACGACGGTTCTGGCTTGCACTTCGCTAATGATGATCGGCAGGACCGCTTCTGGCATCCGGATACCCTCCTACCGCCGGGCGCCGTGGCCCTGGCACTCGATGCTTCAGCATATGACCGGGAGGCTCGCGGTGCCCAAGCGGAAGGAGATGTAGCCCTTCAGCGAGAACTGATCTAGCTGGAACGGCCAAGCTGGAACTGCCAAGCTGGAGGGGATCCGATGGGGATGCGCGATCAGGCCGTGGTGGAGCAAGCGTTAGATGAACTGGCCAGCGTGCAAGAGTCCCTGACGGGGACGGAGGGCGCCCGGATGGCTGCCGCCCTCGCCGTTGTGACCGAGGGTCTGGCGCTCGCCCGTGAGGGGCAGGGCCTCGGACTCTATGCGATCCGAGCACAAGAGGAGGAGCGGCGCCGGTTTGCGCGTGAGATTCACGACGGCCCGGCCCAGCTACTCAATTCGGTCGTCCTGCGCATCGACGTCTGCCAGCGCCTGGCGCAGACCGATCCGCAGCGCCTGGCCCTAGAGTTGCCGCAGCTCAAGGAGTTGGTCCGGCTCTCATTGCAGGATGTGCGCAAGCTGATCTTTGACCTGCGCCCGATGGCGCTGGACGACCTGGGACTCGTACCGGCCCTGCGCATCTTGATGAAGGACCAGTCGGCGAAGTCGGGGATTCACTCGGAGTTGACCATCGTCGGGGCGGAGGCGCGCTTCGACGGTGCGGTTGAGGTCGCCCTTTTCCGATTGGTGCAGGAAGCGTTAACGAACGTGGCGAAACATTCTGGTGCCGCAAAGGTCACGATCCGAGTCGATCTGAATGACTCGGAACAGGTCTCGCTCCTGATCCAGGATGACGGGGTGGGCTTTGATCCCGCCACGTTGCGTGGACAGGGGGCGGCTGGACGGTTCGGCCTCGTGAGCATGCGGGAGCGCGCCGAGCTATTTGGGGGAACGCTCACGGTCGTGAGCGCACGAGGTGCCGGAACTACCTTGCAAATCATGGTGCCCCGCTGGGCGCCGCAGGGAGGCCGAGCATGGGAGAAGTGATTCGGATCCTGATCGCAGACGATCACACCCTCTTTCGGCAGGGACTGAAACAGGTGCTAGAGCTAGAGGGGAACTTCCAGGTCGTCGCCGAGGGGGCGAACGCCCAGGAGGCGATCGATCTGGCCGATTCGATGCGCCCCGATGTTGTGGTCCTGGATGTCTCAATGCCCGGCGGCGGTCTGGAGGCCTGCGCCCGGATCAAGGAGCAGTTCCCGGAGATCGGCGTGGTGATCCTGACCATGCATGAGGATCAGGAGTACCTGATGCGGGCGCTGAAGATGGGCGCCAACTCCTACCTGGTCAAGGATGTCGACTCGCAGAACCTGGCCGAGGGGATCCGGGCGGCGAAGGCCGGGCGCCCCTACCTGCATCCGAAGCTCGCCGGTCTGGCGCTGCTGGAGATGACCAAGGGGGAGAATCGGGCGCCGAAGGAGCGCGATGAGGTCGGTCTGACCGACCGGGAGCTGGAGGTGCTGCGCCTGGTCGCCCAGGGCGCCTCCAACCGGGAGATCTCAACCTTGCTCTTCATCTCGGAGAAGACGACGAAGAATCACCTGACGCACATCTTTGAGAAGATCGGGGTCTCGGATCGCACCCAGGCGGCGCTTTGGGCGGTTCGCCGGGGCCTGGTCACGCTGGAGAAGGAAGCGCAAGCCTAAAGAATTCGATGATCCCCGTGCACGGGGGCTTGCCCTGTCTAGGGGGCGCCCTTATACTTGGAGCAGACAACCAAATAGAACGGTTTAGGTGCTTCTGGCGAGGGCCAGAAGGTAAAAGGGAAGCCGGTGAGAATCCGGCACGGTCCCGCCACTGTAATCGGGGAGTTGCGTGTGTCGCGTCGTACCCACTGGCCATCGGCTGGGAAGGGTGAGACGTCAGAGCACAGGCAACGTTGATCCGAGAGTCAGGAAACCTGCCTGAACTGGTTTTGGCGGAGCCTTCGGAGAAGAGGTGTCACCAAGGTGCGGACCGTTGCGCAACTGCGGGTCTGCACCGCTTGTTGATCATTCCATCTACCCCTGGCTCTGCTGAGCCAGGGGTCTATTATTTGTGTTGGCAGAGAAAGAGAGGTTGATCGAGATGACGGCGAATACGCGTTGGCGCCGGTCCCTGGGCGCCCTTCTGCTTCCGGTCCTGCTCCTGACAGCCTGCACGGCCAAGAGCCCACAGACGCCGAAGCCGGCGATCAAGCCTCCGGTGAGCACCTCGACGCAAACCACCTATCCGCTGACGGTTACCGACGACGCGGGCCGCTCCGTGACCCTGGCCGCCGAGCCGAAGCGGGTCGTCTCCGTCGCACCATCTAACACGGAGATGCTCTTCGCCCTTGGCAAGGGTGATCTTCTGGTCGGCCGCTCTGACTTTGACGACTACCCGCCTGAGGCGACCAAGCTCCCGTCCATCGGTGGGTACGTGCCGCCCAACTATGAGGCGATCATGGGCGCCCAGCCAGACCTGGTCCTGGTCATCGGTGGCTCCGTCGCCGAGCGGGATAAGCTGGCCAACGAGTACAAGCTTCCCGTCCTCGTCCTCGATCCGAAGACCTTGAACGATGTCTACAAGGACCTCGCTCTGCTCGGCCAGGTGGTCAACGCCCAGCCGGCGGCGACCAAGCTGGTCGATCAGATGAAGGCGGACGTCGCAGCGGTGGTGACCAAGGTCGCCGGGAAGCCCAAGCCGACCGTCTTCTACGAGGTCTGGCATGACCCGCTGATGACCGCTGGCCAGGAGACGTTCATCAACGACCTGATCACGCTCGCTGGCGGCGTCAATATCGGCGCTGATGTGAAGGGCTGGACCAACTACAGCCTGGAGCAGGTTCAGGCGAAGGACCCCGACCTCTACATCACCTCCAAGGAGGCTGTCGCCTCGGTGGGACAGCGCTCGGGCTTTGGTGGCCTGAAGGCGATCAAGGCGAAGAAGGTCTTTGGCATGGATGATCCCAACCTGGGCGTGCGGCCGGGGCCCCGCCTGATCCTAGGCCTGCAGTGGTTCGCCAAGACGATCCACCCGGAGCTCTTCCCCGGTTAGGCGATCTCGTTCCGGCATTCCTGGAGGTGACCCCATGCGCCGGTCCGCCGTCTGGCTCCTTGTCCTGCTCCTCGTCTTCGCCCTTGTCATGGCCGCCGGACTGGGGACGGTCAAGATTCCGCCAGGTGAGGTGGTGCGGATCCTGCTGGGGCGCCCCTTCGGGCTCGCCCCGGACTGGCTGCCGCAGCATGAGGCGATCCTCCTGCAGATCCGGCTCCCGCGGGTCCTGATGGCCGCCGTTGCCGGCTCTGCCCTGGCGATGGCGGGCGTCGCCTACCAGGGGCTCTTCCGGAACCCGCTGGCCGACCCCTACGTGATTGGGGTCTCGGCTGGCTCGGCGCTGGGCGGCTCGGCGGCGATCGCCCTGCTGGGGCTCCCGGCGATGGCTGCGCTGGTAGCCCGGGGGGGCGCCCTCATCGCGGTCGGGCCGGTGCCACTCTTCGCCTTCGTGGGCGGTTTGGTGACGGTCGCCATCGTCTATCGGCTCGCACGGATCGGGACCGGGGTCTCGCTGGTCGGCCTTCTGCTGGGCGGTGGGGCGATCGGCTCGCTGGCGGTCAGCTTCGTCTCGCTCCTGCTCTTCTTCACGGCGAGCGATGTCCGTGAGGCGATCCTCTTCTGGATGATGGGCGGGCTGGGTGGCGCTTCCTGGGCGAAGCTTCTCTGGCTGCTTCCCTATGTGGCCGTTGGGCTTGGCATCCTGCTCTACTGGGCGCGGGACTTGAACGTGATCCTGATGGGCGAAGAGACGGCGCACCACCTGGGTGTCGAGGTCGAGCGGATGAAACGCTGGGTCCTGCTGGCGGGGGCGCTCCTGACCGCATCGGCGGTCGCCTTCTGCGGCTCGATCGGCTTTGTCGGGCTGGTGGTGCCGCACGCCTGCCGGTTCCTGGTGGGACCGGACCACCGGCGGCTGCTGCCCGTGGCGGCGGTCTGTGGGGCGGTGCTGCTGGTCCTGGCCGACCTGGGCGCCCGGCTCCTGCTCTCACCGCAGGAACTGCCCGTGGGCCTCGTGATGGCGCTCTTGGGTGGCCCGTTCTTCATCTGGCTGCTTCGGACCCGGCTCCGTCCGACTGTTTAAGGGGGGAGAGGGATGGACCTTGCGATCTCAGGCCTCACCGTTCGCTACGGGCGGGAGGTGGTACTCGGGAACCTCTCGCTCCAGATCGCTGACGGCGAGTTCGTCGCCCTGGTGGGGCCGAACGGCTCTGGCAAGTCGACCCTGATCCGGGCGATTAGCGGGGCGGTCCCGGTGGCGGCCGGTCAGATCGAGGTCTCTGATCGCTCGATGGCGGCGCCGCTTGACCTGCGCCGGCTGGGCGCCCCGGAGCGGGCCCGCCTCATCGCAGTCTTGGCCCAGGAGACGAAGGTCGACTTCGCCTTCTCTGCGCAAGAGGTGGTGGGGATGGGACGTCTGCCCTATGTGGGCCGCTTCCAGCGGGAGACGGCAGCGGACTGGGCGATCGTCCGCCAGGCGATGGATCAGACCTGCACGACTCACCTAGCCGACCGGCCGATCACCGCCCTCTCGGGTGGCGAGCGGCAGCGGGTCCTCTTCGCCCGGGCGCTGGCACAGGAGCCGAAGTTGCTCCTGCTGGATGAGCCGACCGCCCATCTGGATATGGCCCACTCGGTGGAGTTGCTCTCGCTCGTAAGGCGGCGGAACCAGAGTGAGGGGCTGACGGTGGTCGCCGTGCTCCACGACTTGAACCTGGCGGCGCAGGTGGCGGATCGGATCGTCGTCTTGCATCAGGGAGAGATCGCTGCGGACGGGGCGCCCCGCGCGGTCGTCACGCCCGACCTGATCGCCCGGGTCTGGGGGACGGCGGTCCAGGTGGTGGATCATCCAGTCAGCGGTCTCCCACAGGTGCTGTTGCTGGGGTCACTCGTCGGGAGCGGAGTCTGATGGAGGGCTGGGCGGCGCCCTCTTCAGGGGTGGTAGCGCCTAGTCAACTGGGACTAGGCCCTAGGACCAGCCGCACCAGGTAGTGGGTCTCTTGGGACCATAGTCCCATTGTGACGTGTAGTCAGAATGAGCCTCTAGTTGGATGTTGTACATACCACTGGGGTGCTATAGTATAAATCAAGCAGAAGGAATCGCTCCCCTCCCCCCAAGGGCGAGCGACAGTCGGACTCCTCACTACACCCACGACAAATGGCAAACGCCGCGAAAACGGCGGACGCAAAGCCACGGGCCTGACGGTCGCCTCTCCCCCCAGAGGTGAAGCAAGGTAGCCGGGTTGCCGAAAGGGTCGAACCCCTGAATGCCTTCCCCCAAGGCAGATTCAGCAGGGCTCCCTTCGGCAGTAGTCGGAGGGGGCCGTGCTGTTATCCTTCCTGCCCTCGAAAGGAGGAGAGGGAACGTGCGTCAGGTGCAACGAGTGATCCAGGAATGGCAAGAGTGGGAACCTGGTCAGGTACTGGTGGACTACGCTACCATTTTCGGTCTGGTTGCAGTTGGCATCCTCTCCCTCCTACTGCTTGTAGGCGGCGAAGCCGGCGACGTCTACGGGCTGCTAGCATCCTTGCTTCCCGGCACCCCTCTTAAATAAAACGGCCCTCTCAAGGGAGAGGCAAGGGCGAGCGGTTCCCCCACCGCTCGCCCTTGCCTTTTCGCTCCCCGTACAGAGGTCTGGATGGTTCGTCCGTCCAACCTTCCCGTGTAAGGGGGGTGAGTCTTGTGTACTATGCGGTCTGGAACGACCGAACCGGTGAACGGTTGGGGGTGCAGATTGATGTTGCCCGCTCCTTCTGGGCGCGGTTGTTTGGCCTTGCCGGGCGCCGTTACCTGCCGATGGGCACGGGGCTCTTCCTGCCCGGCTGTTCCAGCGTTCATACGCACTTCATGCGGGTCCCCTTGGACCTGATCTACCTAGATGCGAGTGGGCGCGTCCTTGCAGTTCGGCGTAGGGTGATGCCCTGGCGGGCGCCCGGCCGGGTGCCGGGCACGGTCGACCTGTTGGAGTTACCCAGTGGTTGTGCGGGCATGGCCCGGGTGGGGGATCGGCTCCACCGTGCCCCGCTTAGCAAGTGACCAAGCTGAGGCTCATACCATCCCCTGAAAGGGGGAGGGAGAGCATGGACGGACCGTTGAAGGCGCTGGCCCAGCTCCGTGAGGCGCTGGAGCGGGCGATTGGTTTCCTCCGGTCCCAGCGGAAGGACGGCTCCAACATGGAGCCGAAGCTCCGAGCCCAACTGATCGAGTGGGAGCAGCGGTTGGAGGGTCTACTCGGCGAGACGGTCGCAGCGGCACAGAGCGGGCTCGCCGCCACCCCGATGGTGGCGGCTGGGCTCTTTAGCCGCGCGGGTCAGGCGCTCTACGGGGTTACGCAGTTTGCGCAGCGAATGCTGGGCGGGATGGGTCAGATGGCGGTGGAAGGCGCCAAGGAGGGCGCCCAGCAGGGGGCCAAACTGGCCATCCAGGGCGCCAAGGGTGCCGGTACCTTGGCCGAGGGACTGAAGGGGATCGCCAACCAGGCGGTAGAGGGCGCCGTCGATGGGGCGAAGCAGGGAGCCAGGGGCGCCCTGAAGGGGCTGAAGAACGTGGCGGCTGCGGTGACGGGGCCCGGGACGGAACCGGGAACGCCGCCTGGGACGGAACCGGGCATGATGCCTGGTACGACACCGCCGCGCCCTGCGGGTGAGACGGGCGGTGCGCCGCCCATGGGGCCCGGTGGCCCGGGCTCGGGCGCCTTCGCCATGCCGACCCCAGTCCCGCTGGGTGAACCGGTCCCCATCGGTGGTCACGTCTTACCCCCGCTCCCCTACGCCTACAACGCCCTGGAACCGTACATTGATGAACAGACGATGCGCCTCCATCACGACAAGCACCACCAGTCCTATGTGGATGGCCTCAACAAGGCCGAGAAGGCCCTAGCGGAGGCCCGCCGGACGGGCGACTACAGCTTAGTCAAGCACTGGGAGCGTGAGTTGGCCTTCCATGGCGCCGGTCACTATCTGCACTCGCTCTTCTGGAAGACGATGGCGCCCAACGCTGGCGGCAAGCCTTCCGGTGAACTGGCCCGCCTGATCGACCGGGACTTCGGCTCCTTCGATCTCTTCCAGCAGCACTTCACGAAGGCGGCGGCGGAGGTGGAGGGCGGCGGCTGGGCCCTGCTGGTCTGGGCGCCCCGGTCCCGCCGCCTGGAGATTCTCCAGGCGGAGAAACACCAGAATCTCTCCCAGCAGGATATCATCCCGCTGCTGCCGCTCGATCTCTGGGAGCACAGCTACTACTTGAAGTACCAGAACCGGCGGCCGGAGTACATCAAGAACTGGTGGCACGTGGTCAATTGGCCGATGGTCTCTCGGCGGCTGGCCAGTGCGGTGCAGGTCCAGTGGCCGCCCGCCTAGCGGCGCCGGCCGTCGTCCCGGCTCAACTCGTCCTCGGCTCCTTTTTAGAGGGCCTAGGACTCCCCATTCCGGCCGAACTGCTCCTGGTGACAACTCCCTTGACCGGACTCGCAGCGGGCCCGGCCCTCGCCTTGGCGACGGGGGGCTACCTGGTCGGTGCCGCCGGGGCCTACTGGGGCGGTCAGCGGGGGGGCGCCCGCGCCCTGGAGCGGATCGCGCGCCTCGGCGGGATGAGCCAGGCCGAAGGCGACCGCCTGAGCGCCCTCTTCCGCCGCTGGGGTCCGTTGATGGGCCTCGTCAGCCGGTTCCTCCCGCCCGTCCGGGCCGCCTCCCTCTGGGCGGCGGGCGCCCTGCAGGTCGATCCCCGGCGCTACTTTCCGGCCGTCGCCCTCTCCACGCTCGCCTACAACGGGCTCTGGCTGGCGGCGGGCCACTCGGTGGCGCCCCTGCTACAGCGCGCCCTCGGCTGGATCGCTCCGGTTAGCGGTGGAATTCTCCTGACTCTCCTGCTCTTTCGGCTGGTTCGCACTAGACAGGGGAGGGGGGGCCTCTGGTAAAATGAGCCTTGGCTGGTCTGCACAAGTAAATACGGACGGATGATGGCCACCGGAAGAGTCTCGACGTGAGGTCGAGCGCCGAAGGAGCAATGTCTGCCCTCCTGGGGGTGGACGGAATCTCTCAGGCAGAACGGACCGGGGCCGGACGAACTCTGAACTGGCAATGAAACGGGACAGAGGAGCACAGGTGCGGGGCACCCGTGTTTCCTTTGTTCCGTTTTCTGTACCTTGAAGCCCAGCCAAGTTTTGGACAGACTACGGGAGGTGGAGACCCGTGACTGAGCAGTTGAAGCGCACACCGCTCTTTGAGGCGCACGTTGGCCTGGGCGCCCGCATGGTCCCATTCGGTGGATGGGATATGCCCGTCCAGTACACCGGCGTCATGGAAGAGCATCGGGCCGTCCGCGGTGCCGCAGGCCTCTTTGACGTCTCGCACATGGGCGAGTTCCTGGTGGAGGGTCCCGAGGCGCTCGAGCTGATCCAGCGCATCTCGACCAACAACGTCGCCAAGCTTGAGATCGGCGCCGCTCAGTACGGCATGATGTGCAACGACGAGGGAACGATCGTCGATGACATCCTGGTCTACCGGCTCGGCGAGGCGCGCTACTGGCTCGTCGTCAACGCGGGCAACATCGACAAGGACTGGGCCTGGGTCAACCAGGTGAAGGACGAGTCCGGCCTGAACAACCTGCAGCTGACCAACATCTCGGCGGGTGTCGCCCAGATCGCCCTGCAGGGGCCGAAGGCGGAGTCGATACTCATGCAGCTCGCCCCGGGCTACGACTGGTCCAGCCTCCCGTTCTACCACGCAGTCCAGGGAGAGTTCATTGGAACGATCAAGACCCTCGTGGTCTCCCGCACCGGCTACACCGGTGAGGACGGCTTCGAGCTCTACTGCGACCAGGCTGACGCCACCGCCCTCTGGCACCTGCTCCTGAAGGTCGGTAAGGCCGAAGGGCTGGTCCCGGCGGGTCTGGGCGCCCGCGACACGCTCCGCTTCGAGGCGAAGCTTCCGCTCTACGGCCACGAGATCACCGACCAGACCAACCCCTACGAGGCGGGTCTCGGCTTCTTCGTCAAGCTGAAGAAGGGTGTCGCCTTCAAGGGCCAGGCTGCCCTTGAGGCCGTCAAGGCCGCGGGCACGACCCGCAAG
>DATGYC010000301.1:0-2413 GCA_035298385.1 Symbiobacteriaceae bacterium | reverse complement strand
GTAGACCAGCTTGCTCAGCGACGGCAAGAGGTCTGCCAGTCCGGACTGCCGCATCCAGTGGCACAGATATAAGGGGTCGCCGCCATTGACCAGCAGTACGTCAGTCTCCCGGACCATGGGGATCCAGAGCTCTTCATCGATGGTGGGCAGCGCGGTGAGTTCCAGCATGCCCATGGACTTCCAACCCAGCTCGCACATCGGTGTGGTGGCTTGTCCGGTGAAGAACTTCCATGCTTTGCCAGCACCGCCGGGTATGGCGTATGACGCGGTGGAGATGCCGAGGGCGCTGGACTCGGCGATCGGTTTGCCCAGGAGCTCTAGGAGCGCGTTCTGGATACTGGTGTTCTTGATGCCAGCCGAGGTGAGAAGGTACTTCATAATCTCTCTCCTTTCGGATCACCCTGAACAGTTGAGCTTGTGGTTGATTGACAATGTCAGTCAACCACAATTTTCCCTTAAGATTTACTATTCGTCAACAGATGCCTGGCAGCAGGTGCCGACCTTGCCCGGCAGCCCGAAGCCCACAGCCTAGTTCAAGGCGGCCTTCCGGCTCAGCGAGGACGCTCGCTGGGTGATCGCCCGCACCGCCGAGCAGGGCTACCTTGCCGACCGCAGCTCGTCGCGACTCTTCCAGTGGGACCGGCACCGGTATGAACTGGTTGGCGCCATGGGATCCCGCCTGGTGTTTGAGGAAGTGAGCGACTTCAAGCCTGGGCCGGGCGCCTTCGATGGTCGCTGGGGGCCCACCAACCAGCAAACCTTCTCCGGAAAGTTTACGTAAGTTAACGCCGAGACGCTGACGACCGCCCTGCAGTTCGCCATTGCGGAACCGAGCAGTACCAAGCCCCGCGTCACCACGTTTGGCCCGGACAGTAGCACGCTCATCTTCACCTCAGACACGAAGCTGTACATGGTCTCCCTACTGGACGGAGCGGTTCGGCCCATCGCCGACAGCGGTCCGCTCTGGGAACTCAGATGGACGTCCAACATCTCCGCGTTTGCGGCGATTCCGTCCGGGGCGACCAGGAGCAGCGGGCCCGTGTGAAGACCGCAGAGGGCAAACAGGGCTACGTGCCGATCAAGTACATCGCCTGGGCCAATTAGCAACGAGGGGGGCGGATCTCCACCGATTCGATCGCCACGCCAGCCCGTCTACATAGACTAAAGAGGGGACATCTATCCCCGTCTATTCATGAAGCTGTAGAGATAGGTGACAGCACGTGGTGGATCCGGCGAATCCCAATAGCGTCCCGAAGTTCGTAGACCCTCTGCCGATTCCGTCGGTACTCTCGCCGGTTGACACGATCTGTGGTGAGCCCTTCTTCGAGGTGCGGATGCGCCAAAACCAGCAGCGGCTCCATCGGGACTTCCCCCTGACCACCATCTGGGGCTATAACGGCCTCTACCCGGGGCCCACCATCGAGGCGAGGCGGGACGAACCGATCCGGGTGCACTGGATCAACGACCTGCCAACGACCCATCTGTTCACGGTCGATCACACGATCCACGGCGCCGAGGAGTTCCGGCCTGATGTGCGGAACGTCGTGCACCTGCATGACGGCAACACGCCGGCCGCCTTCGACGGGCATCCCGACCAATGGTATACCCCAGGCATGACCGAGATCGGGCCTGCCTTCGTAACGGACGTCTTCGAGTATCCAAACCGGCAGCCTGCTACCACCCTGTGGTACCACGACCATGCGATCGGCATCACGCGGCTCAACGTCTATGCGGGGCTTGCGGCCTTCTATCTCCTGCGCGACGAGGCGGAGGAGCGGCTGCCTCTGCCCCAGGGGCCCTTTGAGATCCCGATCGTGATTCAGGACCGCACATTCAATAGCGATGGATCACTCTTCTACCCGGCGGAGTGGGTGCCGGAGTTCTTCGGCAACACGATCCTGGCCAACGGCAAGGTCTGGCCCTTCCAAAATGTTGAGCCACGACGGTATCGCTTCCGGCTCCTGAATGGTTCGAACGCCCGGTTCTATACCCTGACGTTCGATCCAACCTTGCCCTTCCACGTCATCGGCGTCGATGGCGGACTCTTGGAGCGACCGGTCACCGTAACGACGCTTACCCTGGCCCCAGCGGAGCGCGTGGACGTGATCCTCGACTTCACGGGTCGCCAGAACGTGACGTTCACCTTGACCAACAGCGCCCCTGCCCCGTTCCCCGGCGGCGACCTGCCCGATGCGAACACCAGCGTCATCATGCAGTTCCGGGTCGTTCTGCCCCTCTCCAGCAAGGACAGGAGCCAGATCCCCGATCGGTTGGTCAGGGTGAAGGACCTCGACCCCGAGCAGGCGGTCAGGACCCGTGACTTGACGCTGAACGAGCGGATGGAAGCAGGCCGCCTGGTCCTGCTCCTCGGCACCCGGAACCTGACGGGGCGCCCCCAGCCCTACACGTGGGG
>DATGYC010000300.1:0-36795 GCA_035298385.1 Symbiobacteriaceae bacterium | reverse complement strand
GATCGGGAACGCTGCCCAGTCAGGGATCTGGGGCGGTCCAGTCGAGACCGTGATCGTCAATCTGGAAGGGGAGATCGTACGCCGGTTTCCTGGTTGGTGGCCCTCTGCGTGGTTGAAGGACGGCGATCTGATCGTGGGGCGCCCGCTCGCGGATGGCAAGTGGGAGAGCGTCCGCCTGACCCGCGCTGGTCAGCCCTCGAGCCGCCCGGTTCCGCCGGAGGGGGATCTCAGCCCCGATGGCCGTTGGGTGATCCCCTACACAGGGACGAAGCGGTTGATCGAGGTAGAGACCGGGCGCCAAGTCGCCCTGCCGGACGTCGCCTACACCAGATGGCTACCCGACTCGACGCTCATGCTGGTTGAACGATGAGAGAGGGCGGGCCGTGAACGGCCCGCCCTGCGTTATTCCCACCGCTCATGCCAGAGCCCCTGCGACTCGAACCACCAGGGGAAGGCGCCCGTCTAGAAGCGGCAGATCGGGTCTGCCGCCAGTCCGGCTTTGCCGGGATGGCTCCCATCCCGGAACTGGGCCAGACCAGCAGCCACCGTCCTCTGCACGGCGCCCCAATCGGTCAGCGGGAAGAAGGGGGCGCCCCACTCCCGCATCCGGTCGGCCAGAGAAGCCTTGGCGAAGACCCAGTCCGCAAAAGCGACGGCGTAGCGGTCCGAGACCCCATCGCCCAGGTAGAGGATATGGGCCCCCGAATCCTTCACCCGCCGTACGATCCCCGCCTTGCAGCACCCACAGAGGTCACAGTACGGATTCCCATGCGGGAACTGCAGCGACCCGGTCCCGCCAAACCGGTTCGAGAAGACCGGCAGCGGGCGCACCCCATGCCGCGCCAGGATTCGATCAATGTAGAACGAGAACCCGTCTGAGACGACCGCCAGCGGGATCCCCTGCTCAGCACACCAGTCAGCGAACGGGACGAAGCCCGGGTCGATCCCGACCTGGTCGGCGAGGCACTCCGCTGCCGCCTGCTCCACCCGGATCATGGAGTCGAGCCAGTAGCCCCGGGTCCCAATCTCCCGGCGGCCAAAGCGGCGCCGGGTCTCATCGGAGGGTGGAGCCAGCCTCTCGGCGATCAGGTCCCCGACGTCCTCGTTAGAGATCGTGAAGTCAAAGTCGGTCAGGATCACAAAGGGGGCGGCTGCGGCAGCCTTCCAGAATCCATCAAGCACGGGATTCCACCTCAAAAAGAGCGGGAGGCCCAGTAGAGCCTCCCCATGATCGTTAGCGGGTCAGATAGGCCAGGAGCAGCCGGGCCGTCTCCAGTAGCGACTCCTCGTGGCAGCGCTCGAACGAGTGCGAGGCGTCGATGCCCGGGCCCACGCAGGCGGCCTTGAACTCGCCGCCCGCCCGCAGAGCCGCCGAGGCGTCTGAGCCGTAGGACGGGTAGATATCCATCTTCAGCGCGATCCCCTCCGAGGCGGCGATCGCCTGCAGGCGCCGTGAGAGCTCGTAGTCGTACGGGCCGGTCGAGTCCTTCATGCAGACCGTGACCGAGAACTCGTCCGAGGTCTGCCCTTCACCGACGGCGGCCATGTCGACGGCGATCATCTCGGCCGTGGTCGCCGGGAAGACGGAGGCGCCGTGGCCGACCTCCTCGTAGTTGGAGATCAGCAGGTGCGTCGTGGCAGCGAGCTTGATCTCGCCCTCCTTGACCGCCTTCGCGACGCCGAGCAGGATGGCAGCGCAGGCCTTGTCGTCGAGGTGGCGGGACTTGACGAAGCCGGCCGGCGTCCGCATCGAGCGCGGGTCGAGCGAGACGTAATCGCCTACGCCAATCCCCAGCGCCTCGGTCTCAGCCCGGGAGGTGGTCCGCTCATCGATGCGGACCTCGATCGTATGCTCATCGCGCTCCTGCTTGTAGTGCTCCTGGGCGAAGACGTGAACGGAGGCCTTGGTCACCAGGACGGTTCCCGTATAGGCCTTGCCGCTGGCGGTGTGGATCGTGACGTGCTCGCCCTCGATCGTCTGGAAGGAGTACCCGCCGATGCGGGTCAGCTTCAGACGGCCGTTCCCCTTGATCTCCTTGACCATGGCGCCCAGGGTATCAATGTGGGCGGTCAGGCAGCGGGTCCGCTCGGTCTCCTGGCCGGCGAGGGTAGCGATGAGGGCGCCCTTGCGAGTGCGGTAGGTCGGCACCCCCAGGGCAGCGAACTCGTTCTCCATCCAGGTGATCGCCTGCTCGGTGTAGCCGGTCGGCGAGGGGATTCGGCAGAGTTCCACAGTCTTGTCAGCCATGTAGTTGAGGTCGAATGGGTGCATGCGCTGCGACGCCTCCTTGCACAAACTCTTTCTATCTTAGCACATTGACCGTGCTAAAATCCCTCTCGATAATCGATTGAGAGTTAAAACTAGTTGTGATAGCCTCAAAGCTAAAGAGGTGGTGATGAACGTGAGGCGGCTGGTCTACTGGGTAGCGAATCTCTGGCTCGTAGGTGGGGCGGCAGGGGTTGGACTCTTGCCGGTCCTGGCGCCCACGTTCATGGCCTTCATCCTTGGCGGCATCTTCCTGGTGGGTGGGATGCTGATCGCCTGGATTATGATCGAAGCCTTACCGGGTCTCAATCGGCTCCGCATTCGGTTCGCCTTCCTGCTGACGGCGCCGGTGCTGGCCGTGCTCCTGCTGGTCCGTGGCGACTGGTTTGGCGCCATCTGGCCGGGGCTCCTCGCGCTTGGGGCGCTCCTGCGCTCCTTGGAGCTCCTGGTAGAGCGGTCCAGCCCTTCTCGCTCCCGGCCATTGAAGCCGCCCTTTCTCGGTCAGTGAGGAGCCCGTCGCCGTCGAGTCGACTGGCGACTGATGGCTACAGGGCGCCCCCCGGTGGGAGACTACGCGGCGAGAAAGAGGAGGAATGCATCCATGGGTCACACGGTTTTGGGACTCTTCGTCCACTCCGACGCCGCCGACCTAGCTGCCGCTCTCCTGCGGGATGAGCACAACCTGACGGGCGACGAGCTTGATATCCTTACCCCATCCTTCGCCGGCGACCTGCCCCGCCCCGCGACCGATCCGGCTGGCAATGGCCTCGCCACACAGACGATCAACTCCTACACCGGGGCGGCCAACCAGATGGGCGATAGCGACCCCGTCGCCAAGCGTTGGGGTGATCGGGTACGGGCTGGTGATTGGGCGGTTGTGGCACGGGCCAACGATGGGGATGAAGCCGAGTCGATCGCTCGCTCCTTGCGCGAGTGTGGCGCCCATCGGGTCGATCTGCTCCCTCATTAACACAAAATTTTCCAGGAAATCTCTTCCATTTCTGATCGCCTGATGGTACTATGAAAGTGGGGTGTGATGAAGACTCTCCGTGCGGAGGGGTGATGGCGGGTGATCACGTTCGAGGAGCTTCAGGCAGCGTTCAAGCAGAGGGACGCAGCCACTATCCTGGCGAACGCAGACGCCCTCTTGATGAGCGGCAACTGTCCACCCGAGCAGATCGGTTGGGTCTTCTACTACAAGTGTGACGCCGCTCTGGATCAAAACCAGGTCGTTCTGGCGATCGCCGCTGGTGAGCAAGCACTCTCCTGGTCACAGTCTGCGCATGAGGGAACCCTGGAGGGTCGGGTCCGCATCTGCCTCGCCTTCGCCCTGATGGCACTCGGTCGGGTGGCGGATGCTGCCGCCTTGCTGGAGGCCTACATTGACGGTCTGACCAGGCATCCAGAATGGGCCCAGTTTGAGGACCTCGCCCGTTACAATCTGGCCTGGGCCTACCGGCAGTCCGGCCGGTTGGTGGAGGCGGTCACCCAGTATCGGGCTGCGCTTGCATTACCAGAGTCCCGCCCAGAGACGCACGTGCAGATCCGCCAGAATCTGGCCTGGGCGCTGATGTTGCTCGGCGATTCGGCGGGCGCCCGCATCGAGCTGGACCTCGTCGCCAGGTCTGTGCGGGAGGAACTCGATCTCGCTCGGATGACCTCGCTCTGGGCAGACCGGGCGGCGCTGCACCTCCTGGAAGGAGATCGGGAGGCGGCCAAGCAGGCCTGCCAGCAGGTCTTGCGGGCCCTGGATGAGCGCCAGCGCCACGTACACCTGGCCACGACCTATATCACCCTGGGGCGGATCGCACTGGCCGAGGCGAACCTGGAAGAGACCCAGCGGTGTGCAATGCTCGCTCGCACGCATGCAGAGCAGGCCGAGCGGTGGGATCTTCATAACGAAGGGACCCAGCTCTGGGTCGCGGCCACCCAGAAGGGAGGGAACGCGCATGACCAGGGTGGGTTGGCTACTGCTGCTCGTCTGTTGCTTATTAGCAGGAATCTTCCGTAGTGCCCTCGCTTCCGAAGCGCCGGGTACAAGACCGCCGGCCCAGCAGTCACTCCAGATGGTGCCCAACGGCGCACTCCGAAGATGACCTGGGCCGAAATAGAAGAGAAGGCGGTGACCAAGTGGTCACCGCCTTACGTATCTGCGTTACGCCTTCTTCTCATCCTCGGTGACGGCCTTGGTCACCTCTTCTTGGATCGAGCCGACCGACTTCTTGAACTCCCGGATGCCCTGACCCAGGCTCTTGCCAAGCTCCGGCAGCTTGTTCGGGCCGAAGATCAGCAGGGCTACGACCAGGATAACCAGGATCTCCGTAAAGCCAAGATTGCCCAGCATCTGCGGACCTCCTCAAGGAACAAACTTACGCTATCGACTATGCTACTCCTCGTTATCCAGGATGTCCAGAGGGTCTCTTCGAGTTTTGCGCGGAGTCGTTTAGCTTCCCTGGCAGCGAAGCAGTTCACTGAGCGGGACTGGCTGAAGGTCGCGGGCTTGGAGCACGGGAATCGCTTGGTCGGAGGCGACGGCGGTGTCCGCCACGTTCATATGCATCAGGACGATCGAGCCGCCCTGGGCCTTCAGGATGCGCTCGACCTCCTTCGCGACCCCAGGGAACTGCCAGTCGAGCGTGTCGACGTCCCAGTGGATCGTGTAGGGGTAGCCCTCCGCGTTGAGTAGCCGGCCGACACGCTCATCCCAGGCGCCGTAGGGCGCCCGGAAGAAGGGCCGGGGGTCGGCACCGGTGGCAGCCTTGATCGCCGCGCTCGCCTTGTCGAGCTCCACTCGCATCGCATCCTCGCTTAGGGTGGTAAAGTCGGGATGGCTGTAGGAGTGGGAGGCGATCTCGTGCCCCTCTGCCTTGATCCGGCGGGCTAGGTCGGGGAACTGTTCGGCCCAGCGGCCGGTGAGGAAGAAGGTCGAGTGGAGCCCGCGGGCCTTCAGCATATCGAGGATGGCGGCGGCGCCGTCGGCGCCGGAGCCGGCATCGTAGGTAAGGGCGACCATCTTGCAGGAGCGCTTGCCGTACATGAAGTAGAGGGCGGGGGCGCCCGCCGGGGGCGGGGTGGGCAGTCCGGTCAAGTCGGGGCCACCGGGGGTGGGCTGACCGGGGGTAGGCTGACCAGGGGTGGTCTGACCGGGGGTAGGCTGACCGGGGGTAGGCTGACCAGGGGTAGGCTGACCAGGGTTCGGTTCACCAGGGCTGGGTTGACCGGGGCTCGGTTCGCCCTTGGCGGGTGGGCTCTGCGGGGTTCCCCAGAAGAGGGGCGCCCCCCAACGGACTAGCGCAACGCTAAGGAGCAGGGCTGCCGCACCGCTCCCAAGGACCCAGAAGGCTCGCTGGAGTGGCCCGGCCGCCGAGCGACGACGGGATGCCCGGCCCAACCGCTCTCCCCGCGGGACGGCTGGCGCCCAAGCCAGAGGATCCGTCTTTGCTGAACCCGTCTCGTCAGCCGACTCAGAGGGGGCCACTTGGGCAAGCCCGCCGGCAACTTCATCCCCTGCTTCCGGCAGGTCATCGGGTCGATCAGTACGTTCGTCCATCGGATCACTCCCCCAGCGGGGTCTACCCGCGGAACTTCTTCACATCGTACGCCAGGGCTGGTCCAGAGTTTCCGTCTACAGCCCTTCCCACCATTTGACGCGGCTGCGCCACGTGGAGTTACATAAGGAGTTGCATGCGTCCATCAGCGAAAAAAACAGAGCGGTGGAGATCCGCCGCTCTGTTTGATCTAGACCTTGGGAGGCGCTGCCTAGCCGCGGAAGTCGAGACGCTTGGACAGCACCCACAAGAAGCCGAGGCTCGACAGGACTAGAATCCCGATATCGAGCGCCAGGGGGGCACCCAGTTCGCCAGAGAGGGCCAGCCGGAAGGCATCGGCTGCGTAGGTCATCGGGAGAACACGGGCGATCCACTGCATGACCGTCGGCATCTGCTCCAGCGGGAGCAAGGTCGGCGTGAGAAAGGTGACCACGCCGATCATCGCGTTGCCGAAGAGGCTGGCGGTCTGGCCGTTCGGAGCTAGGATGCCGAGGAAGGCGCCCAGCCCGACCATCGAGAGCGTCCCGAGCGGAATCAACGGGATCAGGGCGAGGCCGTTCACCAGCGGGATACCGAGGGTGAGGGCGCCCACTCCGAAGATGATCGCCACGGATGGCAGAGCAAGCAGGAGGTAGACCGTCACGGTCGCCAGCACCCAAGCGAGTTTGGGGAGTGGTAGACCAGCCCAGTAGTCAAAGGTCCGGTGCTCCTTGCCCCAGCCGATCTTGCCCACCATCCCGATCACCGGACCGTAGACGATCGAGGTCACTAGATTTCCGCCCAGGATGAAGACCGCCCGCTCGCGGGAGAACTCCCCGCCCATCCGGCTCATCCAGAAGATCAGGCCGAGCGGTACGAGGCAGCCGAAGACGATCAGGTAGGGCCAAGCGGTGCGAAACTCCAAGAGGGAGACCGTGACGACCCGGGCGAACTGGGCCAGATGCCAGCGCAAGGTACGACGGGTCCGAGGGTACGGCAGGGCGGCGATGACCTCATCGGTATGTAAGATCACGGCTGGTTCAGCCAAGTTGCACACCTCCCGAGAGTTCGAGGTAGACGTCCTCCAGCGAAGGGGTCAGGATACGGAAGTCATCCAGGCCGTCGATCGTCAGGCGGGCGAGGAGGGTGTCGATCGTCGCCCGAGTGTGGGCACGCTCGCAGTAGACCGTCCAGCGCCCACCGGGCCGCGCAACCGCCTCGCCCAACTCGGAGAGAAGCGGTCGGACCGCCTCCGGATCGCCCTTGGGCGCCAGATCGAGCCGGACCCGTTGATCGACGCGGGCCTTCAGCTCGCCGGGGGTGCCCAGGGCCAGGAGTCGACCCTCGTTCACGATCCCCACCCGTCCGATCACCTGCTCTGCCTCTAGAACGTTGTGCGTGACCAGGATGATCGTCGTGCCAGAGCGGGAGAGGCGGGTCAGCCGATCCCAGACGCGGCGGCGAGCCTCAGGGTCGAGGTCGTTGGTCGGCTCATCGAAGATCTGGATCGGCCGGTCGCCGATAAAGGCGACGCCGAGGAGGACGAGGCGCCGCTGGCCGCCCGATAGGGTCCGGACGTGGCGGTTGGCGAAGGCCGTCATCCCCAGTTCCTCCAGCAGCGCTACGGTCTGCTGGCGGGCAGCGGCGTGGCTCATCCCACGCAGGCGCCCGGTCTGGTAGATCGCCTCTTGCGGGGTGAGGTCCCAAAGCGCCACGGAGTTCTGGGGCTGGATGGCGACATACTCGGCGGCTGCCTCTGGCTGTTGAATCACGTCGATGTCGAAGAGGTGGATTGAGCCACTCGTCGGACGAACGAGGCCAGCCAACTGACCGACGAGGGTCGATTTGCCGGCGCCGTTCGGACCGAGCAGCCCAAAGACCTCGCCTTGCTGAATCGAGAAGGTGAGCCCGTCGTTCGCTGGGCGCTTAGCCTTGGGGTAGATCTTGGTCAGTGCCTCAACCTGGCAGATAACAGCCAACGGGATCGCCTCCTGGGTTACTGCTGCGGCACGGGTCCAAAGATTCGCATCGCCCGGTCGATCAAGGCATCCCAGAAGGGGTTCCCTTCGGTCGGACCATTGAACGTGACAGGTATGCCTTGAAGCAGGGTGAAGAAGGCCCAGGCGGTCACCTCAGGGGTGCCAGGGCCAAGCTCTCCTGCCGCTTGCCCCTCACGAATGATCTTGGCCACTTCGTTGGTCAGGGAATGGGCGAAGGCAGAGAGGTGGGGGGCAAGATCGCGGAAGCGATCTCGCTGCGCTTTGATGTTGGCGGCCAGGAGAACCAGGTTGTTCTCCTCCTTCATCAGGCCGAGAGCGAAGCGGGTGAAGGTTTTGAGCCGATCCAGGGGGGAGCCAGGGGGTTCAAGGGCCGACAGCAACTGCTCAAGGTGCTGACTCAGGAAGTGAGTGAGCACCTCCGCAGCGAGGTCCTCCTTGGTCGGGAAGTAGAGGAAGACAGTGCCATGGGCGACGCCAGCAGCCTTGGCGATCTGGGAGACCGGGGTACCATCGATCCCACCCCTGGCGAAGAGGGGGAGGGCGGCTGTCAGGATCGCCTTGTGCTGGGCCTGCCTAATCACCTCGTTCTGCTCGGGGCGCCGTGGCATGAGGCTCACCTCTTGTATGACTGACTACACAGTCATCATAAAAGCTGTCCGCCATTCTGTCAAGCGGAGTTTGCTCGACAAAAAAAGAGGGACACCTTCCCGAAGGAGGGTGTCCGATCTGCAAGTTTAGTCGATGCAGCTATGCAGGACCTTGAAGCCGCCTTGTTCGAGTGCCTCCTGCAGCATCTCGATCACATCTGCATGGACGCGCAGGACGATCTTGTACTGCTGTAGCACATCGGAGTGGAAGGTGGCCAGGCTGGTGATCGAGAGGCCGAGTCCCTTCACGATCTCAGCGATGCGGAAGAGCTGCCCGCGGGCGTCCGGCACGACCAGCGTGAGCCGGTGTGTACCCGAGCCCGCTCCAAGCATCGCCGCAGCGCTCTTGAAGATCTCATGCTCGGTCACCATGCCGACGAGCTTCCCGTCATCGACGACGGGGAGAGCGGGGATATCCTTCTTTAGCATGAGGCTGGCCGCGAGTTCGACTGGAGCCTCCAAGTCGATCGTGACGACCGGGGAGACCATGAACGCACCGACCGACTTGGTTAGGGCGACCTGGCGGCCCAGGTCCATGCAGGCCTCGTAGATATCGGTCACTTGGATAATGCCGACTAGAGCCCCGTCTCGGTCCAGAACAGGTAGGCAATCGAACTTCTGGTCCCGCATCTGCTCATAGGCCTGGCTCAGAGGCGTGTCAGGGGAGACAGCCGTCGGGTGGTCGGTCATCAGGTGCCGGATCAGCATCGAAACCCCTCCTCAGGATCAGAGTAAATGATACCGTACCAATCTTTAGACGCGGTAGGTGATTCCACCTTTCGATTCCCGCATGATTTTTGTTCAGGCTGTTCAGCAGGGAGGTCCAACCTCCGGGCAGAATGGAGGCGTGAGGTGAGTTGGTTGGAGTTTCAGGTGCCGCGTGAGTCCAAACCGGTTCGGCTGGGCCGTTTCCTGTACGATCGGCTGGGGCTCTCCCGGACATTGGTCCGGCGGGCCAAGGCGACGGCAGCGATCTGGGTCGATGGGGCGCCCGCCCACCTGGACCGGATGCTGCAGGGCGGCGAGGTTGTTCGCATCGAGCCGCCAGCGGCGGAGGGACGGGTTGAGCCCGAACCGATGGAGTTGAAGGTCGTCTGGGAGGATGAGCACCTGCTGGTGGTAGAGAAGCCAGCAGGTATCGTCGTTCATCCTGTGAAGGATTATCAATCGGGGACACTGGCGAACGGAGTCGCCTACCACCTGCTCCAGCGGGGAGAGGAGCCCATCGCCCGACCGATCCAGCGGCTCGACCGGGAGACGTCGGGGTTGATCCTCTGGGCGAAGAATCAGGCCGTGGCGGGGTTGCTCTCGGGCGCCCTGGAGGAAGCGAAGCTGGAGCGGCGCTACCTGGCCTTTGTCGTGGGCGCCCCCACCGCGGAGAGCGGGACGGTCGATCTGGCGATTAGACGGGTCTGGCTCCATCCGGTCGCCCGGGAGGTGGCGCTGGGGCCGCGAGAACCTGAGCAGGAGGCGGCCCTCGCTGAGGCGGCGGCAGCCGGAACCGTTCTGCGCGGTGACTGGACCGGGGCGGGGCAACGTTCGGTCACTCACTGGCGGGTGGTCGAGCGGTACCGATCGGCTTCCCTGATCGAGTGCCGGCTGGAGACGGGGCGGACCCACCAGATTCGGGTGCACCTGACGCACCTGGGCCATCCGCTCCTGGGGGATCAGCTTTACGGGCGCCGGGAGGAGGACGCAGACTCCTCGGTACGGATAGGATCCACTGACTTCGCTACGCCGCCTGCGGCGAGCGGGCGCGTCGGCTCCGCCTGGGGCGTGACCATTGACCGGCAGGCCCTGCACGCCGCTGCCCTCGCCTTCCGGCATCCGTTCAGCGGCGAGATGCTCCGCTTTGAGTCGCCCCTGCCGCCGGATCTGGCTCAGTTGCGGGAGAGTCTACTGAAGGAGTGATCGGCGTGCGCATTGGGATTCTGTCGGATATCCACGGCAACCTGCCTGCCTTGCAGGCCGTTCAGCGGGAGTTGGAGCGCCACCAGGTCGACCAGATCGTCAACCTTGGCGATGTCGCCTTTCGGGGGCCCGCCCCGCGTGAGTGTTGGGAGGCGGTCCGGGCGATGGGCGCCCCTGTGCTCCGGGGGAACACGGAGGATTGGCTGACCGGTGCCGCGGCCATCCCGGCGCCCCTGGCCCCGATCCGCGATTGGACCCTGGCGCGGCTGGATGACGGGATGCTGGCGGAGATGGGCGCCCTTCCGTTCGACCATCGGATCGAAGCCTACGGGAAGCGGATCCGCTTCGTCCATGGCTCACCCCAGTCGAACATGGAGTTCATCTTCCCCTTCACGCCGGAGGAAGAGTTGACCAGAGCGGTGGTCGGGGCGGAGGCAGAGATCCTGGTGATGGGCCATACCCACTGGACCTTCAGCCGCCGGATCGCTGGGGTGCACCTGATCGGGGTCGGCTCGATCGGGCTGCCCTTTGACGGTGACCCGGGCGCCGCCTTCGCCGTGCTAGAGGTGACTGCGGATGCGGTCCGATTGACCCACCTGCGGGTCAGCTACGACGGGGAGCGGACCCTGTCAATGGCCCAAGAGTCGGGCTTCCCAGATGGTGAGTTCCTGGCGAGTGCCGTCAAGTATGGACGGCGCCCGGAATAAGAAGCGCAGAACCCCACCGCTACGCACGGTGGGGTTCTTGGTTTAAAAGCCCAGCAGGGGCTGAACCAGGAATACTTGCAGGAGTGTGCCGCTGACATCGGTCACTAGGGTACCGCAGAGCCGGACCCGCTGCCCATTGACCGAGGCAAGACTCGGTCCTTGGTTGTTTGGGCCGGGCACCTGGCGGACCTGCAAGTTGAAACCTTGATCAGTAATGAGGGTCCCGAGTGTGGCGCCAATCAGCCCGGTCGGCTGGAGGATGAAGGTGCCCGTGAAGCACTGGAACTGGGGGATTCCGAAGCTGTTCATGTGGGGAGTCACCTCACTCCTCTGCCATCATATGAACAAGCACCCCCGGCTGAATCCAGCCGGGGGTGCATCTTTGCTATCTGCTACTCCTTCGTCCGCGGGGTCTTGACCCAGGCCTTCGGCTGCCGGCCCATGATCTTCAGCGTCAGGGCGCTGGAGTAGGGCACGGGTAGGAAGAAGGCCGAGATCGGCAGGGCGAAGAGTTCCAGGAAGCCACGTACCTTGGTCCGCTCGGGCGCCGGATCCATGTACGGGTAGTAGTGGAAGAAGCAGTAGAGGGTGAAGAGCAGGTAGAACGGGCCGAAGACGAAGACCAGGGTGTTGATCGCCGCCGGGATACCGGTCGCATCGATCAGGCCGGCCAGCTTCAGGCCGAAGATCACGAACGGCAGGAAGGCGATGAACTGGAAGAGCGCCCAGGAGAAGTGGCCCTTCCACCAGTAGGTCCGGAGGAGCTTCTCCGTCCGGTCCTGGGGCAGGGACTTGTCCGCCTTCAGCTTGTCATAGACCTGCAGGTAGCCGGCGCCCCAACGAAGGCGCTGCCGGTAGAAGGCCTTGAAGGTCGGCGGGGTCTGCTCCGAGGAGGAGTAGGGGAGGAACTCAGGCCAGGCGTCGCCCTGCAGCCAGGCGCGGGCGCCCAGGTCCATATCCTCGGTCAGGACGGTATCATCAAAGCCGTTGATGCTCAGCATCAGCTTGCGCGTGGCGAAGATGTTCGTGCCGCCAATGAACGGGATCGAACGCAGCAGGTTCGGCATCTGCCACTCGTGCGAGACAGCCTGGTAGAGGCCGGCCACCTTGCAGAGGAAGGAGGTCTTCCAGAAGTTACGGATCTGGAAGACCGGGCCCTGAGCGATCTGGAACTTGTCACCGACCGAGAGGCGGCGCCAAGCGACGTAGAGCAGGACCTCGTCGTCCGGGCGGGACTCAGCGTCATAGAAGCCCCAGACCGCTGCCCGCTCGTCCGCAAAGCGGAAGGCGTAGTTCAGGGCGCGGCCCTTAGTCGACGGGACGAATTCGCCGGTGCAGACACCGCCAACATAGCCGTCAAAGTCCCAGGGGACGACGACATGCTTCATGCCGGGCCGCGAGCGGTCGCCAGCGAACTGGAGCCGCTTGCGGTCGACGATCTCCTGGGTGGTCGGGAGCGCCCAGACACAAGCGTCCTGCAACCAGGTGGCCAGTGCCTCGTCCGTAGCGTCGCTCAGGCGCTGGATGATCTGGGTGGCGATCAGCTCGCCCAGGGAGGTCAGGACCTTCTTGGTCAGCGGCTGACGGGCCTCGGCGGCCTGAGCCATCATCTGCTCGCTGACGCCCTCCCACTTCTCATCCTTCAGTTCCGCGGCCGCGATAACGGCCGGGATCGCGAGGGAGAGGAAGAGCGGGTAGAGGCTGTTGATCTCTGCCTCCGGCAGGGTCGGGAAGCAACGCCGGATGATGGCGTGGAGCCGCTCGCGCCCGCTCTTACGCTGGCCAGAGGCCAGGGCGAGAGCGATCTCCTGGAGCGCCTCCTGGCGCGGGGACGTCGGAAGCTTAAGCAGTTCCTTGATCGAGAGCGGGGCGCCCTGGATCCGCTCGGCCGCCTTGCCCTCCTCCAGCGAGAGGTGGGCCAGCAGGGCGAAGAGAACGGCGTCATGGCGATCGGTGCCGTTCCAGGCCGAATTACCGGTCAGGAAGGAACGCAGGTCCGCGATCAGCTGGGCCCGCTCCTCCGCGGCAGCCTGGACCTCCTTCTCGTCCGTTACAACGATCACTTCATAATGATCGGGGCTGTAACGGAGACGGGACAGGTGGTCGACGGTCTTCTCAATGACGTCTGCTTCGTTCCGGGCCGGGACGAAGAGTGCGAAACGGGGCACATCTTCCCCTTGCCCATCTGCGATCTGTGCGATTCGCTCGGGCGAGAGATCATGCGGGCGCTTTTCATAGAAGTTCTTCTGAGCATAACGCCGCCAGGCAAAGATGCGCAGGAAGACCAAGAACAGGATGCCATACAGACAAAGGATGACCACATAGAGCCACTGCGCACTGGTCACGGGTCTTGTTCCTCCTCAAGGATCGACCGGGTTGACCGATCGCTGACGCCCTGGTGTGCCCGGGCGCCTCTCTTATTGTGATGCGATTACGAATCAGGGGAGCAATCTACCAGATATTTGCATCCTCTGCGGAGTATAGCGCTTCTGGTCAACCCCGTCAATCCGGTTTTCAATTTGCGAAGCTAGGCGAGGGCAACCTCCGAGGACGATGCGATCTTAGCTCCGCAGGAGTTTGCCTATCGTAGGCGCGTCTATTGACAGCGTCCGGCGGGAAATCTAGAATGAGAGTCACCAAACATGTGTTCGGAGAACGAGTGTTCGCATACGATAGGATGGGGGGTGGCCGGGATGCACTGGGTCGGGTATCTGACGGTGGTGGGACTCTGGGCCCGGGCGGCCCGTGAGGCGGGGCTTGCGCCCGCGGGGCGCCCCGTCGTCATCCTGCGGGATGGGCAGGCGTTCGATGGGTGTCGGGACGCCTTTGTGGGCGGCCTAGTCCTGGGCGCCCCCGCCCGTCAGATCGGGCGAGACCTACCGGGGGCTGTGCTGATTCCGGTGGAAGAGGTGGAGGCTGAGGCGCACGGGCGGGCCTGGTGGGACCGACTACTGGGAAGCACTCCCTACATTGAACCGCTTGCCCCCGAGACGGTCTGGGTCGGTCTGCCCACCCCAGGGGAGGGAATGACCGAGAGGCTCAAGGCTGAGTTTCGGGGACTCCGAGAGGCGGCAGCAGAGGCCGGCTTTATCGCCTTTGGCGGGCTAGGCTCCTCCCGCCCGGTCGCCCGGGCGGCAGCCATCGCCTGCCGGGATAGTTGGTTTGCGTGGAGACCGGGTAGAGCAGTGAAAGCGACTCCCCAACCCTTCCGGATCGTTGCGCCAGGGGAGGAGGCCAAATTCCTCGCTCCGCTGCCGATTGGGCTACTTGGCCTGCCGGGTGACTTGGAGCGACGACTGCGAAGACTAGGGGTCCAGACCGCTGGGGCCGCCGCTGCGATCCCAGAGACCGAATGGGTCCGGCAAGTAGGGGCCGAGGGGCGCCGGATCGCCAACTGGAGTCGGGGCATCGAGCCGGATCGGGTCAGGGCGAGCTACCCGGAGCGATCCCTCACCCGTCGGATCGACCTGGCGGGCGAGGCGGTCGAGCCGGATGAACTGGAGGCACGGATCAACCGAGCGGCAACCGGAATCGCTAAGGAGCTGGCCGATCGGGGTGAGGGCTGCCAGGAGGTTTCCCTGGCGCTGGTGGAGGTCGGGGGCGCCTCCCATTGTCACAGCCGGACCCTGCCTCGCCTGCAGCAAAGAGCCTACGCCTTGCAACAGTCACTGGGTCACGTTCTGGGTCAAGTCTACACCAAATCCATCCCGCTGTCGGTGCTAGAGGTGCGGGTAACAGGAATTGGGCCGATGCCTTGGGAACAGATGGTCCTCTGGGGTGAGACAGCCATCCCGGATAAGGAGGCGAAGCTGGAGGAGGTTCTGACCCTCCTGCACGAGCGTTTCCCGAGCCGCCTGATCGGTCGGGGCCCCCGTCAGAACGCCTCTTGGCGGGAGCAGATGCTCACCTTCAGCGATCCTTACAGATGGGCAGATCCACCGCCCCCGTCACCATCATCATGGCACGCCTGATCGAACGGCCAATCGATGTCACCACCGGGCGTGGCGGGACGCCTGTCGCCTTCCGCTGGAACGGCCGTTACCTGCGGGTCGACGTCCTGGATCGCTGGGTCGAGGCGGGACGCTGGTGGGAGGGAGAGGGGGAGCAGATCAGCTTTCGGGTCGCGACCGCGGCTGGCGGGGTCTACGAGCTCGCCTGGCGCCTAGCAGATCGGCGCTGGCTCCTCTACAAAGCGTACGATTAGCTCTCTCTTTTTTTACCCTCTTGACGAACACCTGTTCGCATTGTAGATTCTGAACAGAACATACGTTCTTCTTTCGGCACGGAAAGGCGGCGAGGTTGGATGAGATTGAATCAAGGCGACTGGGTTCGAAGCGCAGCGATGCGGCAGGCTCTGGATGAACTCGAACGGGTGGCGGGCGAGCGGCGCCCACTACTCTTGACCGGTGAGCCTGGGGTCGGCAAGCGCTTTTGGGCCAAGGCGGTGCATGAATCGCTGGGCGGGGGCGCCCTTCAGGTCGTTGACGCCGCCTCTGTCCGCCCCGAGGAGTGGGAGCAGATCGAGCGTCAGGGCGGCTGGCTTCTGGTCGTCGAGTTGGGCAAACTGGCCGAGCCCCTACAAGGACGGCTCCTCCACCTGGTTGATGAAGGGCGGGTCCACCTTCTGGCGACCAGTTCGGCGACCCTTCGCCCCGGTTTGGCCGAGAACCCCACGCCGCACCTCCGAGGGGTAACCTCCTGCGGGGCTAAAATAGCACAGTCCTCGGCGGTTACCTATCGGGAGTATATACGCCCGGACCTCTACTTCCAGTTTCTCTCCTGCCATCTGCCCCCGCTGCGAGAGCGGCGGGAGGACCTTGAGGAGTTGACCAACCAACTCCTGGCCCAGCAGGGCGGCGAACTGCTCCCCAGCCTGGCCAAGGAGGCGATCGCGGCCCTGCTCCTCTACGAGTGGCCCGGGAACATTGCCGAACTCGATGCGGTGATCCGGCGGGCGCTTCGCCTAGCGGTCGAGGGAATCATAGGCCCGGGACAGCTCCCGCTGAACGTCGCTGGGTACCTGCTCCCGCCCCCGCCTCGCATGCTCTTTAAGCGCTATATCCGCTCGGCCGAGCTCCTCCTAATCCGCTGGGCGCTGCGGGAGAACAAGGACGACCGGACGAAGGCGGCCAAGTGGCTCGGCATCTCCCGGGCGGCGCTCTATAAGAAGCTGAAGCTCTACCCTGAGTTCCAGCCCGGCGCATGAGCTTCGTTCACCTCCATGTTCACTCGCCCTTCTCCTATCTGGACGGCGCCTCCCGGATCGACGCCCTGATCGAGGAGGCGGCGATCCAGGGCGCCCCCGCCCTTGCCCTGACCGACCATGATGGAGTCTCGGGGGCGGTTCGCTTTCAGCAGAAGTGTCTGGAGGCCGGGCTAAAGCCGATCCAGGGAGCGGAGGTGAGCTTCAATAGTGGCCACCACTTGACACTCTTGGCGATGGGGCCAGTCGGCTACGCCAACCTCTGCCGGATCATCACCGCCGCCCATCTGGGCCAGGCCCCTGCCGGCGGGGGGCGCCTAGAACTCGCTCCGGGCCACGACCGACTCCAGCCGGGCGCCCCGTTCGAGGCGCTTTACGGCCGGACCGACGGGCTGATCGCCCTCTCCGGCTGCCGCCGGGGGGAGGTGCCCTCCCTGATCCTCCGGGGCCGCTACGCCGAGGCTGAGACGGCTGCCCGTCGCCTCGCCGCCCTCTTCCCCGGGCGCTTCTACTTGGAGCTGCAGGCGACCCTTCTGCCGGGAGATGGGGCGCTGCACCGCAGCCTGGCTGACCTGGGCGCCCACCTCGGCCTGCCGCTCGTCGCCACCGGGGACGTGCACTACCGCACCAAGGAAGAGTTCTTCGTCCACGATCTCCTGACGTGCGTCCGAACCTTGACCAAGCTGGACGAACCACACCCGGAGCGGCGGCTCAACGCTGAGCAGTGGCTCAAGCCCCCCGCCCTGATGAGCGAGACGTTCCAAGCCTACCCAGAAGCGGTGGCAAATACCCTTCGCATCGCTGAACTTTGCGAACCGGCCCTCGATCTGGGCGCCCAGCGCTACCCCCAGTTCGGTCCAGACCCCGCCGCCGCCCAGCAGCAGCTCCGGGAGCTGGTCTGGGCGGGCGCCCGGGAGCGCTATCGCCTGATCACCCCACAGATCGAAGGACGGCTCGAACATGAGCTCTCCATTATCTGCACCCTTGGCTTTGCCGATTACTTCCTCTTGGTCTGGGATGTGGTCCGCTTCGCTCGGGGCCGTGGGATCCGCTGCGCCGGGCGCGGCTCTGCCGCCGACTCGGCCGTTGCCTACTGTCTCGGCATTACCGAGGTCGATTCGATCGGACGGGGCCTTCTCTTCGAACGCTTCCTCTCGCTCGAGCGGGCCGAGAAGCCCGATATCGACGTCGACTTTGACGCCCGGCGCCGCGATGAGGTCGCCGCCTACGTCTACGAGCGCTGGGGCCGGGAGCACGTGGCCGCCGTCGCCACCTACAATACCTTCCAGGCCCGCTCCGCGATCCGGGACCTGGGCAAGGCGATGGGCTTCGCCGAGTCGACCATTGACTGGTTGGCGAAGCGGATCCCCTGGTTCACCCCCGCCGACGGGATCATCCCCCTGATCGAACGACTGCCGGAGCTCCGCGAGGCCGGCCTCCCCTGGGCGAAGCTGGAGGGGCTCCTGAAGGCCACCGCCTCGGTCGCCCACCTGCCCCGCTTCCTCGCGACGCATATGTGCGGTCTGGTGATCAGCGGGCGCCCCTTGATCGAGGTGACCCCGCTGCAGATCTCCGCCAAGGGGATCGCCCTCTGCCAGTTTGACAAGGAGTACGTGGAGGATCTTGGGCTGATCAAGCTCGACCTTCTCTCGCTCCGGACCCTTTCAGCAGTGGAGGACGCTGCGATCCACCTGCGCCGGGACGGGATCGATGCGGACCAGTTGCCGCTGGAGGACGAGGAGACCTACAAGATGCTCGGCACGGGCGAGACGATCGGCGTCTTCCAACTCGAATCGCCTGCTCAGCGGCAGCTTCAGGCCCGGCTGGGGGCGAACCGCTTTGAGGATCTCGTCGCCTCCGTCGCCCTGATCCGCCCCGGCCCGGTTCAGGGGAACATGGTTGAGCCCTACCTGAACCGCCGCAAGGGTGAGGAGCCGATCGTCTACCTACACCCGAAGCTCGAGCCGATCGTCCGGAAGACCTACGGGGTCGTCCTCTTCCAGGAGCAGGCGATCGAGATCGCCACCGCAATCGCTGGCTTCACCCCCGGTGAAGCCGATCAGCTGCGGCGGGTGATGACCAAGGGGCGCAACCCGGAGGATATGGCCAACCTGGGCAAGCTCTTTCGCGAGAAGGCGGTCCGGCAGGGCGACGTCGATGAGGCGACCGCTGACCAGATCTTTACCTTTATCCGCGGCTACGCCTCGTACGGCTTTTGTGAGGCGCACGCCGCCGCCTTCGCCAACACGGCCTACAAGACGGCCTACCTGGTCCGCCATCATCCGGCCGAGTACTTCGCCGCCCTGATGACCAGCCAGCCAATGGGCTACTACCCGATCAACGTCATGGCCGGTGATGCCCGGCGCAGAGGGGTGGGGCTCCTCCCGCTTGACATCAATCAGAGTGCGGTCGGCTTCACCGTTGAGGCGTGGACGCCGGAGGCCTGGGCGGCCCACTGGGCGCCCGAGCCCTTCCCGCCCGCCTATCCAGAGAGTGGCAAGGCGATCCGGATCGGGCTCTGCCAAGTCAAAGGACTCGGCGCCCCAGCCGCTGAGTTGATCGTGGCCGGGAGGGCGGGAGGCAACCGCCGAGGACAGAACGAGTTTAGCGCCGCTGGAGGTCGCCCCCCGCAGGAGGGGTACCGGTCGCTGGAGGAGTTCTGCGCCCGGGTGCCCGGCGTCGGCCGGGATGGCCTGGAAGCGTTGATCAGCGCCGGCGGGTTCGACTCGCTCCACCAAAACCGGAGAGCACTCCTCTGGGCGTTGCCGGGAATCTTGGAGCGGGCAAGAGCAGACGCCCACGATCAGTCCAGCCTCTGGGTGAACGGAGGTTGCCCCCCTGCGGGGGGCAATCTCCTGCGGGGCTTAAATAGCGATGTCCTCGGAGATTGCCCCTCTGCGGGGGGCAACCTCCTGCGGGGCTTAAATAGCGATGTCCTCGGAGGTTGCCCCCCGATCCCCGACTGGAGCTACGGGGAGAAGTACGCCAAGGAGTATGAGCGGCTCGGCCTGATGGTCCGCGGCCACGTGATCGCCTTTCAGCGGGACCGCCTGTCGAAGGAGGGCTACCTTAGTAGTGCGGCAGCCAAGACGCTCCCGGCCGGCGAACTGGTCAAGGTGGCCGGCGTACCGATCTGCCCACACCGCCCACCCACCCGTTCGGGCAAGACGGTCGTCTTCCTCTCCCTCGAGGACGAGACCGGCCTCGTCGATCTGACGATCTTTGAAGATGTCTACCAGCGCTTCGGCCACCTGATCTTTAGTCATCCGCGCCCACCGCTGGCCGCCCTTGGGCGAATCGAGCGACGCGGCGGACATACTAGCATCACGGTGTTGAAGTTGCGCGAGTGGCACTAGCACCTCCCACGCTCGTCGTGGGAGGTCTTTGGTCTCTTGCCCCCGGGCTGGAGGTGTACCGATCTACGATGCAGGACGAACAGAAGCCACGACGGCGGCGAGGTGTATGGGTCTGGGCGGTTGCAGGGATGATTCCCGTCTTCCTGATCGCCCTATTGGCGGGTCTCTTCTTTGTGCGCCCGTTCGGTCAGAAGCAACCGCCGATTACGCCCGAGCCTGCAGAACAGGCCCAGTTGCACACGCCAGCAAAGGACGTGACCACCTTCCTCGTCCTAGGCGCTGACAAGCGCCCCGGTGATCAGGGGCGGGCGGACACAATGATCGTCGGCTCCTATGATGAGGCGAACGAGCGGCTAGCGATGGTCTCGATCCCTCGTGATACCTATACCTATGTAAAGGGGCATGATTTCACCAAGATCAATCACGCCTTCGCCTACGGTGGCACCCGCCTTACCATCTCGACCGTACAGCAACTGATCGGACTGCCGATCGACCACTACGTCCTCGTTAACTTCCAGGGCTTTATGAAGTTCATTGATGCCTTGGGTGGGGTCGATATCGATGCCGAGAAGCGGATGTACTACGTGGACGCCGAAGACGTAGGCATGGGCCCACGCGGCCTCGTGATCGACATCAAGCCAGGGCTGCAACGGATGGATGGCTATGACACCCTCGCCTACGCCCGCTTTCGCAAGGACGCCGAGGGGGATCGCGGCCGGATGCGGCGCCAGCAGCAGGTGATCATGGCGGTCATGAAGGAACTGACCCAACCCTCCACCTTTGCCAAGATCCCGAAGCTGATCCCAACGGTCTTCAATACGATCGAGACCGATCTCACGATGGCGCAAATGATCTCCTACGGCATGGGGGGTAAGGGCGCCATGGAGAAGGGGATCGTAGCCGCGTCGACCACGGGTGACGACATCGCACTGGATGGGATCGACTATGTGGCCCCGAATATCGTCGACCTCCGTACCGTGGTCTATCGAACCCTCATGGGGACAGAGCCGACGACTGAATACCTGGCGAAGGCCCATGAAGACCAGGCTAGTTACGCGCAGGTGCTCAGGCAGGCAGAGGCGGAGAGTGAGTAAGGGCCAACCGATGACTCGGTTGGCCCTCTGACGTTATCAAGGTCTAATTGACACAATCCAGCAAGAACGGGTAGACTCACAGAAGGAATGTCTGGCAGGGAGCAGAAGACGATGACATCAGAGCAGATTCTGAAGCAGCTCAAAGAGATGGGCTACAAGATGACGCCGCAGCGGCGGATGCTCATCGAGGCGTTGTTGGCTGCACAGGCCGACGGGCTAACAGCCGATGCCATCTACCAGACCGTGCTGGCCGCCTACCCCGACATGGGGCTTGATACCGTCTACCGCAATCTGCGGCTCCTGACGAGGCTGAACGTAGTGGCTGAGGTAAAGCGCCCCGGCAAGCTAGCCCAGTACTCAATCAACCAGCACGCCCATAGCCACTCCTTGACCTGCCTCTGTTGCGGCATGCAGATGGGTCTCAACCACTGCCCGGTCAAGGAGTTGGAGACGATCGCCCGCGAGGAGCACGGGTTCGTCATTACGAACCATCGCATTGAACTCCAGGGCTACTGCCCGGAATGCTGGGCCGCCCGGCAGGCGAAGCAAGGGCACTGCTAATCAGAATCGAAGAACCTCCCGGCCATCCCTGGTCGGGAGGTTCCCTTTTTTGCCCTGCATGGCTCTGTGCCGGAACGGGCAGACTGACCGAGAGATCACTGAACAGGAGGCGGCTGCTGCATGACGCGCGACTGGTACTCCTACCTCTTAAAAGTGGCGGCGACCTTCCTCGTCCTTCTGCTTATCCAACTCGTCTATCCGATCCCGACCGGCACCTTGATCGGGGCTGCCTTCTATCTGGGACTGATCGCCGTCCTGACCGACCGACTGTTACCGGTCACCTTTCAGGGGTGGGGGAGGTGGGCGACAGAGGTCGTCATCGACTGGATCGCCCTGATCGCTGGCTCGTGGTTGGTTGTTGGCTTGAGCCCCCGCCTCGCTCTGCTGGCAGCGGTCGCTGTGGCCGCCCTCGATCTGACGATCCACCAGACCATCGCCCTCACCTTCGGCATTCGAAGCCGCCGGATTCGCTCCTAGAGCGCGATGGCGTAAGGAACGCCCCCTTCCAACTTGGAAGGGGGCGTTTCGCTGATTACTGGTTGTAGTTAACGGCGCGGTTGTACTTGTTTTGCGGATCCCAGAGCATGAAGTTCTGGATCCCCAGCTCGCGCAACGCCTTGACCTGGCCAAAGACCTCATCCGGGCCGTAGTGGACGCCGCCCAAGGTGAAGTCCTGGATCCACGGGCGATGCTTCTCCATCGGCACACCGGGGGTCCGCTCCAGCGCCTTCTGTAGCGAGGCCTTCACGGTCTCGTACGGGTGGGCGTTCGGGTTGTCGATCCCGTAGGTGCCCTGGTCGTAGTGGCTCGGGTAGGCCATCGCCGCGACGTAGTCGACGGCCTCGATCACCGTCTTGTAGTCCTGGCCGATCTTCATATCATCGCCCTGTGCGACGGAGGTCGTCAGGCCGAACAGGTCGGCGCCCACGACGACGCCTAGCGGCTTCAGTTCGCTGTAGGCCTTCTTCAGGAAGTTGGTGATGTTGCCCACGCGGTACTCGAAGGTGGTGTCGCGGTTGTAGCCATCGATCCACTTCTCCGGGTAACGGACGTAGTCGAACTGAATCTCGTCGACGCCCTTGGCGACGGCTTCCTTAGCGATTGCGATGTTATAGGCCCAAGCATCTTCGTTCTTCGGGTCAATAAAGGCGTAACCCTGGCCCTCAAAGCCCGGGATGCGCCACTCGGGCTTGGCCTTATAGGCCATCTTGTCATTGAAGGTGACGATGCGGCCACCGACCCAGAAGCCCCGCTTATGGGCCTCCTTGACGAACTCCTCCAGGTTGCCGACCTTCTTCTCGTTTGCGCCGAAGGCCTTGGCCTGAGGAACATCAGACTCCCAGGAGAGGAGGCCGTCCTCGGCCTTTAGATCCAGAATGATGGTATTAAGTCCGGCGGTCTTAGCCCAGTCGAGTAGCGGCCAGACCAGGTCGGGCGAACCGGCGTACCAGCCAGAGACCGTGAAGCCACGCACCGGCGTCGGGGCCTTCTTCACGACCGGCTTGGGCGGCTCCGGCGCCGGCTGCGGGGCGGGCTCCGGATTGGGCTTTGGCGTAGTGGTCTGCTCAGTAGGCGGCGTGGAGGGTTCGGGCTGCTTAGTGGTATCGCTCTTACCCGTGCAGGCGGTCAGGAGCGTGGTGCTGAGGAGCATTGCGGCGATGAGGCGCTTGGACATTTGTCTAGTTCCCTCCGGCGGCGTAATTCGGACGGGGCGATCGACGGACGGGTTGGGGCGTTTCCTTACCCACTTAGTTTACGACCCTTTCCCGGTCCCGTATAGGTGGTCCAGGATTTTCTGATCCACTTCGGGTGGCAGGGTTTTGACTAAAAAGGGAGAAAACTGGGAATTGTGTAAAAGGCTGAGTACTAGAGCTGAACCGAAAGGAAGGTGTCTGGATGAAGCGGCCCGTGGTGGGCGCCCTGCTTGGCGCCATGCTTCTGGCAGCCTGCACCGGTTCTCCCCAAACCCAAGAGCAACCCCTGGACCCTGCCGCCCACGAGGGCGCCCCCGTCTCTGAGACGAAAGCGGAAACGGAGGCGACCAAGCCACACCACGTCGACATTCACGGCATCTACATGACCGGTTGGACCACCGGTAGCGACCAGTTTTACAAGCTCGTCGACTACATGCAGGCGAGCGGCCTGAACGCCGTGGTGATCGATGTGCAGGATGATGACGGCCTGACCTCCTGGCCGGTAGCCGTCCCCCTGGCAGCAGAGATCGGGGCGAACGAGACGAAGATCGGCAACATTGCGGAGCGCGTCGCCTACCTGAAGGAGCGCGGGATCTACACCGTCGGCCGGATCGTCGTCTACGCAGACCCACTCTTGGGCCGCAAGCGGCCAGATATGGCCATCCAGGGCGGCAACTTCATCGACACCCGCGGCATCCGCTGGCCCGACCCGTACAACCCAGGCGTCTGGGCCTACAAGGTGGCCATCGCCAAGGAGGCGGCCCAGGCCGGCTTTGACGAGATCCAGTTCGACTACATCCGCTTCCCCGAGCACCGGATCCCCGGTTACAACGCCGAGGTGACGGTCGAAAAGCGGACGGGTGCGATCGAATCCTTTCTCACCTACGCAGCCGAAGCGCTCCATCCGCTAGGCGTCTTCATCTCGGCCGACCTCTTCGGCCTGACCACGACGGTCGACGCGGGCGATGATATGGAGATCGGGCAGAACTACGCCGAGATCGCCGGGATCGTCGACTACGTCTGGCCGATGGTCTATCCATCCCACTACGCCCCCGGTACCTATGGGATCGATGACCCGAATCGGGCGCCGGGGCGGATCGTCTACGAGTCGCTCGTGGGCGCCCAGAAGCGCACCCCTGACCGCTCGCGACTGATCCACCGGCCATGGATCCAGGACTTCAACTACGGCGCCACCTACGGTGTCGCCGAGATCGAAGACCAGATCAAGGGACTGGCAGAGGCCGGTATCTACCAGTGGATCCTGTGGGATCCGTCCAACAAGTACACCCGGGGGGTCAACTACGCCGTGGCTGGCGGTACGAGCGGCCCCGCAGGGGCCTGGCAGAACGCCCCTTTGGTTGCGGCTACGAGTTCCTTTACCCCTGAAGATTAGATGTACGCCGGCGGGATTTGGTTTCCCCGCCGGCGCTTTTTCCTGCGTTTCCCACGTGCTTCTGTGAACCTTACACCCTCATACTGTTTCGTAGACAACGAAACTGTAAACAAAAAGGGTGTGCAGACCACTGAAGCGCCGTGCAAGGACGACCAGACCGCTCTCACTCGCTACCGCTCTCGTGTTGGCGATCACGCCGATCGTCACGCTGCCAGGGGCGCCCGTCGCCGCCGCTACCACGTCGCCTTTGACCCCCTCGGTCTCGCTGGGCAAGACCATCATCACCCGCTTTGCCCAGAACCTGCGGGCCTCAGCTACCACCACGGCTGAGACCACGGGTTCGGTCCGCGCTTGGGAGAGCGTTAGCCTGCTCGACGCCACCGCCGGCTGGGTGAAGGTAGCTACCGCCCAGGGCCAGATTGGCTGGCTGGGTGGGAACGCCGTCTCGATGAGTGATCCAGACCTGCCCTTCTGGGCGGAGCCGATCTATGCGGTCTCGCCCGCCTCGTGGCAGATGAGCCTCTACCCGACCCGGGCCGTCGGCTCTTGGGTGCCGAGTGCGCCCGTCCGCGCGACCAACAGCCCGACGGCCACCATCATCGGGAGCGTCAGGGGCGGTGATCAGCTTCACCTCGCCTCGATTCCGGCGGGCGAGTTCGTGCCGATCTTGACGCAGGGCGGCGCCCCCGGCTGGATCTCTCGCTACCAGCTGATGGGCGCCCCGACGCTGCCCCGCACCGAGGAGGCGCTCCTGACTCAGGTAGCGCCTGATCGCTTCCGCTTGGTCGTGCACGGCCTCATCGGCACCTTCGGGATCACCAATGGCACCTTCCAGGTCGCCCTGCCGGCAGAGCCGAACCGCCGTGGCAACCTGGCGGTCAAGACGGCTGGCATCGAGCGACTCCGCTGGGAGCCCACCGGCCTAGTCGTCCCGCTCACGGGTCAGATCGGCTATACCGTCATCAACCAGACCGCCTCCAGCTTGACGGTCGAGCTTGGTCCCGTCTTGGTCAGCCCGCCCGAGCCTACCACCCCGCCGACCGAGCAGCCGAAGGGGCCCCTGGCGGGCAAGACCGTGATCATCGATCCTGGTCACGGCGGCGAAGACCCCGGTACCTATGGCAACGGTCTGGTCGAGGAAGTGCTTACGCTCGATCTGGCAAATCGGGTCACCGCCAAGCTGGAGGCCCAGGGCGCCCGTATCGTCATGACTCGTACCACGGATGACCGCTGTGGCAGCCCAACCATCTACACCGGGCTCACCCTCTACGAGCGGAGCCGCAAGGACCTCGCCTGCCGGGCGGAACTGACCGCCCAGGAGAAGGCGAACCTCTTCCTCTCGATCCACTACAACGCCTTGGCTGGCACCGCTGCCAGCGGGACGGAGACCTACTATTCGCCGACCTCGCAGTACATTCCCCAGTCCATGCGCTTCGCTGGGCTGTTACAGGTGGAGGTAGTCAAGGCGACCGGACTACCTGACCGGGGTGTGCGCTCCGATGACTTCTACGTCATCACCAATACGGACGCCCCATCCGCCCTTGTGGAGATCGGCTTCCTCACCAACGCGACGGATGCTGCCATCCTGGCCCAGTCTACGACCAAGGAGCGGGTGGCGACCGCCCTCGCGCAGGGCGTTATCCGTTACTTCGAATAAGCCCGGACTCATAGGGAGGGAGGGGGCGCCCGCCTTCCCAGCAATCGAGGACCTGATCGACCAGACGCTCGGCATCAAGCCAGGAATGGACCCGGTAGCAATCGTGGAAATCTCGATTGTACGGGTAGTCCAGCATGATCCGGACAGCGTCATGGTTGATCAGGTTCTTTGGCGCATCGTCGAACATGAAGTCACCCCGGACCAACTCCTTGCGGTAGGTGACCACGATATTCTTCTTCGGCACCATCGTCAGGTGCTTCTGGACCCAGTGCATCTTGTCCGAGGCCGCCTCCTTCGGGGAGGCTGTCACGACCACCAACTCACAGCGCTCGCCCAGGCGGGCCAATGACTCTTTGCAACCGGGGATCGGCTCCAGGTCAGCGAAGAAGTTAGGCCGGTTTAGGTAGTGGTAGATGCGCTTGCCGCAGTCCGGCTTGACAAACTTATGCCACTCCCACTCGACGATATCGTCAGGTGTCAGGTTGTCGCTGAAGTCACGGTTGTAGTGGGTCAGCCACTTCTTGACCAAGTTGCAGCAGATCCCGTCCAGATCGAAGAGAAAGATGGGACGCGTCACCCGGCTCAACCCCCTTTACAGAAGTAGTATGCCCGCCGATTCCTCGGCGGGCAATCTTCGTTTTAGTTCGTCTCCGTGCCAGCGTGTGTGGCCCGGTGCTGCAGGCGGAGCTTTCGGCGCTCTTGGGCGCCCTGGAAGAGTGCGACCTCGTCCGGCGTCTCCGGCTGCAGCGGTGGGACGGGGGTGGGCGCCCCACTCTGCTTGTCGATCGCGACAAAGGTCGTAAAGGCCTCCGTCGTGCGGCGCCGCTCCCCCGTCAGCATGTTCTCGGCATAGACCTCCACCCGGACCTCTAACGAGGTGCGACCCGTGTAGGTCACCTGAGCCTTCAGGATGCAGACCTCGCCAATCCGGATCGGCGAGAGGAAGTCGACCGAGTCAAATGAGGCGGTCACACAAGGGCTCCCCGCATGCCGCATCGCTGTCACCGCTGCCGCCATGTCGATGTAGTGCAGCACCCGCCCGCCCAGCATGTTGCCCAGGGCGTTCGCGTCATTAGGCAGGACGACCTCGGTCATCTCTACCCGTGATTGAGCGGGGGTCTTCGGTACCAGCATGGGGAACCGCCTCCTCATTGGGGACTGGGTCTCGTCCTTTTTTCAACAGCTGTACATGTCCCGTTCTCCTTAATCGGCCGCAACCGCCTCATCCTCGACGGCCACCGTCAGCGCCAGGCGCTCCGCCAGCTCACCCAGTTCGGTCGCCATCTCAGCGATCGACCCGGCCTGCTCACCGATCACCTTGGTCGACTCCGCCACCCGCTGAGCAGCGTTGGCCCGTCCCTCGGAGCCGGCCCCGATCCGGCGTGTCGCCGCCAGGAGCTGGCCGGACGAGGCGGCGATCTGCTCGGCTGCCGCCGAGTTCTCCTCCGCAATCCCTGCCAGCTGCGTGACCGTCGCCACCAGGCGCTCGCTCACATCGTGGAGCTCCTGCGCCCCGCCAGCGATCGCCGCTGCGGCCCCATCTGTACGGGAGGAGGCGGACTCGATCGAGCGGAGCGCTGCCCCGGTGGAGGTGGTGCCCTCGACCGCGGCCGAGAGGCTCCCCCGAGCCCGATCCATCGCCGAGAGGGCAGCGCCAATCGAGCGCTGAACCTGACCGATCAGGGTACCGATCTCGCTCGTCGCCCGGACCGAGCGCTCGGAGAGCGACCGGACCTCCTGGGCCACAACGGCGAAGCCGCGCCCCTGCTCACCCGCTCGTGCCGCCTCGATGGCGGCGTTCAGCGCCAGCAGGTTTGTCTGGTCGGCAAAGGCCGAGATCGTCTCGACCACGGCACCAATCTGCTCCGACTGGGCGCCCAGCCCCGCGAGTTGCTCGGCCATCTCATCGACGGCAGTCGCCAAGGTCGACATCGCCGCCTCCGAGCGGGCGACGATCCCTTCGCTGGTCGAAGCCGCCTGGTGCGTCGCCGTCGCCTCCTCAGCTACCGTTGCGGCCAACCGGCTGACCGAGCCCGTCGTCTCCGCCATCCGGTGCACCTCGGCGGCGGCTCGCTCGACCTGAGCAGCCGTCTCTTCCGCAGAGGCCGCCACCTGCTGGACCACGGACGAGAGCCCTTCCAGGGCGGCCATCGCCTCCTGCAAAGTCCGGTCGGACTCCGCCCGGTCTGAGGCGAGCGCCCGCGCCATCGGGGTCAGTTCCTGGTCGGCCTGCGTGCGCAGGGAGCGCCCACCCGACTGCAACGAAGCGGCCGTCTGGTGCAGGATCCCGGTCGAGTGCCGGACAGCCCCCGCCATCCGGTCCAGGCGAGCAAGCACCTCTTCCTGTGCCGCCGCGGTCTGCAGCCGCTGGTAGGCCTCCGCAAAGCGGGCGGCAACCGCCACCAAGCAGCCGGCTGCGAGGAGCAGCAACCCCGTCTCGACGATCGCGACACGGGTCAGGTTGATCTCGTTCGCAAAGGAGGCACCCTGTAGGACGACGGTACCGATCCAAGAGAGCAGGGAGAGTCCCGAGGCAAAGAGGATGATACGTCGATTCATATAGAGTGCCGCAAGCAGGGGCGCCACAAACCAGAGGCCCAAGTGATGGTTTGAACCCGGCACAAAGTGCGTCAGTGCGGTCATGGCCCCCACCACAATCACGATGATCACGTACTTCTGCGCGGCCAGGAACCAGTTCAGCTTCAATAACAGCGTGGCAAAGATGAGTGCCAGGAGCGTTCCGCCGGCCCAGAGCAGAAAGATCGAGCGGTCGATGCCCAGACGGTCAGCCAGAAGTATGAGCGGGGCAACGAGGAGCACCAGAGCTGTCCAGGTGACACGGAGGAACGTTCGGTTCGTAGCAGCCTCCGTGCGGGAAAGGTAGTCGGCGACGTTCACTGCAGTAGCCCCCCAGCCACGTTATCGCAAAGTGCACCCCTATCACTTCTCTAGGGAGTGGAAAAATCCTGTCGGTGTAAAATATTCGCACCCATCCCGAGGTGTGAAGAGGTTTTTCGTACCTTCTTGTATAATTCTGACGGTTATAGACCTGGAGTGGGGTGAATACCGTGGAGCCCCTCGTCTTAATCGTTGAAGATGATCGCATTCTTGCAGGCATCGTCGAGCGCTTCTTGATCCACAAGCGGTTCCGTGCCGTCTCGACGCCCAATGGTTATGAGGGTTTGGCGGTCGCTGCAGACCTCAAGCCTGATGTTGTGCTGGTGGACGTGATGATGCCGGGCATGGATGGCTACACCTTCGCCAGCCGTCTGCGCGAACAGGTGCAGGTCCCCGTCATCTATACCACCGCCCGCGGCGATGAGCTGGACCGCCATGGTGGTTTTGACCTGGGCGCCGACGACTACGTCGCCAAGCCGTTCACCATGGATGAACTGCTGGCCCGTGTGCGCGCCGTCCTGCACCGCACGCTTGGGCGCCCCCGCCACGAGGAGGGCGAACCCCCCGAGCCCGAAGAGCCGCTCTTCTTCCAGGGCCTGGCGATCGATCCGCACGGACATGTCGTCGAGCGCGACGGCGTTCGGCTCAACCTGACGCCGAAGGAGTTCGACCTGCTCTGGTTCCTCGCCCTGCGCGAGGGTCAGGTCGTCAAGCGCCCGGAACTTCTCGCCTACGTCTGGGGCCAGACCCATGAGGATGACAACCGGACCCTGCATACCCACATCAACCGCCTGCGCGCAAAGTTGCAGGAGACCGACTTCCGTTACATCCATACCGTCTGGGGCATTGGCTATAAGTTTGAGGTGATGGAGTCTAGGCGCCCGACCGAGGTGAAACCCTCCCCCTGGGGCGTATAATGAAGCTCAAGAGACCGGCAGGCTCTGCCGGTCTTTTTCTTTAGGGCCGTCACACTTCGAGTTTAGATGCGTCTAACACTGTGAAAGACCCTGTTACAGGGTAGTGGATTCGAGTCTAAAAGAGGTGAGGCCTCGATGAACGCTCCTGCACATGCACACCACGCCCCTGCCGCCGATGATGCGGTCCGCCCTCTCCTGATCAGCACCATCCTCTGCGGCCTCTTCCTGGCCCTCGGCTGGGGTGGCCAGCAGCTTGGCCTGCCGGCCTGGCTTGCCATCGCCGCCTACGTGGTCAGCTACGTCGCCGGTGGCTACTTCCGCTTGATCGAAGGCTTTGAGTCCCTCGTCAAGGAGAAGAACCTGGACATCAACTTCCTGATGATCCTCGGTGCCGGCGGCGCTGCAGCCCTCGGCAAGTGGGAGGAGGGGGCGATCCTGATGTTCCTCTTCGCCCTCTCCGCCACGCTCGAGGAGTTCGCCGTCGGGCGGACCCGCCAGGCGATTCGCCGCCTGATGGCCCTCGCGCCGGAGTTCGCGCTGGTCCAGCGCGACGGCACGGAGGTTCAGGTCCCCGTCGCCGAGCTCGCCCCCGGCGACAAGGTCGTCCTTGGCCCCGGCGAGCGGATTCCGGCGGACGGCCAGGTCATGACCGGTCACTCCGCCGTCAACGAGTCCGCCCTGACCGGCGAGCCGATCCCGGTCGACAAGGCGCCCGGCTCCCACGTCTTCGCCGGGACCGTCAACGGGCAGGGCGCCCTCTTGATCACCATCACCAAGCCCGCTTCCGAGTCGACCCTCGCCCGCATCGTCAAGGTGGTGGAGGAGGCGCAGGCCGCCAAGGCCAAGAGCCAGCGACTGATCGACTGGATCGACCGGTACTATACCCTGATCGTCATCTGCCTGGCCGGCCTCGCCTGGGTCCTGCCGCCGCTGCTCTTCCATGCTGCCTGGAGCGCCGCCTTCTACCGGGCGATGATGCTCCTCGTCGTCGCCTCCCCTTGCGCCCTCGTCATCTCGACCCCGGCGGCGATCCTCTCGGCGATCGCGCGGGCGGCACGCGCCGGCATCCTCTTCAAGGGGGGCGCCCACCTTGAGACCGCCGCCACCATCAAGGTCGTAGCGCTCGACAAGACCGGTACCCTGACCTCCGGCCATCCCGGCGTCGTCGAGATTCTGCCGGAGGCTGGCACTACCGAGGATGACCTCCTCCGGCTCGCCGCCGCCGCCGAGTCCCGCTCTGAGCATCCGCTCGCCCGGGCTGTGCTTCGCTCGGCACAGGAGAACGGGATCGAGTTCCCGCTAGCCGAAGCCTTCACGGCCGTTCCCGGCATCGGCGCCAAGGCGACCGTCGAGGGCGCCGAGGTCTGGATCGGTAGCCCTCGGGTGCTGGAGCACTTCCAGATCACCCCGACGGAGCGGATCCAGTCCCGGCTCGATGGCCTCTTCGAGTCCGGCCTGACCACCATGGTCGTCGTGCGGGAGGGGATCCTGCTCGGCATCCTCGGCATGGCAGACTCGCCCCGCCCGGAAGCGAAGAAGGCCCTGGCCGACCTGCGGGCGCTCGGCGTCATCAAGATCGTGATGCTGACCGGCGATAATCGCAGAGCGGCCCAGTCTGTCGCAGAGGCGGTAGGGGTTGACGAGGTCTATGCCGAACTCCTCCCAGAGGAGAAGCTGAGGATCATCGAGCGGCTAGAGGCGACGGTCGGCCCGGTCCTCATGGTCGGTGACGGCGTCAACGACGCGCCCGCCCTCGCCAAGGCGACGATCGGCGCTGCGATGGGTGGCGTCGGCTCCGACGTGGCGATGGAGACCGCTGACCTCGTCCTGATGGCCGATGAGCTCGAACGCCTACCGGACGCCCTCCGCCTCGCCCGCTCGGCCCGCCGGACGGTCGTGCAGAACCTGGTCTTCGCGGTTGGCGTGATTCTGGTCCTGGTCACCTCCGTCCTCTCGGACGCCCTGACCCTGCCGCTGGCGGTGGTCGGGCATGAGGGCTCCACGATCCTCGTCGCCTTCAATGGCATCCGGCTACTGATCCAGCCCATCGACCACTAGGCGCCGCAGGCACGTCAACCCCTCCTTCATTGCCGTTGCCTGGCGACGCATGAAGGAGGGGTTTCGCTGTTGAAACGGCTCTGGGAGCGCTTTGGCCTGGGCGGTGAGTCTCCGGTGATCCGGAGCCTGCTCACCCTGAACGTCGTCCTCTATCTCATTACGGTCCTCTTTAGCGCCGACTTCGTCACGGCCCTGCTAGATGGGCCGAACGCCCTGACCCTCGTCCACTTCGGCGCCACCAACTCCTACCAGTGGGCCGACGCGAAGACGGCCATCCTGACCACCTTTGACCAGCCCTGGCGCCTCCTGACCAGCACCTTTCTGCACGGCAGCGGGCTGCACATCCTGTTGAACATGTACGCCCTGTGGAACCTGGGCCGCACGGTGGAGGTCGTCTTTGGCGCCCGCCGGACCCTCTACATCTACCTGGTCAGCGGCGTGCTCGGTTCGATCGCCTCCGTCGAGCTACAGACTCGTCCCCTCGTCGGCGTGGGCGCCTCGGGCGCCATCATGGGCCTCTTGGGCGCCACCATCTACTTCGCCCTTACCCTGCGCAACCAGGGACGCCGGATCAACTGGGGGCAACTCCTCACCCCGGTCGTCATGACCCTCGCCTACGGCCTGATGCTGGAGGGGGTCGACAACTGGGCCCATATCGGCGGACTCTTGGGCGGAGGCGCTGCCGGCTTCCTCGCGGGCGTGCCCAGCGAGCGGCAGAGTTGGAAGCCGATCGTGGCCGGCGCCCTCGGGGCGCTCTTGCTGGCGATTCTGGTCGGTCTCGTCCCGCTGATCCCCTGGCTCTACAAGCCGGTGTAGTCACCTTCTGCGGGTCAAGCTGCGTACGATGGCGGTGGGGCCCGTACGCCCCCGGAAGGATGCGTACCAGCCGTGACAGACGACCGCCTAGATGATCACTGCGACCAAGACTGGAGTCACGCGCCAGCCGTACAGCCTGATGCGGCCCGTTGGAAGACCGTCAGGCTGCCCAAGCCACGGGATTTCCAGGTGGCAGCGCCGCCGGCAAACTGCTCCCCCGAGACCCTGGCGGAGCTCGCCGAGTTGAAGGAGTACGCCCGCCTGCTGACCGAGGCGGATATGAGCCAGATCTGGCGCTGGTCGACGAATGAGGAGTCCCCGCTGGTCCATTGGGCCGAGGTGCTCGATGAGTGCTGCCGACGCTACAAACTCTCCCCACCGGCGGGCGCCCGCCTGCACGCCGCCCTCGCCGAGAGCGTCTACCGCTCCTTCATCGCCTGCTGGCAGCAGAAGTGGCGCTACCTGCGCCCCCGCCCGACCGACCTGGACCCGACCCTGCCGACCGCCATCCCGGTGCCGCGCCATCCTTCCTACCCGAGCGGCCACTCGACCGTAGCCGCGGCTGCAGCAGCGGTCCTAACGCAGTTCTTCCCTGACGAGGCCGCCCGCTGGAAGGGGATGGCAGAGGAGGCGGGGATCGCTCGGTTGAAGGCCGGTATCCACTACCGGTCAGACCACACCGCCGGCCTCGCACTCGGCACCGAGATCGCCACGGGAATCCTGACCGCCCTCGCCAAGGATGGCGGACCGAAGGAGTATCGGCTATAACGGCAATGACCGGGGCAGGCATGCCCCGGTCTTTCCGTTCCTACCCCCGCCTTCGCACACTCTTGAACAGAACGACAGAAACTGGTATCATCTTTGAGGTTAGAAGATGCGATGAGGCAAGGGTGGTTTACGGTGAAGCGCATCCTCGTCCTGCACGGCCCGAACCTGAACCTGCTGGGGCAGCGAGAGCCCGAGGTCTACGGCCGGACGACCCTCGCCACCATCGACGAGCGGCTCATTGCCCTCGGCGCTGAACTCGGCCTGACGGTTGAGACCTTCCAGTCCAACTGGGAGGGCGCCCTCGTCGACCGCATCCACGCAGCCCTTGGCCAGATCGACTGCATCATCATCAATCCGGGGGCGCTGACGCACTACTCGATCGCCCTCCGGGATGCGATCGCCGGGGTCTGTATCCCGACGATCGAGGTCCACCTCTCCAACACCCAGGCCCGCGAAGAGTTCCGTCACCACTCGGTGATCGCACCGGTGGCCGTCGGGAGTATCGCCGGATTTGGGGCGGCAAGCTATGAACTGGCCCTCCGTGCGGCGATTGCGCTGCTCGCCGGGCGGGAATAGAGGAGGAGACACAGCCATGACCCACGCTCGCCTCGCCAAGCTCCGGGAGCGCCTGGCCCATGACGGCCTCGACGCGATCCTCATTAGCAAGCCTGAGAACCAGGCCTACCTGAGCGGTTTCACCGGGTCGAACGGCCTTCTCTTGGTCTCAGCGACCGAAGCGCTCCTCTTCACCGACTTCCGCTACGCCGAGCAGGCAGCCGAGCAGGCCCCGGCCTTTACGGTCGAGATGCCGGAGGGCGCCCTCATCGGCGCCGCCGCCAAGATCGTGGAGGCTGACAAGCTGAAGAAGGTCGGCTTCGAGTCTGACTTCCTCACCGTCGATGCCCACAAGGCCTACACCCAGGTCATCTCCCCGGACTTCCTCGTCGCGGCCGGTGGCCTCGTCGAAGAGATCCGGATGATCAAGGATGAGGCCGAGCTCGACCTCATGCGCAAGGCGGCCCAGATCGCCGATGAGGCCTTCGCCGCCATCCTGCCGCTCATCAAGGCGGGCGCCCGTGAATGGGACCTCGCCGTCGAGTTGGAGTACCAGATGAAGAAGCGCGGCGCCGAAGGGCTCGCCTTCGAGATCATCGCCGCCTCTGGCGTACGCTCCTCCATGCCGCACGGCCGTGCCTCGGCGAAGATCATCGAGCAGGGTGACCTGGTCACCTTCGACTTCGGTGCGATCTACCAGGGCTACTGCTCGGATATGACCCGGACGCTCATGGTCGGCGAGCCGACCGCTGAGCAGCGCCGGATCTATGAGATCGTGCTGGAGGCCGAAAAGCGCGGCCTGGCCGCCTGCAAGGCCGGCATCACCGGCCACGACCTCGATGCCGTCTGCCGGGATTACATCCTCGAGCACGGCTACGGTCCTGAGTTCGGCCACTCCACCGGTCACGGCGTAGGCCGCTACATTCATGAGGGACCGCGGCTGCGCAAGGGTTCGAACCAGGTCCTGCAGCCCGGCATGATCGTTACCATCGAGCCCGGGATCTACCTTCCCGGCTGGGGCGGCGTCCGGATCGAGGATATGGTCCTCGTCACCGAGACCGGCTGCGAGTCCTTGACAAAGACGACCAAGGATCTGCTGGTCCTTTAGCCTGATCGAGCCTATCCGAGGACCCTGCGGTCTTTTGCCCCGCAGGGAAGGCTCGGTCAAGTCCATTCCAACCAATTGAGAGGGGTACAAGTTTAAATGATCTCCGTAAACGATATCCGCAACGGTATGACCGTCGAGTACGACAACAAGGTCTGGCAGGTAATCGAGTTCCTCCACGTCAAGCCGGGCAAGGGCGCCGCCTTCGTGCGCACCAAGATGCAGAATGTCCGCACCGGTGCCGTCATTGAGACCACCTTCCGCGCGGGCGACAAGCTGGGCAAGGCGACCGTTGAGCGCCGTCCGTACCAGTTCCTCTATGCCAACCAGGGCGCCTGGACCTTCATGAACACCGAGTCCTACGAGCAGATCGATCTGACCGAGGCGCAGGTTGCCGATGCCAAGAACTACCTGCTCGACAACATGATGACCCAGATCGTTGAGGTCCAGGGCCAGATCATCGGCATCGAGCTGCCGAACACGGTCACCCTGAAGGTCACCGAGACTGATCCGGGCTTCAAGGGCGACACCGCCACCGGCACCACCAAGCCGGCCACCCTGGAGACCGGCTACGTCATCAAGGTGCCGCTCTTCATCAACCCGGGCGATGCCCTGCTGATCGACACCCGCTCCGGCGACTACCTCGGCCGGGCCTAGTTTCCTGCATATGAACGGCCCCACGTCCACTCTCTGGGCGTGGGGCCTTTGTTCAATCGTAGAGGAGGAGAACGGGATGGAGTTGGCGATGCGGCGAGCGGTAGCCGCGGCGGGATTGGGCGAGGTTGTGGCGGTGGAATCGATCGGGATTGGTGGCGAGAGTGAGATCTTTCGGGTCTCCGTAGCAGGGGGCGATTCGGTTGCCCTGCGCCAGTTCCGGCGCGGTGCTGCCGACCGAGCCCAGGTGGAGTGGGGGGTCTTGCGCCATCTAGCGGCAGCGGGCTTCCCCGTCCCGCGTCTCTATCGCTTGATCGAGGACGAGGCGATGCCGGGCCCGGCCCTGTTGATGGAGTTGATCCCCGGCGCCACGGCGGCGCGGCAGGGGACGATCGCTTCGTTGACCCCGCTTCTGCTACAGCTACATAAGATCGATCCGCGCCCGTTGGTGGGCGCCGGGCGTGTCTGGCCGGACCAAGACGCGGCCCAGCTGCTCGTTGATCCAAGCCAGTGGTCCCGGATGTTGGGCGCCCGCACGTTCGCCGTGCTGACCCCGGCGTTGGCGTGGGTGGAACGGGCCCTCGCCGCGCTCACGCCGGAGGGGCCGGCCCTGCTGCACACCGACTGGCACGGCCAGAACATCCTCTACCGTGGCGATGGCTCGCCGGTGGTGATCGACTGGTCAAGCGCAGCGATCGGTGACCCCCGCTTCGACGTCGGTTATGCCGTTGCCCTCCTGCGGATCGAGGGTGCGCCTGACCTGGCGGCTGGGATTCTGGCCGCCTACGAGGCCGGGCGGGGCGCCCCCGTCGCTGACCTCGCGGTCTTTGAGGCGCTGGCGACACTGCGGCGGCTCGGTCTCTTCCTGACCATGATGGAGGAGGGTGGCGAGCGGCTTGGCTTCCAGCCCGCGGCGATCGAGCAGATACGGCAGGCGCGCCCCTATGTGACGGCCCATCTGCGCTACCTGGAGGGGCTGACGGGGCTCTCCCTGCCGGCGGCGGCGGC
>DATGYC010000299.1:0-7873 GCA_035298385.1 Symbiobacteriaceae bacterium | reverse complement strand
CCCATCCGAGAGCTCTTGCAACCCGAGGATGACCCCCTCCTCATCCAGGAGAAGGAAGAAGTTCTGCCCGTACGGAAAGAGGGCGACCGGCTGCCGCTCGGTCACGGCAATCGCCAGGTCATTGCCCGTGCGCGTCACCTTCGCCTCCTTCACCCAAGCCTCGGCCTCGAGGCGCTGGGCCACGGCGTTGGGTTGTGCAGACCAGACGAAGTCGCCGGGCTTCACATCAGCTAGAAGTGCCAGGTCCACGGCCGACAGATGGCTGGAAGCCGCCGCCTCTACCTTGCCCACACGCAGGGCGGGAGAGCGCAACAGGGCGAAGAGACCGCCCAGAAACAGGGCGCCCATCAAGAGCGCCAGGCCCCGCTTCCGCGGGGAGGACGCCATCGCCATCCCTCTCCCTCCCGTCTGATCCAATTGACGTCCCCCTGATTATAGCAGGGGCTAGCGGTTCTTGGCAGGGAGCATCACGCTCAGTGCCTGCGGAATCAGCTCGAACTCGACGGGGGTCGTGCCGGCCACATCGCCATCCAGGTGGTAGGCGACCGGTTGGGCGCTCTCAATACGCACCCGCTTTGCCCGGCGGGTCTGCACCTTCGGATGGTCGAGGTGCTGGCCCTTGTAGATCTTGGCCATCAGGCCGGGCAGGGCCGAGAGGGGCAGCTCATCGGCCCAGGCCAGGTCAAAGTAGCCATCATCAGGAATCGCCTGCGGCAGGATCTGCATGCCACCCCCATAGTACTGGTTCAGCCCAACAGCCATCAGGAAGAGCTTGGGCACCGCCACCGGCTCTCCATCGATGATGCAGGTCATGGGGGCGCCCCGGAAGCGGAAGAGCGTACCCACGATCGACAGGAGCGTAGGTAGGGTCCCCGGCACCACCTTGAGGAGCTTGGCGTTATCATTCAGGAAGCGAGAGGCCTCCGCATCAAAGCCGACGCCAGCGATGTTCATGAAGTAGCGCTGACCGTGAATCAGACCAACGTCATGCCGAGCGATCTGCCCGTGATAGGCGATCGCAAACGCCTTCTCGATGTCGCGGGGCACCCCCGCGGTCCGGACCCAGTCGTTACCGGTGCCGGTCGGGATCACCGCCAGCGGCACCTCCGTGTGAATCAGGCCCTGGATCACCTCGTTGACCGTGCCATCGCCACCCAGCACGATCACCCGGTCATAGCCCTCAGCGACCGCTTCACGGGCCAACGCCTCCCCGTGACGGGAATGCTTGGTGATCTTGATGCCATACTCGCCCGCAGCCTGCGCCAGCGCCTCAACCTTTCGCCAGGTCTGCAGCGCTCGGCCATGCCCAGCCGTAGGATTTACAATAAAACAGGGACGCATAAGGAAGCCCCCTCCGATGAGTGCATACCAGTAAGAGATTCGCATCCCGCAAGAAAGCTCCTGCCGGGATTTGGATGACGGCACCCTCTACTCTGTCACGCTCCCTCATCCCTTAGTCGCGTACAAGAAGACCCGGCCGTGCTGGCCGGGTCTTCCTTATTCGGTCAGACTCGTTCGATCTGGGCGCCCACCGCCTGCAGCTTCTGCTCCAGGTGGTGGTAGCCGCGATCGACGTGCAGGATCCCGTCAATGACGGTCTGCCCTTCGGCTGCGAGGCCAGCCAGGACGAGGGCCATCCCCTCCCGCAGGGCGGGGCAGACGACGGTCGCCCCGGTCAGGCGCTCCACACCCTTGATCACCGCCGTCCGTCCTTCTGTGCGCACCTGGGCGCCCAGTCGCTTCAACTCCCCCGCCACCTGAAGACGGTTCTCAAAGACCGTCTCCGTAATGATCGAGGTGCCGTTCGCCATGGCGAGGACCGCCATCAGTTGGGGCTGGGCATCGGTCGGGTAACCCGGGTACGGAAGGGTCTTGACGTCTGCCGCCCGAGGCCGTTTCGGGCCCCGGATGCGCATCCGATCCCCGGCTGTGTCGATCTGGGCGCCCATCTCACCGAGCTTGGCGCTGACCGCCACCACCTGGTTGGCCCGCACCCCCGTGAGGGTCAGATCGCCACCGGTGATCGCTGCCGCGCATAAGTACGTCGCCGTCTCGATCCGGTCCGGGATCACCGCATGCTCGACCCCCGTAAGAGCGGGCAACCGGTCGACCCCATCGATCTGAATCAGATCGTGGCCAGCGCCTTGGATCCGGGCGCCCAGCTTGTTGCAGAACTCAGCCAGGTCCACAATCTCCGGCTCGCGGGCTGCGTTCCGAATCACCGTGGTGCCCTTGGCCAAGACCGCGGCCATCATCAGGTTCTCGGTCGCACCAACGGAGGGGAAGTCCAGATAGAGCTCCGTCCCCACTAGCCCGCCAGGCGCCTCCGCCTCGATGAAGCCATGCTCCTCCTTGATAGTAGCGCCCATCTGCTCCAGCCCCCGCAGGTGGAAGTCGATCGGCCGAGAGCCGATGGCGCATCCGCCCGGATAGGCGATCCGAACCAGACCGGTCCGGGCCAGCAGGGGGCCCATCAAGAAGATCGATGAACGCATCTCGCGGGTGAAGGCGGAGCCAACCTCCGGGGTCATCAGGCCATCGGCCCGAATCCGGAGGGTCCGGCCCGTCTCGGACTCATCCAGCACATCGACTGCGGCGCCGAGCCGCTGCAGGATGGCGATCATCACCCCGATATCCCGGATGGCGGGCGTGGCGTGGATCACCGTCTCAGCAGGGCTGAGGAGGGCGGCGGCTAAGATCGGCAAGGCCGCGTTCTTCGCCCCGCTGATCGGCACCTCCCCCTGCAGTGGCTGGCCACCAACTACTTGATACCGATCACTGCTGTTCACAGACCTGTGACCTCCCACGACCGGCCCAGCCGGACGACAGAGGGCGCACGGCGGATTCCCCGAAGAGCGTGCGAGTTGAGCCTCGCAGGGGAACCCCGCCGTGATTAGAAGATGAAGTAGGGGTTATCGCCCCAGATCTTTACTTCCGGCTGAAGCCGGACGCCAAAGCGTGCGTCCACCTCGGCCCGGACCCGATCCATGAGGAGCAGCACATCCTTCGCGGTGGCATTGCCCAGGTTGACGACGAAGTTGGCATGCTTCTCGGAGACCTGCGCCCCACCCACGGTCAGCCCCTTCAAGCCGGCCTGCTCAATCAGGCGGCCGGCGAAATCTCCCGGCGGGTTCATGAAGACCGAGCCTGCGTTCGGCAGGTTGAGCGGCTGGGTCTGACGCCGCCGCTCGAGGTGCGCCTTCATGTGTGCCATCAGCTCCTCCTGCACGGCAGTGCGGAGCTGCATCACCACCTCGGTCACGATCGCTCCCGCCCCTTGCAGGTCCGAGGATCGATACCGCAGACCGATCCGGTCTACGGGCAGGACCTCCTTGCGGCCGTCCAGCCAGACGACGGTCGTCTCCGACACAACGTCCTTCAGCTCGCCGCCGTGGGCGCCCGCATTGATCACCAGGCCCGCCCCAACGGTGCCGGGGATCGCGCAGGCGAACTCCAGGCCACCCAGACCGAGCTTAGCGATCCGGTTGGCCAGCTTCGGTAGGTTGTAGCCGCCGCCTGCACGGAGGGTCTGCCCCGTCAACTCATAGCGGTTGAACTCCCCCGCTAGGATGATGACAAAGCCGCGCACGCCGGTATCGCTGACAAGCAGGTTCGAGCCGTTGCCCAGCACATGGACAGGCAAGGACTCCTCCTTTGCCAACTGCAAGAGACCGGCGAGCTCCTCTCCGCTGGTAACCTCGACCAGCCAGTCGGCAGGACCGCCAATGCGGAAGGTGGTGTAAGAGTGTAGGGGCTCATCGGGGCGGATGCGCCCCGGGTCGCTGATTATGGTACGTAGCTTCGCTGCGATGGGTGACATAGTTGATTCCCCCTATGGGAGCGCCCAGGTGCACCTGGTTTATTTACTATACGGGAGGGGCACAGCGAGGTCCTATCGTCCGGTGCGGGCGATCGTCATACAGCGGGCAGCGATCCGCGCGGCGGCGTCAGCTTGGGCCAGTTCACCCAGGGCACGCTGCATACGAGCCCTCAGGTCGCCGTCAGCCAGGAGCCGCTCCACGGCGGTGCGTAGGGCGGCTGGGGATTCGGTCTCCCGAATCACAAGGGCGCCCCCGCGCTCCTCGAGGACGCGCGCATTCCACTCCTGGTGATTATGCGTGACGTTAGGGGACGGAATCAATACCGAAGGTAATTGGCGGACTTGTACCTCCGCTAGGGTGAGGGCGCCCGACCGGAAGAGACCAAGATCCGCAGCCGCCAGCGCCTCTGGCATGTTATGCAGGTAGGGCTCGATCTGGACGCCGGAGGGCGCCCCACCCCAGGCCTTCTTCACCGCCTCGAAATAGCGAGGTCCGGTGACGTGGAGGATCTTGACGCCCGGCAAGGGCCGTAGCTTCAGGGCCTCGACGGCCCACTCGTTCAGCACCTTAGCGCCGCCCGACCCGCCGACGATCAGCAGGAGCTTCTCATTCGGCCCGACCCCGAAGGCGGACCGTCCCGCCTCACGGGCGGCGGCGGCGACCTCCCGCCGGACCGGGTTGCCGACGATCTCGATCGGGGCGCTCGCTGGGAAGATCCGCTTGGCCTCCTCATACGGGACGAAGACCGCCTTGGCCCAGCTGGAGGCAAGCCGATTCGTGACACCGGGGAAGGCGTTCTGCTCCTGAATGACGCAGGGGCGCCCCAGTAGCCGGGCGGCCATCAGCACCGGTCCTGAGACGTACCCGCCGGTGCCGATCACCAGGTCGGGCTTGAAGCGGCGGATCTCCGCCATCGCCTGGAAGAGGCCGCCGGCGGTGCGGAGGGCGCCCTTCACCTTTCCAGCCAGCCCCATCCCAACGAGCCCAGCAGATGAGATCGCGGCGAAGGGGAGCCCGGCCCGCGGCACGAGCTCCCCCTCCCGCCCCGTCGACGTTCCGACGTAGAGGAGTTCGGCTTCTGGATCCAGCTTTTTGAGGGCCTCAGCGATCGTGAGAGCAGGATAGATATGGCCGCCGGTGCCGCCGCCGGTGATGAGATAGCGCATTGGTTGAGCTCCTCCTTCGGGTTGGAACTTTTATTAACCGCGGATTGCGCGGATTGCGCGGATGAATAGACGATAATGGGGCGGTGCCACGCGCAACGGGCCGTTCTCAATCGCCTATTCGTTCCAATCCGCGTCATCCGCGTCATCCGCGGTTTGATTAGTTCTTACAATGCCGCGAGACCCCCAACAGGATCCCCACCCCCGACAGCGTGATCAGGAGCGACGTGCCGCCGTAGGAGATGAAGGGCAGCGGGATCCCCGTCGACGGAATCGAGGCGGTCACGACGGCGATGTTCATGGCTGCCTGCAGGGTGATCAACGAGGTCACGCCCACCGCCAGCAGGGAGGAGAACCGGTCCGGCGCCTCCACGGCGATTCGGTAGCCCCGCCAGGCGAAGGCCAAGAAGAGCAGCAGGACCGCAACCGCCCCGATGAAGCCGAGTTCCTCGCCGATGACCGCGAAGATCATATCCGTGTGGCGCTCCGGCAGGTAGAAGAACTTCTGCCGGGAGTTCCCGAACCCAACCCCGAAGAGGCCACCCGAGCCGAAGGCCAGGAGCGCCTGGATGATCTGGTAGCCCGAGTCCGTCGGATCCGACCACGGATTGAGGAAGGTCGTGATCCGGCTCCAGCGCTCCGGGTCGATCCGGGCGAGGCCGAAGACGCCGACCGCCCCGAGCGCTCCCAGGGCGCCCAGGTGGGTCAACTCCGCCCCACCAGCGAAGAGCATCAGGAAGCCCGTCCCCCCCAGGGTCAGGGATGTGCCTAGGTCCGGCTCCAGCATGATCAGACCGAAGAGCAGGAGCAGGACGCCCAGGGCTGGCGCCAGCCCGTGCCAGAAGGACTTCATCTCCCGCCCCTTCCCGCCTAAGTAGTTGGCCAGGAAGATGATGAAGGCGAACTTAGCAAACTCCGAGGGCTGGAACGAGAGCGGTCCGGCACCGAGCCAGCGACGGGCGCCCAACCGGTAGATGCCGATCCCCGGAATCACCACCAGGATCAGCATCACCACCACAGCGATCAGGATCTGCTTCCACCGCTCCTGCCAGAACCAGGGTGGAATGCGCGAGAAGGCCCACATCGAGCCGAGTCCCAGCAGGGCCCAGAGCAACTGCCGCTGGGCAAAGTAGTATGGGTTCCGAAAATCCTCAAGGGCCATAGCGGTACTGGACGAGTACACCATGAGAAGACCCGTGCCAAGAAGAAGCGCGACGATTGTAATGAGGGTGTAGTCCAGACCTCGGCGAGTTCTCTCCACGAGATCTGATCCCCCTTTAATCCGGAACCCGGAACCCGGAACTCATGGAGCCTGTCCACCCAGGCGACTACCGCCCAACCACCAAGCCAGGGAGCGCAAAGAAGGCGAGCACCTGGAAGATGAGCGTTAGCAGGGTGAAGTTCTGTACGATCTGCCGCTCCGACCAGCCGACCATCTCAAAGTGGTGGTGAATCGGCGCTATCTTAAAGATACGCTTGCCGGTTAGCCGGAATGATAGAACCTGCATGATGACCGAGAGACCCTCGATCACGAAGAGCCCGCCGGCGATCGGCACGAGCAGTTCGGTCTTGGTTAGGGCCGCGAGCGCTGCCAGGGCGCCGCCGAGCCCAAACGAGCCCACATCCCCCATGAAGATCTTCGCCGGATGCCAGTTGTAGCGCAAGAAGCCGATGCACCCACCAACCAGACCGAGGGCGAGGACAGCCAGTTCGACCTGGCCCTTCGGCAGGGCGATGAAGAGCCCCCAAAAGAGGAAGACCGGGATCGAGACCGTGGCCAACAGACCATCGACACCGTCGGTGAAGTTGACCGTATTGGCTGACCCCTGCACGAGCAGAAGAATGAGCACAAAGTAGACGATCGGGCCATAATCAAAGGTCCAGTTAAAGTAGGGAACGGTAACCCCCGTGCCCATCTGTAGATAGGAGCCCGCACCCCAAGCGAGGAGCGCCGCCAGGAGGACCTGTGCGATCAACTTGTCGCGCGCCCGAAGGCCGAGCGAACGCTTCAGCACGACCTTGATATAGTCATCTAGGAAGCCGACCAGCCCATGACCGACCATCAGGGCCAGGGCGATCGCCAAGCGAGCGTTCGCCTCCCCGGTGCGCGGCGCGAAGAGCAGGGCAGCAGCAGCCGCCGGCAGGAGGAAGAGGAGCCCGCCCATCGTGGGCGTGCCGGCCTTCGCCTGGTGGGCAGCGCTCATCTCGGCGCGGATCGTCTGGCCCGCCTTCAGGCGGCGGAGTACGGGAATCAGGACCGGCCCGAGTACCAGGGCGGCAATCAGGCTGAAGAAGAGGGCTGCGAGCAGGCGTAGCGAGGATTCGTTTAGCATCGCAACTCAGGTCCTTTCTGAAAGGGCTAAGGAGGGATGACGGGAGTTAGGGGCGCCCGGGCGCCGCCTCGATCGCTTGCACGATCTCCTCCATCCGCATCCCACGGGAGCCCTTGACTAAGAGTGTATCGCCGGGCTGCAGGAGCCCGCGCAGGTGATCGATCGCTTGGTCCTTGACGGCGAAATAGTGAGCCTTGCTGCCAGCGGTAGCGGCGATCTCCCGAGCCATCTCCCCGACAGCGACGACATGCTCGGCCAGTCGGGCCGCCGCCTCGCCGACCTGTTGGTGGCCAGACAGAGCAGCCGGGCCGAGCTCATACATATCGCCCAGGCAAGCGATCAGCCGACCAGTGCCCGCCAGATCGCGACCGGTCTGTAGGGCTGCGATCACCGAGACCGGCGCCGCATTATAAGTATCGTCCAGAATTCGTATGCCGCCAGATGCCAAAATTCGCATCCGGGCGCCCGAAGGTTGATAAGTTGCCAGCCCAGCTGCAATCTCCGCCAGGCTCATGCCCAGATGGAGGCCGACGGCAGCGGCGGCACAGGCGTTCAG
>DATGYC010000298.1:0-2769 GCA_035298385.1 Symbiobacteriaceae bacterium | reverse complement strand
ACAAAGTAGGCGATCTGACCGTGCAGGTTGACCAGATCGGTCAGGGTCTGGTTCAGGGCCGTCCCCGCGTTCCAACCCAACTGGGCGAAGAGCAACTCGCGGGCCCGCTGACTCTGTGCGGCCTCGACGAGGGGATCCAGGAGCAGGTGTACCTCCCGCAGGAGGAGTTGCTGCCAGTTCTTATCCATCGCGACTACTCCTCCCCGGGCAGCATCGGCGGCTTGTTCTTGTCGGGGTCAAAGCTAAGCGGAACCGAGAAGTTGGTGCGCCACGCTGTTGGCTCATCATCCTCATCGCTGCGCCACCAGAGGCGCAGGCTCGCCGACTTCTCCTCACCGGCGCCCCACTGGAAGCGCACATCGCCGAGGTTGTTAGCGCCAACGACCATCCGCCCGCGCAGCACGTTGAGCGACTCGCCGTGGAGGAACCCGACCAGCTCGTTGTGGCGTTCGAGCCACCAGCCGGACGTGAGCATCGAGGGCTTCGAGTCGATCGGCACGGGCGCCCCGCCCATGGGGGCGTACCTGGCTGGCACCATGTCGATCACATAGCGCCAGTCCGGCTTGCGGCTCACCGACTGAATCTTAGGCAGATGCTCCTTCCCCATCAGGGCCGGCGTCTTCTCCAGCTTCGTCCGGTCAAGACCGGGGACAGGGATCTCGAAGTCCGACCGGCTCGGCTTGGTCATCCGCAGGGCGTAGTGCGCGCCGGTCAGCGGCGTGCGCCAGCCCCACCAGGGCGTCGTGAAGAGGGTGAAGGTTTTGGCCCAGTCCAGGGCCCGCGTCTTGAGCGCCTCATTCTTGAACGAGGAGGCGGTCAGCTCCGCCAGCACCAGATCGACCGGCTGGGCGCCCGCTGCCGCCCGGTACGGGGCATCGGCCCAGTACTGCATCCGGAAGGCGAAGGAGTAGTGGATGTCGCCCGATAGCACGACGACGCGGGCCTTGCGCCGCCCGCTCGGCACGTCGGCCGCCCGGTCGGCAAGGGCGCCCAAGAGACGCTCGAAGCCCTCTCGCTGCCCGGCCCAGGCATCGCCCGCATCCGTGCCGAACGGCTTCTTTCCCTCATCGCTGAGGATCTCGACCGCCGTCTCCGTCAGCCACTCACTGATCACGTTCGTCGGCGCGACGACCATCGTCAGGAAGTCCGACGACGGCACCTTCCCCTTCGGAATCTGCTGATCGAAGGCGACCTCGTCCAGCATGTCCGGCAGCTCCCGCATCTCCAGCCCCGGATACTTCCGCCGGGTGCGGGTGTTCAGGACGATCATCTCCCAGCCAGAGGTCGTGATCTGGTAGTGGAACTTGATCGAGTCGGCGGGGCGGAAGGTCTCCTTGCCGCCTTCAAAGACCGGCATCCCCAGCAGGCGTTGAATCTGCTCGGACTTCGCCTTCTGCGCCTCGGAGCCATCGTTCCAGAACTGGGTCGCTGCTGTCAGGAGCTGCGCACCGAGGGTGCCGTCCCCGAACCGCTCCGGGGTATTGCCCCACCCCTGGAAGAGGGTGTAGGCCAGCAGACCGTTCTGCATCACCTGCCGGCCCATCGGATTCTGCTTGTTGAGCAGGCCGTTGCACCACTCCCGATTGAGCAGCCAGTCATCGGTCACCTCATGATCATCGAAGATCATGTAGGTGGGCACGTTGGCCAGGGCACGGCGCACCTGGCGGAGGGTGCGGTGGTAGAGCTCCAACCGCTCCACCTCATCCTTGAACCTATCCATGACCTCACCGTAGTCCGTGGACCAGCGCTTGCGGAGTTCACCGGGCAACTCCCCCCCGTAGACGTCATGATAGTACGGCAGGGCCAGCTTCCCGTCCTTACCGGTCGGCCAGAGGACGTCCGACCAAGCGAAAAGGTACATCGTATACCAGTCGGTCAGCGTGAGCAGGTGGCTCTTCGAGGTCCCGTTGTCGCCATCAGCGCCTGCCGTGAGTTTGATGCGGTCTGCGACATCCCACCGGCGGCCCGGCTTGAAGTCCACCGCCGTTGGCGGCGCCTTGCCGTCCGGCGGGGCTGGGAAGACCTCCTTGCCCAGCAGGGCCTCACCGGCGTCGATCAGGAGTTGCAGGAGGGGATCGGCCACGTCGTCGGCGTAGATCTGGTCGCCGCCTAGCATCAGCAGATGGGGCCGTGGCTCGGTCGCACCCACCGCAAAGGTCTGCTTGATCATCGCATCGAGGAGCGAGAGGGCGTCCATCGACTCCCCGTGCGCCTTGCGGCAGGAGCCCTGGGCGATGCGCAGATCGTTGGGATGCTCCGGGCGGAAGACGAAGGAGGGGAGCGAGGGCGCCCCACCGGCGAAGCCCTCCGAGCTGTAGGTGAGCCACTGCTTGGCCGTCGCCGCATCGTTGGCAAAGACCTTCGCCGCGAAGAGGTCTCCCCCCGCGAGGCCGCCCGCCACGTCGGTGAAGGTCAGGTTATAGCCATAGAGATGGCCGGGCGAGAGCCTCAAGCCATCTTTGGTCGGGGCGGTGACTGCCAGGAGGTGCAGGTTGGGGCCGAGGGCGACGGTCTCAACCGGGGCTACGGTCTCGGCGATCACCCCACCCCAGACGTCATTGCCGGTCGATGGCTTGACGGTCAAGGAGACCCGGGCTTTGGCCCGCAGGGCGACCCAGACGGTGACGCTCGTCGGCGATACCTGCCGGAGCATCGGTCCGGCGATGATCAGGGGCAGGGTCTCTAGGCGGCTCTTCAAGGGGTACAGGGACATGGCGCAGCCTCCCTCGCGGTGACAAGATACTTCTACTTGAAACAGTCTACCGAAGC
>DATGYC010000297.1:0-1777 GCA_035298385.1 Symbiobacteriaceae bacterium | reverse complement strand
CGGTTCGCCCCGGTCAGCGGGACGACATCGGCGATGATCCCAACCGCGACGAGGTCGAGCCAGATGTCGGCCTCAGCAGGATCGCAGTCGAGTGAACGCAGGAGTTGGCGGGCGAAGAGGTAGGCGGTCCCCACGCCGGGCAGCATGTAGCAGGGATGATCGGCGGCGAGGCGCTTCGGGTTGATCACGGCATCAGCGGCGGGCAGGGTCGACCCGAGCTCGTGGTGGTCGGTGATCACGACCTGCAGGCCAAGCGACTTGGCCAGGGCGACCTCATCGAGCGATTTGATGCCGCAGTCGCAGGTGAGGATCAGTTGGACGCCCTCCTGCTGGAGCGCCTCGACCGTCCGGGGGTTCATGCCATAGCCATCCCGGAAGCGGTTCGGGATGTAGTAGGTCACCTCGGCGTTCAGCGAGCGGAGGAGGTCGACCAGGAGGGTCGTCGAGGTGATGCCGTCCGTGTCATAGTCGCCCCAGACGCAGATCCGGGCGCCCGCCTCGACCGCCTTGGCTACAAGGGCGACGCCTTCATCGAGATCGGGTAAGCCTGGGGCATCGACGTCGATGCCACCGGTCAGGAACTCCTCGATCGCCGCCGGGGTCTGCAGACCGCGGCGAAGCAGGAGTTCTGCGACCGGCCGGGAGCGAGCCACCGCCAGAAGCTCATCGGGGATGGCGAGGGGATCAGGGCGCCGCCAGATGGCCAAGGTTCGTTCACCTCCGAGCAGGTCGGTTCATTCGACCAACCGACCGCCACCACTACGGCAGGTCGGGCAGGTTCTCCCAGGTCAGGGTCAGGTCGGAGAGCCACTCCTCATCCGCCCCCTCCACCACCTCGGCCCGGCGCCCGTGGCAGAGCATCTGGTACTCGCAGCGGGCGCAGACCTTCTCATCCGCCGTCGCCATGAAGTTGGCGTGCGGGGTCCGGTAGATCTGGCCTAAGAGATTCTGGAGGTAGGCTTCATCTAATTGAAACTGCTTCTCGGTGTAGGCGAGCCGCTCCCAGCGGTGCGCGTGGATCGGATTCCAGTAGATCATGCTGACGTCCTGCGGCTGGAACTTGCCGTTGGGGCTGTAGGCGCCCCCGGCGGCGGCCAGCATGTAGCGATAGACGAGGGTCTGCGCCGACTGCGCCAGGTAGGAGCGCTTGGGGAGGCGCCGCTCGGTCTTCCAGTCGTAGATCGTCACCTTGCCGTCGGGTTCGACGACGAGGAGGTCGAACTTGGCGACGAGGCGGAAGTTCGGCCGGTTCAGGCGGAGTTCTAGTTCCGGATAGTAGGCCCGCTTCGCTGGCTCGTAGGGCAGGAAGGACTGGAGCAGGCCCAGCCAGGCCTCCAGCTCCCGCTGCTCAACCGGGTCAGCCACCCGGGCTGGCTCGAGGCCGCTGTAGAGGCGGCGGGCCATCAGGTGGAAGGTTGAGCCCTTCTCGAGCGCCCGCCGGTCTTCGGGGCTGGCGCCCCAGAGGCCGGACCAGTAGAGGTTATCCAGGTAGCGATAGCGGAAGCGCAGGGGGCAGCTTTGGTACAAGTTCAGGGCGGAGGCGCTTAGATGCCGGTCTTGCAGGCTGGTCATGAGGCGCCTCCCTTCTCTCTGGCTGCCGCTTCGATGAACGGCTTTAGGCAGACCAGCGCCAGGGTGGGATGGGCGGTCTTGTCAAACCGGTCCCGCTGGTGGCTGGAGAGGAGCAGGTTCTTCTTCGCCCGGGTCAGGGCGACGTAGAGGAGCCGGAGGCGCTCGCCCAGGATCTCGAGCTTGGCGGTCCGGACAGGGTTGGCAG
>DATGYC010000296.1:0-4223 GCA_035298385.1 Symbiobacteriaceae bacterium | reverse complement strand
GGTGGAGCCCAGAGGAGTTTCCCTGGCGCCGTCCCCTTTACGGGTGGCGGGCGGCGGCATACTAGACCTGACCGACGGACTGGCTCCTGCCGCCTGTTCCCCGGAGCCAGCCCGTCGGTACGACCAGCATAGAGCCGCCCGACAGGACCCGTCAAGGGGACGGCGCACCGCGAGGAGGGATCAGCCTATGGGATGCGAGGCCTACCGCCTCTTCCGGGAGCGAGAGCGCGGCCACTACTGGGAGGCCCCGTGCCAGCGCTGGTCCTGCCCAAGCTGCGCCCGCCTTCTCGCCCGCCAGTGGCGCGACGTGCTCGACTGGAACGCGAGCGCGGGCCTTTCCCCTAGCCATTTTCTGACCCTCACCTTCCGCGAGCCCCTGCCGCTGTGGCGTCAGGCCCCGCCGCACCAGCGCGCCGAGCAGAAGGCAGTCGCCCAGAACCTTGCCCAGCGCCTCAGCCGCGCCCTGACCCGGCTTGTGGCCGAGATCCGAGCTACCTTCGGACCCTTCGAGTACCTCGCCTTCGTTGAGCTCACGACTGGCCGACGCACCCCCGGCCATCGTCCTCACCTGCATCTGCTGGCACGTGGACAGATGCCAACCAAGACCTGGCTCAGCGATCGCTGGTTCTTTCACACCAAGGGCTCCTGGCGTGTGGATCTTCAGCCGCTGCGGAGCCCAAGGTGGGCGGCAGACTACGTAGTCGGCTACACGGTCGGCCAGAGGAAGAAGGAGCAGCAGCGCCACCTCGCCCACTGGCCCGGGCCACGCGTGCGCTACAGCCGCGCCTTCTTCGCCCAGCCCGTGGCTGCCGTTCTGCGTACGCTTCAGGGGGCCAATACGACCGCTAAAGACTGGGAATGGGTGGGAGGCCTGGCACGCATCCGCCACGAGCGGTTGCTCGCTGGTATGCGCCTAGCCAGAGGGCTGGTCCAAGCGCCAGAACCCAGCAATGGACCCAGAAAGCAACAAGAGGAGCGCGCAAACAGGGACGCGAAGCCATGGACTAGAGCCGAACCCGGGCGTGGCGCGCTCTGGCTTATGTGTCTTTGCTCTGGTAGCTGTCACGCAGGTTGCCGAGGTCTCCGCCCGGGATGGTTCACCTTAAACAAAGAGGGTGAGCACCGTGAACGAACAGGAACGACTGAACTGGACTTACGTGGGAATCGACATCCACAAGGCCAGCCATACGGCGGTGCTCCTCTCGCCCTTTGGCGACCGGCTGGGGAGCCGGACGCTACCGAACCAACCCGAGGCATTCCCTGCCTTCTTACGCGCGATGCGGACCCTCGCCGGACCCCGCCGCTTGCGCTTCGGCCTCGAGAACACCAGTACCTGGGGCCGCGGGCTCGCCCAGTACCTGGTGGCAGCGGGCGAGCCCGTCCATCTGGTGACGCCCGTGCGGACTGACCGGGGCCGGCGCCACCACCCTACGCTTGGGCAACCTCCTGCGGGCTAAAATCGCAGGGTCCTCGGAGGTTGCCCAACCGCACCCGGATAAGACGGATGAGCGGGACGCCCAGGCGATTGGCCGAGCGCTTTTGCAAGACCTGGCGGAACTACCGGAGGTGAAGCCCGACGAGCGCCACTTCACGCTCTCGCTGGTGCTGACCAACCGAGAGGGTCTCGTGAAGGAGCGGACCCGCGTCAAGAACCGACTGCACCAGCTCCTGCCCTACGCCCATCCCGCCTACGCCGAGTACTTCGGGGACCCCTTTGGCAAGACGGCGCTGGCCTTCTTCGAGCGCTACCCGTCACCGGGCCCCCTCGCGGAGGTGACGGTGGCCGATCTCGGGGAGTTTCTCCGGACGCAGAGCAACTACTACCACGGCCGGCCGAAGGCAGCGGCCATTCTCGAACGAGTCACCACGCTCCCACCGAGCGGCGAGTTCCAGGGGGAGCGAGACGAGCTCGTGCGGGCGACGATCCAGCAGCTGCGGCAGCTGGAGACCAACATCCAGGCGGCAGAGGTCCAACTCGCCCGGCTGCTGGCGGGGTTTGGCCAACAACTCCAGTCGATCCCGGGCGTCGACGTGGTGGCGGCGGCGGAACTGCTGGTGGGGATTGGGGACGTGAACCGGTTTGCGACGTCGGACAAGCTGGCGCGGTATGCGGGAATTGCGCCCAAGGAGTGGTCGAGCGGCGGGAAGGGGAAGCTCACTCGGTCGGCCCACGGGGAGCGGCAACTCCACCGGACGTTCTTCCGGCTGGCGGTGGTGCAGGTGACCCGAAGCCGCAAGGGGACGCCACTCTGTCCCGAAAGTCGGGCCTACTACGAGAAGAAGCTCGCTGAGGGGAAGAGCAAGAAGGCGGCGCTGACGAGTCTGATGCGGGTGCTGGTGCGGGTGGTCTGGCGGATGCTGCGGGAGCGGGCGCCGTATGAGAAGAAAGTTCAGGCAGGGAACAAATAGGGAGGAGGCGAATCCCAGCGGGGGAGGCGCCTCCTCTTCGCGTGCTCTCTTCCAGGGTGTTCCATGGGGCAGGACACCTGGAGGGGGTCGGCTTGGCAGCCGTGGACGCAACACCTGTATGCCTACGTGGGCAATAACCCGATCAATTGGATTGACCCGACTGGGCATGCTGCCGTGCGGTGTGTAAAGGCCTGCTTCGATGATGGCGGCACGACGGATTCTGGGGAAGCTGCGGCACGACGGGCTGAAAGACTGACTGAGAAGCGAGACCAGGAGCGTGCCCATCAGCAGTTTAGGGATCAGGAAAACGCAGATCGGGGCGAACCGACCGATCCTTGGTTGGCGAAAGGCACTCCGGTAGAGGAAGATCGGACTGTAACCGATCCCCGGATAATGCAACCGTGCAAAACCTGGGATGAGTGCAGCAAACAGGCCGATGCAATGCGAGAGGAACTCAGTGATAATTGTATCCTCGGTCAGTTGATGGAAGGCTACGACTGTCTTATGGCGATGGTGGGGAGTGTTAAGGTTCCACCCTTTAGCGCTGGCGAGAAGGCGCTTCAGACCTTTGCTAGGCAAGTCGGCTTAACAGTCGAATCGGGTGGCAAGCACATGTTAGTTAAGGATGGGGGCAAGATCATTACCTTGATACCTCACTCGATCAAGGAGAATACAGCCAAACATGTGATCAAGGACATTATCGAATGGGCGATGAGCATGGGAGTGAAGCTAAAATGATCGAACTGCACGATGGCAGACAGCCCAATCGGCTGGTGATTAACTGGGAGAGAGAAGCGAGTGGGTGTATAGAGTTGATCATCGCGCCAGCCGAAGAACCTTTCACGGTAAACTCTTCTGGCGTTGCGATCTGGAGTAATCCAGATAATATTGGCGGGGTGGTCGTGGAAAGGAGCGCCTTGGTCGCTGGCCTTGAGGAAGTAACAACGGAAACAGTCGTCGATCTTCCTGTTTTCCCTCGTTGTCAAAGCCAACTGAAATTGGTAGCGACGGACAGTCCTGGCATGGCCAAGATGCAGATTATGGAGCTCTATGACCCAGTCTTAGGCCTGACTTACACGGTGGATAGCGTCGAGCTTTTGGACAGGCTCAGCTTTGCCTAACGAAAGGGTGGCACTTTCGCTAAGTGGGCCGACATCTGTGACATCTAGTCTTCTAGTCTTCTAGTCTTCTAGGATCCAATGGGGCCTTCCACAAAGCGCCTACCCATCGAATATTGTCGTTGCTCAGACTATCTGCCCCCAACCTGCTCACGTTAGCTGAACCTAACTGAGATCAGGGATGGGGGCACTTTCGTGCCCCCGCATCAGTGCTCCGGAAACTCAGCCAGCACCGTCTTCACCGTCGCCTCGTCCACCACCGATTTTTGCTCCGCAAACGCCGCCAACAGGCAGGCCGAGCAGACGTTGTTCACCTCCCGCGGGATCCCCCGAGTCCGCTGGTAGACCAGACGAATCGCCTCGTCGCTAAATAGCGGTCGGGCTGCACCTGCCACGGTCAGGTGGTGCTGGATGTAGGCCCGGGTATCGTCCACCTTCAGCCCTTCGAGGTGGTAGCGCAGGGTTATGCGCTGCCTTACCGCTTCAAACGCCTGCAGGGTCAGCTTTCGCCCGAGTTCCGGCTGCCCCACCAGGAGCAGGGAGAGCGGCGAGGTGGAGTCCATCTGGTGGTTGGTCAAGAAGCGGACCTCCTCCAGCATGGCTGGCGAGAGCAGGTGCGCCTCGTCAATCACGACCACCGTCTGCCGCCGCTGGGTCTCCCAGAGTTCCATCAGCGCTGTGTCCAGTTGCCGCTTG
>DATGYC010000295.1:0-14923 GCA_035298385.1 Symbiobacteriaceae bacterium | reverse complement strand
CTGCCGGTACGTGAGCCGTGCTCCTGGCGAAGGGTCGCCCGCAAGTCGGGCGGCCCTTCGCTGGCATTGACGCGTTCGGTAGATATTCAACAAAAAATATTCAAAACACAGAAGGTGTTCGGAATACATTGTAGTATTAGTTAGAATGAAAGCGGTTACAATTCGGTTTTCAAGGGGTGATCGCCGATCTTGGCACGCTTTCGCCTCATCGTCACGGATATCGACGGCACCTTGGTAGACCGGCATCAGCGCGTACATGACCGGAATCTGGCCGCCATTGCCCGCTTTCAAGCTGCGGGCGGCCTCGTCACCCTCGGCACAGGGCGCATTGAGGCCTCTGCGCAGCCCTACGTGGATCAGATTCGGGCCAACGCCCCGGCTATTCTGTACAACGGTGTGCGCATTGTCGACTTTCAGTCCGGCCAGGTCTTGGCTGATACCCTCCTCCCGTCCACGGTGACGGGCCTTCTCTTGGCGCTCCTTGAAACCGCTTACAAGGATCAGGTCGATCCGATCCTCTACTCAGCCGGTTCGCCCAAGATTCGCGGGCCGAACCCCGTGCTCGACGCCTACCAGTTGAAGGACCGCCTGCAGTGTGAGACGGTTGGGGATCTGCGGTCATTGACGCAGAGCCCCATCAGCAAGATCCTCGTGATCGGGGCGCCCGAGACGCTGGAAGCGTTGGACCGAGCGGTCCAAGCGCTGGTACCACCGGGCCTCGTGACGACGGTACGCTCCGAGCCGACCTACCTGGAGTTCCTGCCGTACGGGGCCTCCAAGGGGAGCGCCCTCCGCCAGTTAGCGCAGGCGCTTGGCATCGACGTAGCCCAGGTGATCGCGATCGGCGATCAGCTTAACGACCTGGAGATGATCCGCCAGGCCGGCCTGGGCGTGGCCGTCGCCAACGCCCACCCCCTGCTAAAAGAGGCCGCCGACTACATCTGCCTCGCTTCCAATGAAGAGGGCGCCGTAGCCGAGGCGATCGAGCGTTTCTGCCTGCCTTAGACCGTAACCGCTTACATTCTGCTGGAAGTTGGAGGCACATGCGATGAAGCTGGCGCTCAACGGTGCGACGACGCTCCTGGGCACGATCGAACAGGATATCGAGGCGGCGGTAGCCGCGGGCTACGACGGGCTGGAGCTCTGGCTCCCCAAGGTGAACGCCTACTTGGAGCGGGGCGACTTGGGCGCCCTGCGGCAGCAGTTGGCCGACTCCGGGCTGCGCCTGCTCACGATCAACTCCCTCGAACGCTTCAACTTCAACGACCCCTCCGGGCACCAGCGCATGCTCGTCGATGCCGAGCGGCTCTGCCGCCTCGCCCAGGCGCTGGGCGTCGAGACCGTCGTCGTGGTCCCCTCCCCCCGCCCGGCCGGGCTCACGGATGAGGCCGTGATGGCGGAGTCTGAGCGGTCCATGCGGGACCTGCTGGCGCTGGCCGAGCGGTATGACGTAAAGCTGGCGCTGGAGTTCCTGGGCTTTGAAGGCTGCTCGATCCGGACGCTCGACGAGGCGCTGCAGGTGGTGCGCCGGATCGGCCACCCGCGCCTCTCGGTGGTGGTCGACACCTTCCACTTCTACGTGGGTCGCTCCCGGGTCGAGTCGCTTGCCACCTTGCGGTCGGGTGAGCTCTGCATCCTGCACATCAACGACTGTGAGCCCGGCCCGCTCGCGGCCATGTCCGATGACCGGCGCCTCTATCCTGGCCTGGGGGCGATTCCGCTCCAGGCGATCCGCGCAGCGCTCGGCGCTAGCGGGTACGACGGGTTCATCTCCATTGAGATCTTCCGGCCGGAGTACTGGCACCAGCCGGTAGCCAGCGTCGCCGCGGCGGCGCTTATGCACGCCAAGCGGTTCGCCTAACCATGCCGGCCCCTACCATCTACGACGTTGCACAGCGGGCGGGCGTCTCCTCGGCCACCGTCTCGCGCGTCCTGAACAACCATCCCCTGGTCAAGCCGGAGACGCGCGACCGGGTGATGCAGGCGATCAAGGAGCTCGACTACCAGGTCAACCTGTTGGCCGCTGCCCTGATGACCAAGCAGACCCGGACCATTGGGCTGATCGTGCCGGATATCGCCAACCCCTTCTTTGCTGAGATCGCCCGCGGGGTCGAAGAGGCTGGCGCGGCGGCGGGCTTCAACGTGGTGATGTGCAACACGCTGGAGCAGGCCGAGCGGGAGGGGCGCTACATTCAGGTCCTGCGCCAGAAGCACGTCGATGGGATCATCTTCACCTCCGCCTACCTGGACGATCGCTCGCTCACCCCGCTGATTGAGGCCGGCTTCCCGGTCGTGCTGATCTCGCGTGAGGTGGAGGATGTGGCGGTCGATTCGGTCCGCACCGACGACTTCGAGGGCGGCTACCAAGCGACTCGTCACCTGCTCGGACTCGGGCACCGCCGCATCGCCCTGCTGGCTGGGCCGCTGCGCACCAAGCCGAGTCTGGATCGGAAGAAGGGCTATGAGGCCGCACTGGAGCGGGCCCAGATTCCGCTCGATCCCGGCCTGCTGCTCTCCGGTGAGTTCTCGATCGAGAGCGGCAAGGCGATGGCCCAGCACCTGCTCCAGAGCACGCGTGACTTCACGGCCATCGTGGCGGGTAACGACCTGATTGCGGCCGGGGCGATCAAGATCTGCCGGCAGCACGGCCTTAGCGTACCGACCGACGTCTCGGTCGTCGGCTACGACCGAACGATCCTGGCGGAGTTGATCGAACCCGAGCTGACCTCGGTGGCCCAACAGATGCACGAAATGGGGCGCCAAGCGATGGAACTCCTGCTGCAGCGGATTCAGGGCACGCAGACGCGCGAGCCGGTCCAGGTGGTCCTGCCGCCCCGCCTCGTCGTCGCTGGCTCAACCGCACCGCCCCGATGAACGAACTCGCTGTCGCCACCGAAGCGGCCCGTAAGGCGGGCGCCATCATCCGGCGCTTTACCCTCTCCCGTCAGCAAGCGCTCGTCAAGAGCGATCCCCGTGACCTGGTGACCCATGTCGATCGGGGCGCCGAGCGCGCCATTCGGGAGACGATCCTGCACCATTACCCCAAGCATGAGATCCTCGGCGAAGAGGAGGGCGGCTCGCTCTCGAGCGACTCCCTCTGGATCGTCGATCCGCTCGACGGCACCACCAACTTTGTCCAGACCCTGCCCTTCTTCGCCGTCTCGATCGCCTTCGCCTACCGCGGCGTCGTCGAGGTGGGCGTCGTCTATGACCCGATCCGGGAGGAGCTCTTCTACGCCCAGCGCGGGCACGGGGCCTTCCTTAATACGAAGCCGATCCACGTCGATCCAGCGCCGCTCCTCTCGGCCAGCACCGTCGCAACCCGGACTCCAATCGACCCCGCTACCGGGGCGGTCGAGAACCTGGAGGCCTATCGCGCCTGTGCGTGCCAGGCCCGCGCCATGCGCAACCTGGGCGCCGCCGCCCTCGAACTGGCCTGGGTGGCCTCCGGTCGACTGACCGCCTACTGGGAGATGCACCTGAACGCCTGGGACCGAGCGGCGGGCGCCCTGCTCGTCGCAGAGGCGGGCGGGCAGGTGACCCAGCCAGACGGCTCGCCGCTGCCGCTTATACCCGTCGCCGGCGTCCTGGCCAGCAACGGCACGATCCATGCCGACCTAGTCACCGTGATCAACCAACCGCGATCGACCATTTCATCCGCACCAGCGGGTGAGATCACTTGATAGGGGGAGACAGGATGAAGAAGGGGACCAGACTCCTCGGTTTCGGTGTCGCAGTGCTCATGGCCGCCTCTGTCTTTGCTGGTTGCTCGACCAAGACCGAGCCCGCAAGCAGCCCCGGTACCGGTACCGGAACCGAGAAGAAGGCCGAGCCCGTGACCCTGAACCTGGCCATCGCTGGCGACACCAACATGGTCGAGCTCTACAAAGCGATCGCCCCGGAGTTCACCAAGAAGTACCCGAACATCACGCTGAACCCGGTCGGGACCGGCCCAGGCGACCCCGGCAGCAATGCGATCTTCACCAAGCTGGATGCACAGAACAAGGCCGGCACGGCCAAGTGGGACCTGGACGTCGCCATCATCCACCAGTCGATCATGGGCCCGATGATCGAGAACAAGCTCCTCCAATCGTACGTCGGTGGCCTGCAGAACAAGGCGATGGTCGTCGGTGACGGCGCCAAGAACGCCCTCGGCACGAACGTGGACGGCTACGTGGTCCCCATGTTCCAGAGCCAGATCGCCCTCGCCTACACCGAGCAGGTGAAGGAGGCGCCGAAGAACTTCGAGGAGCTCGTCACCTGGATCAAGGCGAACCCGAACAAGTTCGGCTACAACGGCGTCAAGGGCGGCATGAGCGGTGTCGGCTTCACCACCTCCTGGCTCTACTGGAAGACCGGTGAGTACAACCTGCTCGCTAAGGGGCCGTATGACGAGAAGAAGAGCAGCGGCTGGTCCGCGGCGATGAAGGAGCTAAAGGCGCTGCCCACCGTTGTGACGAACGGCAACGCCGGCACGCTGGACATGCTCAACCGCAGCGAGATCTACATGGGTCCGGTCTGGGTCGATATGTACTACACCTGGATGCGTGAGGGCCGCATGAACCCGAAGGTCCGTCTGAAGCTGATCGAGCCAGGCATGACCGGCCAGCCGATGTACTTCGTCATCCCGGCCAAGGCGGCGAACAGCGAGGCGGCCCGGCTCTTCATCGACTTCATGGCCACCCCTGAGATCCAGGCCAAGTACATCGTGGAGCGCAACGGCTGGTACCCGGGCGTCGACGCCGCCAAGGTGATGCCGCTCGTCTCGCAGGAGGCGAAGGATAAGCTCTTCAAGGATATCTCGCCGGAGGATCTGGCCAAGCGTGGCCAGGCCTTCCCGCTGGCCCCCTTCCTGAAGGATGTGCTGACGGCCTACGAGACCAACTAAGCAGGTGTGGGGGGCCACGGGCTTCCGCTGGCCCCCCTACCAGCGCGAAAGGAGCACGCTCTTGCGTAAGGGTGAGACCTTAGGTTGGACGGCTGCAGCGCTCCCACCCATCTTGGTGGTAGCGGGCCTCTTCTTCCTGCCGTCCGTGCTCTCTGTGATCAGCAGCTTCCAGACGAAGCAAGGCTGGAGCCTGGCTAACTATCAGCGCGTGGGCGATCTCTACCTCAAGGATATCCGGTTTACCGTCCTGGTCTCCCTGATCAGCCTCTTCCTCACGTTGCTCATTGGCGTGCTGGTCTCGGGCTACTGCCGCCTGCACCAGAACCGTCTGGTCGAGTGGCTCTTTAAGATCCCGCTCTTCGTCCCCTTTGTGGTCACCGGCCATGCCATTCGCATCCTGCTCGCCCCACACGGCCTGGCCAACTCCCTGCTCGCCTCAGCGGGCCTGATCAACATCGAGCACCCAATCCCCTTCACGGGCAACTGGGTCGGCATCGCCATCGCCCTGGCCTGGAAGAACATGGCCCTGGCCGTCCTCCTGATCCTGGGCGCCTTCCGTGGGGTGGACGAGAGCTATCTGGAGGCCGCGCGGAACTTCGGCGCCGCCAAGTGGCGGCAGGTGCTGGACGTCCTGCTCCCCATGTCCAAGTCCTCCCTGGCGGTGGTGGCCGTCCTGATCTTCACCTCCATGCTGGGCTCCTTCAACATCCCGGTGATGGTCGGTGGCGGTGACGGGGCCAAGATGCTGATGGTGGATGTCTACTACAACATCGTCTACCAGAACAACTACGGGGTGGCAAACGCCCTCGGCGTTGCGGCTTATCTCCTCTCGGCCGGGGCTGCGGTCTACTATCTGAGGGCGGTGAAGACCAATTGACGACCATGCGATCACCCCTGCCAGCCCAGGAGCGGTCCAACCCCCTCGTCGGGATTGGGCGCATGAGCCTCAAGGCTGCCGTCGCCGCCTTCCTCCTCTTTGTCGTGCTGGGTCCCTTGGCCGGTTTAGTCATCTGGTCCTTCACCATCACCTGGTTCTGGCCCTCCGTCCTGCCGACCGAGTGGGGGCTGAAGTACTGGGGGTTCGTCGGGAACAGCGGCATGATGAAGGCGCTGACGACCGGCGTCCTGATCGCCGTGACGGTCACGCTCCTCTGCCTGTTGATCGCGACCCCGCTCTCCTATCTGCTGGCGCGGGTCAAGATCCCCTTCAAGCCGCTCATCCTGCTCCTCTTCCTGCTACCGCAGGCCTTCCCGCAGCTCCCCGTCTTCGCCAACACCGCTGCGATCCTCTACCGCTTCAACATGGGTGGTAAGGTCTCGGGCGTGATCATGATTCACCTCGTCGGCGCCCTCGTCTTCGCCGTCTGGACCCTGACGGCGGTCTTCAAGTCGATCCCGGTCAGTCTGGAGGAGGCCGCCATCAATCTGGGCGCCTCCCGCACGCGCGCCTTCCTGACCGTGGCGCTGCCGCTCGCACTGCCAGGGCTGATCGCCAGCTCCGTGCTGGTCTTCCTCTGGTCCCTTGATGAGTTCACCGGCACCCTGCTGGTGGGCGCCCCCTTTGTGCAGACCCTGCCTACCTTTATGTACGCGGCCGCCCAAGGCTACGAGCTGCAGGTGGCCTCGATCACGGCGATCCTCCTGATGGTGCCGGGGATCGTGATGCTGGCCCTGATGGAGCGGTACCTGAAGTCCGAGTATCTTTCCAAGTTCGGGGGGGCGTGAGAACCATGGAGAGAGTTGAGGTACTCGCTCTGACCAAGAGCTACGGCAAGGCGAAGGCGCTCAGTGACGTCTCGCTCACCTTCCCGGAGGGTTCGCTCACCGCGGTCTTGGGCCCGAGCGGCTGCGGCAAGACGACCCTGATGCGCTCGATTGCGGGCTTCATCCAGCCGGAGGCGGGCGAGATCCGCTTTGGCGGTCAGAACGTCACCCGCCTGCAGCCGCAGGAGCGGGGGACGGCGATGGTCTTCCAGAGCTATGCGCTCTGGCCGCACATGACAGTCTACGACAACATCGCCTACGGGCTTAAGCTGAAGCGGATCCCCGAGACGGAGGTAAGGCGCCGGGTGCAAGAGGTCCTGGAGCTCGTCGAGATTAGCGGCGTGACGGGCGTCGAGCGGCGCAAGCCACCCGAACTCTCCGGTGGGCAGCAGCAGCGGGTGGCGCTGGCCCGGGCCCTGGTGGTCCAGCCGCGCGTCCTGCTCCTTGATGAGCCGCTCTCCAACCTGGACGCCAAGGTCCGGCAGCGCCTGCGCGTCGAGATCCGGCGTCTGCAGAAGGCGGTCGGCACGACGGCGATCTACGTCACGCATGACCAGGAAGAGGCGCTGGCGATTGCGGACCATGTCGTGATCATGAACAAGGGGCAGGTGGAGCAGGCGGGCACGCCTGAGGAGGTCTACCGGCGCCCGGCCAACCTCTTCGTCGCCGACTTCATGGGGATCACCAACGTCCTGCGCGGCCAGGCGGCAGAGTCCCTCGGCGCCACAGCAGGCGGCACCGCCGTCTTCCGGGCGAATGAGGCCCGCATCCTCCACGCGACCGATGCCGTCCCACCGGAGCACGTCGTGCTGGCGGGGCAAGTCGAAGAGGTTACGTACTTAGGTACCGCCTACCGGCACTATATCCGCATCGGCGCCGAACTCGTGATGGTCGACGCCGACCGGGCGATGGCCGAACCACAGGTCCGGCTCGCCCTGCCGCGCACGGCGATCCAGATCTTTGCCGCCTAGGAGGAGAGGTCATGCAAGCGGCGCTCTGGTTCCTGAACGTGGGCTACGGCGACGCCTTCTACGCGGAGGTCTTCAGTGACGACGGCGAGCCCTTCCGCCTCCTCGTCGATGGCGGTTCAGCGACGCGCGCGGACTCCCTCCTCGCCCTGCTGCAGGAGCGGTGTGTGAGTACGCTCGATCTGCTGATCTCGACCCACCTGCATGAGGATCATGTGGCGGGGCTGGCCCTGGCGGCGAAGCAGTTGATGGCGGTCAAGGAGTGCTGGGCGCTCTGCCCCCTGCCGGACGCAGCCGTACCGCTGCCGATCGATCCGACCTGGGCGTACTACACCGGCAAGACCGGCGAGTCCCTGAACGCCTACCGCTGGCTCTTGCAGGAGCGGTTGCCGGCACTGGGCGCCCGGCTCCTGACCGCGGCGGCGGGCGATCTAGCCCCCGGCATGGCCTTTGAACCCGTTCCCGGGCTTCGGCTGGAGGTGCTCTACACGGGCGGCGCCAAGACGGCCGCCACGGTGGGGATGATCGATCGCCTCTACCGAGAGCCAGCGCACTCCGAGCACCACCTCTACCAGATCGATCAGTCGGCGAACGAGGCCTGCCTCGCGCTCCGCCTGCAGATCGGTGACCTGAAGGTGTTGCTCCCCGGCGATAACCTCTTGGGCTGGTGGCAGGCCGTCCCGCCGGAACAGCTGCAGGCTGACCTGCTCAAGATCGCCCACCACGGGGCGGCGGATGCGACCTCGGCCGAACTCATCGCCCTCGTCAAGCCCCAGGCAGCGATCCTCTCGTGCTCGCTAGCGCGCACGGATCGGCCTGAGCCCGCTGTGCTTGAAGCCTTAGGTCCGGTCCCCCTGCATCAGACCGAGTTTGCACCGTACGCCCAGGCCATCGCTGTGACCTGGGATGGCCATCAGATCACGATCAGCCATAAAGGGGTAGAAGCGTGAGCAAGTCGACTCTTAACTGCGCCGTCCTTGGGCTTGGAAAGATGGGCTTCCGGCATGCGGATCTGCTGGCCAATCGCGTTCCGGGCGCCCGCCTCGTCGCCGTGCAAGACCCGATCGAACCGCATCTGCGCAACGTCTCGGCCCAGCTTGGGGCGAAGGGCTACCTTGACTACCAGGAGGTTCTAAACGATCCAGCCGTCGATGCGGTCTTCATCATCACCCCCTCCACCACCCACGCCGAGATCTGCATGGCGGCGGCGAAGGCTGGCAAGGCGATCTTCTGCGAGAAGCCGCTCGCCCTCTCCGTGGCCGAGTGTGAGGCGATCGATCACGTGGTCAAGCAGACCGGTACCCCCCTGCAGCTCGGCTTCATGCGCCGCTTCGACCCCGGCTACGCCGCTGCCAAGCGTGCAATCGCCGAGGGCGCCATCGGCGAGGTCGTCGCCTACAACGGCATCAGCCGGGACCCGCAGGCCCCGCCGCGCGAGTACGTGGCGCAGTCCGGCGGCATCTACCTGGACTGCCTGATCCATGAGTTCGACATCGCCCGCTTCCTGATGGGCGATGAGGTGAAGCGGCTCCACGCCACCGGCAAGGTCCTCATGAACGACTGGATGCACGCGCTGAACGACGTCGACCACGCCCACGTCGTCCTGGAGTTCGAGAAGGGCGGGCTCGGCCATATCGAGGGCTCGCGCAACGCCATCTACGGCTACGACATCCGGGCCGAGGTGATGGGGACGAAGGGCACGATCGCCATCGGGCAGGAGCGCCATACCCCGATCACCATCCAGACCAAGTCCGGCGTCGTCCGTGACTACATGCCCGGCTACCTGGAGCGCTTCAGCGAGGCCTACCACATCGAGTTGATCGAGTTCGTGCAGACCGTGCTGGCCGGCAAGACGCCCAGCGTCGGTGCCTGGGATGGGCGCCAGGCGCTCCTCTTGGCGCTGGCGGCGAAGCGGTCACAGGAGCTCGGCGCACCCGTCGAGGTGGAGTCCGTCGCTCGTTAGAGACCGACCCGGAAAGGAGCGAGGGCGTTGCCTCGACTAACAGGCGCAGAGATCGTCGCTGAGAGTCTGATCGCGAACCGGGTCCCCTACGTCTTTGGCATCCCCGGCCACGGTGATGTCTGCCTCTTCGATGCGCTCGTGGACCGCAAGGAGCGCATCGGGGCGATGATGGTCTACCACGAGCAGAGCGCCGCCCACATGGCGGACGCCTACTATCGCGTCAGCGGCCAGCCCTGCGGCGTCTTCACCTCGATCGGACCGGGCGCCTGCAACACCGTGATCGGCGTGGCGCAGGCCTACGTCGACTCGACGGCGATGCTGGTCGTGACCGGCTCCACCCACACCTACATGCGCGGGCACTCGGTCCTGCAGGAGCTTGACCGGGCCCAGTTCTCCGACTTCCCGAACGTGCTGCGCCCCGTCACCAAGCAGACCTTCCTGCCCACCCGCGTCGATGCGGTGCCGTTCGTGATGCACCGGGCCTTCAACAAGATGCTGAGCGGGCGCCCCGGTCCCGTCCACATCGACCTGCCGATGGATGTGCAGGCGGAGGCGATCGAGACAGAACGCCCCGTCTCGGCCGAACGGCGGGTCCAGCACCCGCCCCGCCCGGACGCCATGGCGGTCGAGAAGGCGGTCAAGCTGCTCCTGGGCGCCCAGCGCCCGGTCGTCCTGATCGGCGGCGGCGTGATCACCGCCAACGCGGGCCCGCTCGTCCAAGAGATCGCGGAGTTCGTCGGTGCCGCCATCCTGACCACCTGGATGGGCAAGGGCGCCGTGCCGGAGGATCACGAACTCTACGGTCTGCATCCCGGCTCCCCGGGCTCCACCGTCGCCAATGAACTTTTGGCCGAGGCCGACGTCGTCCTCTCCTTCGGCTGCCGCTTCACCGACTGGTCCTTCTCCAGCTACCACAAGAGCTACAACATGCAGCCGGACTGCCAGTTGATCCAGATCGACATCGACGCCCATGAGATCGGCAAGAACTTCCCCGTCGCCGTCGACATGGTGGCCGATGCCCGCAGCGCGGCCCAGGATCTCTTGGACGGCCTACGCCTCCTCGGCAAACCGTGCGACTGGCCCGGCTCGGCCTACCACCGCCACATCGCCCAGCTGCGGAGCGCTTGGTACGAGCTACTGCGCCCGGCGCAGACCTATGCCGGCCCGGGCCTGACCACCATCTCGCGCGCCCTTGCGGAGGTCCGTAAGGTCCTGCCCCGCAACGGCATCGTCGTGACGGGCGCCGGCCTGGTGCAGAACCAGACCTTCCAGGAGTTCCCCGTCTACGAGCCGCGCACCCACATCTCCTCCGGTGGCTTCAGCACCATGGGCTTCACCGTGCCAGGGGCGATTGGCGCCAAGCTGGCCGCACCGGACCGCCCCGTGATCGGCCTGGCCGGTGATGGCGACTTCCTGCAGACGATGCAGGAGATCGGCGTGGCCGCCATGTACGAGATCCCGGTCGTCTGGGTCGTCATGAACAACTGCGGCTTCTCCTCGATCCGCAACCTCCAAGAGGGCCACTTCGGCAAGGACCGGACGATCGTCACCCAGTTCCAGCGCCAGGGCGAGGATTACTCCGCCCAGTTGGCGGAGGTGGCCAAGCAGTTCGGCATCGCCGGGGAACGGGTCGTCGATCCGGCCCAGATTGGGCCTGCCGTAGCGCGGGCGCTCCAGTCTGGCGGTCCCGCTCTGATTGAGGTGATGGTGAACAAGCAGGGGCTGACCAACGGTGGCTGGTGGGATATCCCCGTGCCGGCATACCTGACGCAGCACCACCAGGCGTGGCTGCAGGGTCGGCAGAAGGAGGTGCTCTAGGATGAACGCAGATCAAGTCCGGATCGGCATCGGCCCGATCGGTTGGGTGAACGACGACATTCGCACCTGGGGCGCCCAGACCCCTGGTAGCACCGTCATGGCAGAGATGGCTGCCGCCGGCTACGTCGGCTCTGAGATGAGCTACGCCTACCCGCAGGAGCCAGCGGCGCTGCGGGGCGCCCTGGCCGGACACGGACTGGTCCTCGCCGCCGCCTACCGCTGGACGAACCTGGCGGCGCCGGACCGCTTTGAAGCAGAGGTCGAGGCCACCAAGGCGCATATCGACTTCTGCAAGGCGGCGGGCGCCCGCTTCGCCCTCGTGGCGGAGGGGTATCAGTCCCTCCACTGGGACCACCGGGGGGAGCGATCAGCAGTCACCCCGTTCACGGATGGCCAGTGGGCCCGACTGGTGACGGGGCTGCAACTCTGTGGCGAGTACGCCCGGGCGCAGGAGATGACGCTGGCGATTCATCCGCACGGCGGCACGGCGATCGAGACCCCGGCGCAGATCGACCGGCTCTTCGAGAGCCTAGACCCCGAGTTGGTCGGCTACTGCCCGGATACCGCCCACATCACCTACGGTGGGGGCGATCCGGCGGCGGTCCTGCAGCGGCACCGGGAGCGGATCGTCTACGTTCATCTAAAGGATGTGCGATCCGCGGTCCTGGCGCACTGCCGGGCTGAGGGGCTGAGCTTCAAGCAGGCGGTGATGCAAAACGTCTTCTGCACACCGGGCGCCGGCTCGCTCGACTGGCCGGCCATCATGGCCGCCCTGAGCGGCTACAAGGGCTGGTTGATCGTCGAGGCGGAGCAGGACCCCGCCGTCCACCCTGCCTTCACCGTCTCCAAGCGCTGCCGGGCGTTCCTGCGGGAGCTGGCTGGCGTATGAGCGAGCAGGGGTTACTGCGACGCGCCCAGCGCCAGGCTGACGGGCGCCTGGTCCAGATCACCCCAGAGTCGGCTGGCTGGGCGTACATCTCCTTCGCGGCCTACCGGTTGGGCGCGGGCGAGCGGCTGTGCCAGCAGACCGAGGATCGGGAGACGGCGCTGATCGTGCTGGGCGGGCGCTGCAGCGTGGTTGTGACGGCGGAGGGGCTCTCCCACCGCTTCGACTCGATCGGTGAGCGGGAGACCGTTTGGGAGAGACAGCGGCCCTACGTGCTGCTGCTCCCGCCTGGCCACGGGTATGAACTGGCTGCCGAGGGTGAACTCCACCTGGCGATAGCCGGGGCGCCCACCCCCGCCGGGGGGGAGGTCCGCCTGATCAGGCCGGACCAGATCACGACCGAGCACCGCGGCGAGGGCCAGACCGCCCGCTTTATCCAGCACCTGCTGCCGCCCGCAGCCGAGGCCGCCCGGCTGATCCTGGTCGAGGTCTACACCCCCGGCGGCAACTGGTCCAGCTTCCCGCCGCACAAGCATGACACCGAGACTCCACCGCGCGAGAGCTACCTGGAGGAGATCTACTACTACCAGATCCAGCCCGAGAGCGGCTTCGCCCTGCAGCGGCTCTACACCCCGGACCGTTCACTCGATCTGACCTTGGCGCCCGGGCAGGATGACGTCACCCTGGTCCCACGCGGCTACCACCCCGTCGCCGCCACCCCCGGCCACGACTGCTACTACCTGAACGTCATGGCCGGGCCGACCCGGGCCTGGAACTTCCAGGTCGACCCGGACTACCAGCACCTGATGAACTGGCAGAAGCCGCCGGTCGCAAGGGAGGATTGAGCGCGTGACCCCCTCCCTCCTCGCACAGGTGACCGACCTGCGCGTCGGTGAACCCGAACTCCTGACCCGGCTCTACGCCGAGCGACGCCGGCACCCGAAGGTGACGGCTTCCGACCGGCTGGTGATCATCGCCGCGGATCATCCCGCCCGCTACGTCGTCGCGGCCGGTGGGGATCCGTGGGCGATGGCCGACCGCGCCGATTACCTGGACCGGATTCTGCGCGTGCTCTCGTGCCGTGCGGTAGACGGCGTCATGGCGACGCCGGATCTCCTTGATGAACTCCTCCTGCTCGGACACCTGCTGGCGAAGCAGGGCGAGCCGAACCCGGTCTGCGGCAAGCTCTTGATCGGTTGCCTGAATCGGGGCGGTCTGGCCGGTGCCGCCTGGGAACTGGATGATTTCTGGACCGGCCACACCCCCGAATCGCTCCTCCGTCAGGGACTTGATGGTGGCAAGCTGCTCCTCCGGATCAACCTGCAGCACCGCGACTCGGCCGCCACGCTCCGCTTCGCCGCCGATGCGGTCGAGCGATTGGCCCAGTGCCGGCTCCCCGTCTTTATTGAACCGCTGCCGGTCGAACCGACCGAGACAGGCGGCTGGCGCGTGGTCAAGACGCCCGAGCGCCTGGTGCCGCTGCTCGGCGTGGCGAGCGCCCTCGGCAGCACCTCCGCCTACTCCTGGCTCAAGCTCCCAATGGTCCCTGAGATGGCGCGGGTAGCCGCCGCCACCACCCTGCCGATCCTGCTCCTCGGCGGCGAGAGCGCCGGCGATCCCGCCCAGGTCCTCGCCGAGATCGAAGTGACCAGCCAGTCCGCCCCAAACGTGCGCGGGCTGATGATCGGGCGCAACGTCCTCTACCCGGGCGCCGGGGTCGACCCGCGCGCCATGGCGATCGCTGTCGCCAACGTCGCCCGCGGACTCTGGGATCGCACAGTGGCAACCGCCTACCTGCGAAAGGAGGAAGACCTGTGAGCAGAACTGCGGTCTACTGCCTCGGCCGCGTGATCGTCGATCTCTACGCCGACCAGTTGCAGACGCCCCTGCGTGACGTGACCAGCTTCTCGAAGTACCTCGGTGGCTCAGCCGGGAATACCGCCTTCGGGCTCGCCCGCCTGGGCGCCCCCGTCGGCCTGATCAGCCGGGTCGGCCCGGACGAGCACGGCACCTTCCTGCGGGAGCGGCTCCAGCGTGAGGGCGTCGACGTCAGCATGGTGGGCGTCGATCCCGCTCATCCGACCGCCCTCGCCTTCGCCGCCCTCTTCCCCCCCGCCGACTCCCAGGTCCTCTTCTATCGCAAACCCTGCGCCGACAATCAGTTGGCGCTCTCGGACGTCGACCCGGCGAAGCTCGGCGGGATGCTGGTGGTGGCGGCAACGGCCCTCGCCGAATCGCCCGCCCGTGAAGCGACCCTCTTCGCCCTGCAGGCCAATCGGGCCCAGGGCGGGATCAACGTGATCGACCTGGACTGGCGCCCGCGCCTCTGGGTAGATGAGCGGATCGCCCAGCTCTACTACCGCATCGCCCTCACCATGACCGATATCGTCCTGGCGAATGAACCCGAATTGGCCTTTGCCGGTGGCTCGGACGAGCCGGAGCACGCCGCTGCGGCGATCTTGGCGCTCGGCCCGAAGCAGGTCGTCGCCAAGCGTGGTGGTGACGGGGTCCTCCTCTTTGGCCAGGGCGGGCCGCTCACGGTCAAGCCCTTCCAGGTCGACGTGATGAACACCCTTGGGGCTGGTGATGGCTTCGGCGCAGCCTACTGCTTCGCCACCCTGCAGGGCTGGCCGGCC
>DATGYC010000294.1:0-6627 GCA_035298385.1 Symbiobacteriaceae bacterium | reverse complement strand
GGAACGGCCAACGTCCTGGCGACGGAGATCGAGTTCCCCATTACGCTAGAGGGCGTCGCCCGGCGAATCCTGCAAGGCCAGGTGGAGCGGGTGACGGTCGGCAAGGCGAATGAGCGCTACTTCCTCCTCATGGCGGGGATTGGCCTGGATGCGGCGGTGACGATCGGCGTCGATCCCGACCTCAAGAAGAAGTTCGGCAAGGCCGCCTTCGCCATCTCGGCATTGAAGGTCGCCTATGAGTGGAACCTGGCGCCTTTCCGGGTCCACCTGCCGGGGGGCGAGGAGATCGTAGCCCGGTATGTGGTGGCGGGGAATGCGCACTCCTACGGGGGCGGCTTCCAGGTGACGCCGCGGGCGGATCTAAAGGATGAGTACCTAGACTTGTGCATCTTTACATCGGACAAGCGGATCAACTATGTGATCTATGCGACGGCGGCGCTGGTGGGCGCCCATTCGGAGCTGGAGGGCGTGATCTACCGGAAGGTGAAGCGCTGCCGGATCACGGAGGCGTCTGACGTCTGTGATCTGGTCCAGCTGGATGGCGAGGTCTCGGGGCGGTTGCCGCTGGACCTGGAGGCGATCCCCCAGGGGGTTAAGCTACTGGTCTAGCGGCTGCCCGCTCAGCGGTTGAATCCTGTTCCCCAGGCTTCTGCGCTTCATGCAACGAAGGCCCCGTCCTCTTCTCCGAGGACGGGGCTTCATCATCGATCGGGAGCGCACTCTCACTGCGTGCTGCACGGGGTCTCCGGGTTCGGTGACTCCGCAACGAGCTTGCCATTGGCGAAGAGGCGAAGGCGATTGGGCGGGGCGACCGCCTCTAGGGCGAGTTCGGTCTCGCCGCGGGGCGCCAGGACGAGATCGCCACGGGGTTTGCCCTCGACCTGCATCGACAGGGTGAGGGGGGAGTCGGTCAGGCTCTGAACCCGCCAGCGACGCTCAGTGGGCTGGCGGAAGCAGAGCGGTGTCACCTGGACGAGGGGCTTCGGGGCCGGAGGGGCGCCCTGCTGCCAGGTGAGGCTCCGGCCGGGAGCGGGCTTGGCTGGCCGGGTGGGCGCCTTCGGGGGGGCGCCCTTCTGCTGCCAGGTGAGGTTCCTGCCGGGGGCCGGTTTGGCTGGCCGGGTAGGGGCCTTCGGGGGGGCGCTCCTCTGCTGCCAGGTGAGGCTCCGGCCGGGAGAGGGTTTGGCTGGCCGGGTGGGGGCCTTGGGGGGCGCCCCCTTGCGCCAAGTGAGCCCCTGATTCGGCTGCTGGGCGCCGCACTTGGTCCCCCAGTTCGGTGAGGTCGTGACCACCTCGCCGGCCACGAGCAGGCGGAGGGTGGCCTTGCCAGTGCCGGCCAAGGCCTTCACCTCAGTCCGAGCGCCGCCGGGGAGAGTGAATGTCCCGCTCTGACCGGTCTCGGCGACCTGCCAGGTAAAGGTGACGGCCTCTTTGGTCAGGTTGAGAACCTCCCAGCGGCGATCCTTGCTGGGGTCGGCCGTACAGAGGGTGCGGGCGACGAGCGGCTGGTCGAGCCCCGCCAGCATCGTTTCAGGCGCCACAACAGGGATCAAATCCGGGCGAACGCCCTCAGCGAGGGCGGGGGCTGGGACGAGGGTGAGCAGTAGGCAGAGAAGAAGGCTGGACCAACGCATGGCGATCCCTCCAGGGAAACATCTGGCGTTAGTCTGCCCATTTCGGCGAGCGGGCGCCCGATTTCGGTTGGCAGGTTCTTCCCACTCACCGAAGGATCACTTGACATCCTCTACCAGCCCTGATAGAATCCCTTACCAAAGACGTTGATGGGGAACCAGCCTCATAACCCTCCTTTCAGAGAGTCCACCCTAGGCTGCAAGGTGGATAGGAGCGGATGAGGGAGACACACCCCGGAGTCGCCTCTGTGAACCGACCTTGGTCCACTAGCAGAGGCCGGAGACTCCCACCGTTACCAGCGGGAGCGGGATTTGGATCTCAATCCGAAGATCTCGAACAAGTGGATGCCTGCTCAGCGGGTGGGCATCAACGTGGGTGGTACCGCGAGCCAGACGGCTCGTCCCATGCGGGGCGAACCGTCTTTTTTTATTTGTCTAACGAGGTGAACGACCATGGAGATGCAGGCGCCCAAGGGCATGAACGACTTCCTACCCGGCGAGAGCTGGGGCTGGAAGGACTCCTATCGGTGGGAGAAGCTAGAGGCTGTCTTCCGCGACTTCGCCCGCCGCTTTGGCTACCAGGAGGTCCGCGTTCCGCTGATCGAGTACCTGGACGTCTTCGCCCGCGGCATTGGTGAGGCGACCGACGCCGTCTCGAAGGAGATGTTCAACATCACCCCCCGCGGTGATGCCGAGGACGCTCGAGCGATGGCGCTCCGGCCTGAGTTGACGGCCGGCCTGGTGCGAGCCTTCCTGGAGAACGGTCTGCACAACGGCCCGGCTCCGATGAAGCTCTTCACCTTCGGCCCGGCCTTCCGCTATGAGAACGTGCAGAAGGGCCGCTTCCGCCAGTTCCACCAGCTGGACGTCGAGGTCTTCGGCGCCCAGGACCCGGCGATCGACGCCGAGGTGATCAAGCTCGGCCTGGACGTGGTCGCCTCCTTCGGCCTGACCGGTCTGGTGGCCAACGTCAACTCGATCGGCTGCCCGGTCTGCCGCCCGAAGTACCGGCAGGCGCTGCAGGATCACTTCCGACCGCACCTGGCCGAGCTCTGCTCGGACTGCAACGTGCGCTTTGAGAAGAACCCGCTCCGCCTGGTCGATTGCAAGAAGGATGCTCGCCACCCGGCGATGCAGAATGCGCCGATCCCGCTCGATTACCTCTGCGAGGAGTGCCAGGCGCACTGGGATGGGCTGCTGGCTCACCTGACCGCGCTGGGCGTGCAGTACCAGATCGATCCGCGGATCGTGCGGGGTCTGGATTACTACACGAAGACGGTCTTTGAGATCCTCCACCCGAAGCTGGGCGCCCAGTCCACGCTCTGGGGCGGCGGTCGCTACGACGGCCTGATCGAGACCCTCGGCGGCAAGCCCACCCCGGGCGTTGGCTTCGGGATGGGGATGGAGCGGATCCTGATGGTCCTTGAGGAAGAGGGCCTGCTGGAGGCCTTCGCAGACCGGCCGAAGCTGGACGTCTTCGTGGTGACGATGGGCGACCTGGCCCGTCCGGTGGGCGTGAAGATGGTCTACGAACTCCGTGCGGCGGGGCTCTCTGCGGACCTGGATTACCTGGGCCGCTCGATGAAGGCCCAGATGAAGTACGCCGGCAAGCAGGAGGCGCCCTGGGTGGTGATCCTCGGGGAGAACGAGGTTCAGGCGGGGAAGGCACTGCTGAAGCGGATGGATACCGGGGAGCAGGTTGAGGTGCCGCTGGATGGAGTGGTAGCTGCGGTCCGTGGTTAAGTAGTCTGGCCCCTTTCATTGACCGCGGATTACGCGGATTACGCGGATAAATACATGGATTGGGTTCCGGGCATTGGCGACGGTGGTCGCTGTGACGCCTGAACCCATGACGATATTTATCCAGGCCCGCACAGGAATACCCGGTAATCCGCGAAATCCGCGAAATCCGCGGTTACAAAAAAGAACTCTTTCCCTCAACATCGAGGAGGCACTACCAAATGAGCGAATCCATCCACGGCATCAAGCGCACCCACTGGTGCGGCGAGGTCACGGAAGCGGATCTTGACCAGGCCATCACCGTCAACGGATGGGTCCAGCGGCGGCGTGACCATGGCGCCCTGATCTTTATCGACCTGCGTGACCGGACCGGCACGATCCAGATCGTCCTCGACAACGCCGAGCAGGCCGAACTCTTCCAGAAGGCCGAGCAGGTTCGCTCTGAGTACGTCCTGGCCGTCCGTGGCACCCTCGTCAACCGGGCGCCCGCTGCGGTCAACCCGAACATGAAGACCGGCGCCTTTGAGCTAAAGGCGACCGAACTGCGGATCCTCTCGGCTGCGAAGACCCCGCCCTTCTACATTGCGGACGACGTCGACGCCGACGAGAACATCCGCCTCAAGTACCGCTACCTGGACCTGCGGCGCCCGGAGATGCAGCAGGCGATGATGCTTCGCCATCGGGTCACCAAGGCGACGCGGGACTACTTCGATGAGCACGGCTTCCTCGAGATCGAGACCCCGATGCTGACCAAGTCGACCCCGGAGGGCGCCCGTGACTACCTCGTCCCCTCCCGCGTCCACCCGGGCGAGTTCTACGCCCTGCCGCAGTCGCCCCAGATCTTCAAGCAGCTCACGATGGTCGCCGGCCTCGAGCGCTACGTCCAGATCGTCCGCTGCTTCCGCGACGAGGACCTGCGCGCCGACCGCCAGCCCGAGTTCACCCAGATCGACGTCGAGATGTCCTTCGTCGACCGGGAGGACGTCCTGGCGATGATGGAGGGCCTTGTCGCCCGGGTCTTCAAGCAGGCCATGGACGTGACCATCACCCAGCCGATCAAGCGGATCACCTGGCAGGAGGCGATGGACAAGTACGGCTCGGACAAGCCGGACATGCGCTTCGACATGGCCTTCGTCGACATCTCCGATCTGGCGGCCGAGTGCGGCTTCGGTGTCTTCAAGGGCGCCGTGGAGGCCGGTGGCTTTGTCCGCGGCATCAACGCCAAGGGTTGCGCCACCTACTCCCGCAAGCAGATCGATGAGCTGACCGAGATCGCCAAGCTCTACAAGGCGAAGGGCATGGCCTGGATGGCGATCGGGGAGAATGGCGAGGTCAAGTCGACCTTCACCAAGTTCCTGACCGAGCAGCAGACCGCCGAGATCGTCAGCCGCCTGGGCGGCCAGCCGGGCGACCTGCTTCTCTTCGTCGCCGACTCGTTCAGCGTGCTCTCAGCGGCGCTGGGCGCCCTGCGCCTCGAGATGGGCCAGCGCCTAGGCCTGCGCGATCCGAAGCGGTTCGAGCTCCTCTGGGTCGTCGACTTCCCGCTGCTGGAGTGGGACGAGGAGGAGAAGCGGTACGTCGCCGCCCACCACCCGTTCACCTCGCCGCACCCGGAGGATCTGGCGAACTTCACCAACCGGGAGCTGCCGTTGGAGGCGATGGGCAAGCTGCGGGCGAACGCCTACGACCTCGTCCTCAACGGCGTGGAGCTCGGCGGTGGCTCGATCCGCATCTATCAGCGTGAGGTCCAGAACCGAATGTTCGAGCTGCTCGGCTTCACCCCAGAGGAGGCGCAGGCGAAGTTCGGCTTCCTGCTGGACGCCTTCGAGTATGGCGCCCCGCCGCATGGCGGCCTCGCCTTCGGCCTCGATCGCTTTGTGATGCTGCTGGCTGGCCGGCCGTCGATCCGCGACGTGATCGCCTTCCCGAAGACCGCCAAGGCGGCCGACCTGATGGTCGAGGCGCCGAGCCCGGTAGCGGCCCGGCAGCTGCGGGACCTGCATATCAACACGGTGGAGTAAATGATCAGGGCGCCCTCGGCAATGTCGGGGGCGCCCTCTGGCAAGGGGGCTTTTTCTTGGAAGCGGTAAAGCGGGTGGGAGCGGCCCTGACGGAGGCCGGCATCACCTGGGCGCTCGGTGGCTCGTGCGTTTTGATTGCCCACGGGCTCCGGCAGGAGGCGCCCAGCGACTGGGACGTGACGGTTGATGAGGAGCCTGACCGGGTCAGGGCCGCACTGGCTCGGATTGCCCAGGCAGACCGCACGGGTAGCCCGACGATGGGGGGCGCCCATGACCTGGGCAGTTCCGCGGACTCGCCCGTTGGCCTGGCAATCACTGCTAACCCGCAGACCGGGGACGGCTTCTATGCCACGACGGCCCGCCTAGCGATCGAACCGGCGATCGATCTGATGGTCCGCTTTGCGATCCGGACCGAAAGCGGGATCGTTCACCTGCCGACGATCGTCAGCCGGACCTGGGAGGGAATGCCTGTCGGCTCGCCTGAGGTCTGGGCGGTCGCCTACCGGCTGATGAGGCGCCCGGTCAAGCCAGACCTGCTCTCGGGCTGGCTGCGGGAGAACGGGGCGGACCCGACGATCAAGGCGGCGCTCCTGGCCCAGCCCCTGCCGGGCGCCCTGCGTGCCGAAGTCGAGTCGTGGCCTGACCGTCGGGGCTAGGCGTCCCTCCCGACCCCTTTCGCCATCGAGGAGGTAACCAGATTGAAGACGATCGCAGCCCGGATGCTTGATCAGCAGAAGATCGCCTACTCCCTCCACGAGTACCCCTGGAATGAGGAGGAGCTGGACGCCGTCACGGTGGCGGCGAAGGTCGGCCTCCCGCCCGAGCAGGTCTTCAAGACCCTGGTCGTCCGGGGCGACAAGACGGGGCCGCTCGTTGCCTGCATCCCCGCGGACGCCGAGCTTGACCTGAAGGGCCTCGCCGCCCTCTCTGGGAACAAGAAGGTTGAGATGGTCCCCGTCAAAGAGATCCAGGGGCTGACGGGCTACATCCGGGGCGGCTGTTCACCACTTGGCATGAAGAAGCGGTTCCCGACCTTCCTACACGAGACCGCCCCGGATCTGAATCCGCTCTCGATCTCAGCCGGGGTGCGGGGCACTCAGATCTTCGTCAGCGGCTCAGACCTGATCCGGGCGACGGAGGCGAAGGTGGCGCCGCTCTGCAAGTAGCCCGGTTCGGCGCATAGGATGGCGGCGGGGGGATGCGCATGTGGCTCTCACTGCTTGACCTACTGCGCTCCG
>DATGYC010000293.1:0-12753 GCA_035298385.1 Symbiobacteriaceae bacterium | reverse complement strand
GCGCCTCGACGTAGGCCAGTGCCGGCTCAAACTCACTGAAGGTGGCGAAGGCGGCGGTCGGGATCCCAGCCTCCCGCATCAGTTCCTTGGCGAAGGACTTCGACCACTCGATCTGGGCGGCCGCCTTGGTCGGGCCGAAGGCGCGGATCCCGGCCGCCTGGAGCGCATCCACCAGGCCGAGCGCCAGGGGATCATCTGGGCCGACGATCACCAGATCGGCCCCAATCCGCTGGGCCAACTGCACCTGACCCTCGATGTCGGTCGCCTTGACCAGGTGATGGCACCAAGCGAATCGCCCGATCCCCGGATTGCCCGGCGCGACGTGCAACTCTTCGATGAGGGGCGACTGGATCGCCTTCCAAGCAAGGGCGTGCTCCCGGGCGCCGCCGCCGACAATGAGAACCTTCATAAACGGAATAACCTCCTGCGCCAAGCGGCGGCCCGGTCTACCCGAGCCGCCGATGCTTAATGCTTAAAGTGCCGGACCCCGGTGAAGAGCATCCCGATCCCGAGCTCGTCCGCCTTGGCGACCGACTCCTTGTCCCGGATCGAGCCGCCCGGCTGGACGATCGCCGCGATTCCGGCCTCACCGGCCGCCTCGACGACATCCGGGAACGGGAAGAAAGCATCAGAGGCCAGGACGGCGCCCTTGGCGGCCTCCCCCGCCTGCTTCAGGGCGTGGCGAGTGGCGTCGATCCGGTTCATCTGCCCGGCGCCCACGCCCAGGGTCTGGCCGTTCTTCACTACGACAATCGCATTCGACTTGACGTGCTTGCAGACCTTCATCGCAAAGGCGAGATCGTCACGCAGTTCAGGGCTGACCGGCGCCGCCGTCACGTTCGCCCACGCGGAGGCGTCCTCCTGGATCGCATCCCAGGACTGGACGAGCATCCCGCCGGCGACCCGCTTCAGATCCCAGCCGGCGGGCGCCCCAGGGGCGATCTCACCCACTTCCAGCAACCGGACATCCTTCTTCTTCGACAGGACCGCCAGCGCCTCGGGCGTGAAGGACGGGGCGAGGACGATCTCGACAAAGATCTTCTTGATCAGGTTGGCGGTCGCCTCATCACAGGGTCGGTTCAGGGCGATGATTCCACCAAAGATCGAGACCGGGTCCGCATCATGCGCCTTCTGGTAGGCCTCCGCCAGCGACTCGGCAACGGCGACCCCACAGGGGTTCGCGTGCTTGACCGCCACGGCGGCCGGAGCCGTGAACTCCTTGACCAGTTCGAGCGCGGCGTGGGCATCGTTGATGTTGTTGAAGGAGAGCTCCTTGCCGTGCAGCTGCTTGGCGCCCACGATCGTCCCCGCCGAGCCGTCCTTGTAGAACGCGGCCTGCTGGTGCGGATTCTCGCCGTAGCGGAGCGCCTGCTGCTTTTCCAGAGCGATCACGAGCGTCTCGGGGAACTCGGCCCGCTCAACCTGGACGGACCGCTCCGCCTTGACCAGCTCCGTGCCCCGAGTCGCCATCCAGGTGGAGACGGCGGCGTCATAGGCGGCGGTGTGCTGGTAGGCCTCGACCATCAGGCCCCACTTCGTCTCGAGGGTGACCGCCCCGGTCGCCTTCAGCTCGTCCAAGACGGTCGCGTACTTGGCCGGGTTGACGATGACCGCCACGTCCTGCCAGTTCTTCGCGGCGCCCCGGACCATCGACGGACCGCCAATGTCGATCTTCTCGATCGCCTCCTGCAGGGTGACACCGGGGTTGGCCACCGTCGCCTGGAACGGGTAGAGGTTGACGACGACCAGGTCGATCAGCCCAACCTTATGCTCGACGATCTGGGCCATGTGCTCTTCATTCGAACGGATCGCCAGGATGCCGGCGTGGATCTGCGGCTGCAGGGTCTTGACCCGGCCATCCAGGATCTCCGGGAAGCCCGCGACCTCGGAGACCTCCTTGACCGGCAGTCCAGCCGCCTGCAGCGCCTTATAAGTCCCGCCGGTCGAGAGCAACTCTACGCCCAACTGCTGAAGCTGGGCCGCAAACTCGACGATACCGGTCTTGTCATAAACGGAGAGAAGTGCACGCTTCACGGCCATCTCGTATATGCCTCCTAGAAAAAGAGCGCCCCTGTTCATAGCCCCGGTTTCGGCCCCTTGCCTTCCTCTGGCCGGTAGGCATCCCGGTCGACCCAATAGGTCTTCTGGTCATGCCCGGCCAGGTAGGCCAGAACCGGATCCCGATAGATCGGCCAGGTGATGTACCGGGCCACCTCGTCCCGGTGGACCCATCGAGCCTCGCTGACGAACTCATCCGCACGGGGCGCCCGGAGCTCCCCAGCCACCCGTCGGCAGGAGAAGACGTGGACCAAGAACTGCTGATCGTGCACCTGATTATGGGCGTCGATCACAAAGGCGAGCTCGACGGGAGCGACCAGCAGGCCACACTCCTCCTCCGCCTCGCGCACGACGCAGTCGGTTAAGGATTCGCCCGGTTCGAGGCGCCCGCCGGGGAGGGACCAGACCTCACCGATCGGCCAGTGGTTGAGCACCACGGCTACCCGTTCTTCTTCCTCGATCAGCCCCAGGGCCATGGTGATCAGCTTTGGCACGTTCCTTCATCCTCTCGGTGAGGCTGTGGCGACTCGGCTGGGGGGCGCCCCCACTACCGCTTGACAATCACCCGGCGTCCCTCAACCTGCAGTCGTCCCTTGGCGAAGAGTTGAATCGCCTCTGGATAGATCCGGTGCTCTTGCTCCAAGATCCGCTCCCTCAGGGTCGCTATGGTATCTTTCCCAAAAACCGGGACCGCTGCCTGCAGAATGATCGGACCGTCGTCCAGACCAGGCCAGACGAAGTGGACCGTGCAGCCGGAGACCCGTACCCCGTAATCCAGTGCCTGCTGCTGGGCATCCAGCCCCTTAAAGGCGGGCAGTAGGGATGGGTGGACGTTCATGATCCGGCCGGCAAAGGCGGTGAGCAGCGGCTCCCGGACGATGCGCAGATAGCCAGCCAGGCAGAGAAGATCGACCTGATGCGCCACCAACAGATCCCGCAGTGCCTCATTATACGCCTGTTTCGTCGCGTAGGCTGCCGGGTCGACGAAGATCGCTGCAACGCCTGCACAGCTCGCGCGCACCAGCCCGTAGGCGTTCGCCTTGTCCGTCAGGACGACGACGACCTGCCCATCAATGCGCCCCGCTGCGCAGGCGTCCAGGATCGCCTGTAGGTTGGAGCCCGAGCCCGAGATCAGAACGCCGATCCGGATCACCGGACCACCTCCACCGGCTCGCCCGTCCGCTCCACGACCTCACCGATGATGTAGGCTAACTCGCCCAACTCCTCAGCCGCTACCCGGACCGCCTCAGCGAGGTCGGCTGAGACGGCGATCACCATGCCGACCCCCAGGTTGAAGGTCGATTCCATCTCCTTCGGCTCGACCGGGCCGAGCTGCTCGATCAGCCGGAAGATGGAGTGGACCGGCCAGGTCCCGACATGCAGGCGGGCCGCCAGGTGCTCCGGCAGCATCCGCGGGATATTCTCATGGAACCCACCGCCGGTGATGTTGGCGGCGCCGTGCAGATCGAACCGCTCGTAGAGCGCCAAGAAGGATTTGGCATAGATCCGGGTCGGGGTCATCATCGCCTCGATCACCGTCTGGCCACCGAGGACGACTGGCTGATCGCCCGGCTCGAAGTGGCCGCCATCCGCCTTCAGAAGAACGCGACGGGCCAGGGAGTAGCCGTTCGAGTGGATCCCCGAGGAGCCGAGTGCGATCAGCTTGTCACCAGCCTGAACCTTCTCACCGGTCAGGATCCGATCCCGGTTGACGATGCCGACCGCAAAGCCAGCCATGTCGTATTCACCCGGGGCGTACATGCCTGGAAGCTCAGCGGTCTCGCCGCCGACCAAGGCGCACCCCGCCAGGAGGCAGCCATCGGCGATCCCCTTGACCACCTGCTCTAGCACCGCCAGGTCCTTCTCCGCCACGCCGATGTAGTCGAGGAAGAAGAGCGGTTCGGCGCCCTGGCAGAGGATGTCGTTGACACACATGGCGACCAGGTCTTGGCCGACCGTCTCATGCTTGCCGGACTGGAAGGCGAGCTTTAGCTTGGTGCCGACGCCGTCCGTGCCGGAGACCAGCACGGGGTTCGGGTACTTCGTCAGATCGGGGGCGAAGAGGCCACCGAAGGCGCCGATGTTCGAGAGCATCCCCGCCCGGGCCGTCCGTCCCGTGTGGGCGCCGATCCGCTTCACCAGCTCATAATGGCGTTCCCGGTTGACGCCTGTGTCAGCATAGGTCAGGGACGCCTTGGCATCGCCAGCCGCCTGCAAGGTTGCCTTATCCATCGGCTTACTCATTAGCTGCCTCCAGCGAGAATTTGTTGACACCGTCGAGAATCGGGACCGGATAGTCGGCGGTGAAGCAGGCGTGACAGAAACCGGCGGCTCCAGCCGACTCCTTGACCGCCTTGATCATCCCCTCCAGCGAGAGGTAGGCGAGCGAGTCGGCCCCGATCCAATCCCGGATCTCATCGACTGACCGGTTGGTGGCGACGAGTTCGGAGACGGCTGAGGTATCGATGCCGTAGTGGCAGGCGTTGCGATACGGCGGCGAGGAGATCCGCATGTGGACCTCCCGGGCGCCCGCCTCCCGCAGGAGGGCGACCAGATGCTTGGAGGTCGTCCCCCGCACGATCGAGTCATCGACCAGGATCACCCGCTTGCCCTCGATCACCTTGCGGAGCGGGTTCAGCTTTAGCTTCAGCGCCTGCTCCCGCCGCAGCTGGGAGGGCAGAATGAAGGTCCGGGCGATATACCGATTCTTGACCAGGCCAACCTCGTACGGAATCCCCGATGCCTCGGCATAGCCGGTCGCCGCTGAGACCGAGGAGTCCGGTACGCCGATCACGATATCCGCCTCGCAGGGCGCCTCCTGGGCCATCACCCGGCCCATCGCCTTGCGGGCGGTATGGATGTTCACCCCGTCCAGTTGGGTATCCGGGCGGGCAAAGTAGATGTACTCAAAGACGCAGGGACGGGCGCCCGGGGACTTGATCGCCGTCTGGGAGCGGAGCGTCCCGCCCTTCTGGATCGAGACCATCTCACCGGGGGCGATCTCCCGTACGAACTCGGCGCCCACGGTATCGAAGGCGCAGGACTCGGAGGCGATCACCCAGGCGTCCTGGAGGCGCCCAAGCTGTAGCGGCCGGATCCCGTGCGGGTCCCGCACCGCGATCAGTCGATCCTTGGCCAGGATCACCAGGGCATACCCGCCGTGCACCTGCTGGATCGCCTGGACGACCGCCTCCTCGATGGAGTCGGTCTTGGCCCGGACGATCAGGTGGGCGATCACCTCAGAGTCGATCGTGGTCGCGAAGATGGCGCCGTCCTCCTCGAGCCTGGCCCGAATCGGGTCCGCGTCGACGAGGTTGCCGTTGTGGGCCAGGGCCATGCCGCCCCGTCGGGTCTGCACGACGACCGGCTGGGCGTTGGTGATGGACGATGAGCCCGTGGTCGAGTACCGGGTGTGCCCAATGGCGATGTGGCCCGTCAGCTTATCCAGGGTGGCCGGGGACTCAAAGACCTCGGAGACGAGGCCCATCCCCTTGTGGACCTGGAGGACGGTCCCGCCGTCTGAAGAGACGATGCCGGCGGACTCCTGCCCGCGGTGCTGGAGGGCGAAGAGGCCGTGGTGAGCGACTCGGGCCGCCTCCGGGTGGCCATAGACGGCGAAGACACCGCACTCATCCATCGGACCCTTCGCCGGGTTGACGGTGTGGCCATTGAGGTAGGGGAGTAGAGCGGCTGACAGAGACGGGTCGGTCGAGAGCGTTCGGGCCTCAACTGCCGCCCGAGACGGGGCGGCCAAGTATGTCCGGGCCTCAGCCGCCGAAGCGGCCATACTCTTCAAGTCCTGAACCGCTGTCGGGCCGGTGGTCGGCCGGGTACCGGCCGCCATCCGGAACCGCTTTACGCACCCATCCACTGGGTCAGCGCCTCCTTGTGGGCCCGAGTTAGGTCCTCCACCGGCAGATCGATCAGAAGCTGGCGCCGGAAGATGCCCTCCTCCACGCCCTGAGCCAGGCCGGTCAGTTGGAACCGACCGGAGTTGTTCACGTCACCGACCAAGCGGTGCGGCACGCCATGCTGGATCAGGACCGAACGGAGGAGCATCACGTTGTCACGATGGCAGGTGACGAGTACCCGAGACTGGGACTCGCCGAAGAGGTTGCCGTCGACGCGGCCCTCGGTGATGAAGAGGTTGAGCTGGCAGCCCAAGGAGCCCTCCGCCGCGATCGCCATCTCGGCGAGCGCCACGGTCAGACCGCCCTCGGCCACGTCATGGGCGGCGCTAACCAGCCCCTCCTGGATCGCCTGCCTCACGGCAGCTTGGAGCTTCTTCTCCTTGGCCAGGTCAAGCGCTGGCGCATCACCCGCAACGACACCATGGATCACCTTGGCGTACTCGGAGCCGCCCAGTTCGCTCTTCGTCTCGCCCAGCAGAAGGATCACATCGTTCTCGTGCTTGAAGCCGAGGGTCGTCCGCTTCTCGACATCCGGATGGATGGCGACCATGCCGATCGTCGGGGTTGGATAGATCGGCTGGCCGTTCGTCTCGTTGTAGAAGGAGACGTTGCCGCCCGTGACCGGGGTGCCGAGCGCCTCGCAGGCCTCCGCCATCCCATCGATCGCTTGGTCGAAGGTCCAGAAGACCTCCGGCTTTTCTGGGTTACCCCAGTTCAGGTTATTGGTGATCGCCACCGGCTCGGCGCCCGTCACGACGCAGTTCCGGGCCGCTTCGGCGACGGCGATCGCTGTGCCCCGCTTCGGGTTCAGGTAGACGAAGCGGCCGTTGCAGTCGGTCTTGATCGCCAGGCCGATGTTGCCGATCGACTCCGCCGCCTTCGTCTCGCCGCCCATCACGGGATGCAGACCCGGAACGGCTGCGGACTTGAGGCGGATCAGGGCCGCATCACCGCCAGGGGCGATCACGGTGCCGAGCAGGACCTGGTGGTCATACTGGCGATAGATCCACTCGCGCGAGCCGATGTTCGGGGAGTTAAGCAGTTTGAGGAGCGTATCGCCGAAATCCTCCGGCTCGGGCAGGCTCGACCAGTCAAAGGCGCGCAGTTCGGCCAGGTAGGTCGGCTCCTTGGCCTCCGGGAAGTAGAGCGGCGCCTCGTCGGCGAGGGCGTGGGCCGGGACGTTGGCCACGACCTCCTCGCCATCAAGGACGCGCACCATGCCGTCATCAGTCACCTGGCCGATCACGGCGGAGAGTAGCCCCCACTTGGCGAAGATCGCCTCGACCTCAGCTTCGCGGCCCTTCTGCACGCAGACGAGCATCCGCTCCTGGGACTCGGAGAGCAGGTACTCCCAAGCGGCCATCCCGACCTCACGGGCCGGGACCTTCCGGACGTCGATCTCGATGCCGACATCGCCGCGGGCGGCCATCTCGCAGGAAGAAGACATCAGGCCGGCGGCGCCCATGTCCTGGATACCGACGACGGCGTCCGTCTCGAAGAGCTCCATGCAGGCTTCGAGGAGCAGCTTCTCCATGAAGGGATCGCCGACCTGGACCGAGGGGCGCTTGTCTTCAGCCCCTTCCGAGAACTCGGCCGAGGCGAGGAGCGAGGCGCCGTGGATGCCGTCCCGGCCGGTGCGGGCGCCCACGACCAAGATCGGGTTGCCCACGCCCTTAGCCACGCCCTTGCGGATCTTGTCGGGATGGAGGATGCCGACGCACATGGCGTTGACGAGGGTGTTCCCCTTGTAGGACTCCTCGAAGTAGACCTCGCCAGCGACGGTCGGCACGCCCATGCAGTTGCCGTAGTGGCCGATGCCAGCGACGACGCCGGCGAAGAGATGCCGCTGCTTCGGATCGTCCAGATGACCGAAGCGCAGGGAGTCGGCGATGGCTACCGGGCGGGCGCCCATCGTGAAGACGTCGCGCAGAATCCCACCGACGCCGGTCGCGGCGCCCTGGAACGGCTCCACGAAGGACGGGTGGTTGTGTGACTCGATCTTGAAGGCGACGGCCAAGTCATCGGTGATCTTGATGACGCCAGCGTTCTCGCCCGGGCCCTGCAGGACTCGCTCGCCCTTGGTGGGGAGCCGCTTCAGGGCGTTGCGGGAGTGCTTGTATGAGCAATGTTCGGACCACATAACGCCGAACATCTGGAGTTCTACGTAATTGGGCTCGCGGCCGAGGATCTCGACCACGCGCTGATACTCGGACTCCTTAAGGCCTACTTGGGTCCAAATAGCGTCGTTAGACACGGGCCGCCCTCCCTACGAGATGGTTGACCATCGACTGGAAGATGACGAGGCCGTCGGCCGAGCCGAGGATCGCCTCCGAGGCGCGCTCAGGGTGGGGCATCATGCCAGCCACGTTGCCCCTGCGATTCACAATGCCGGCGATATGCTCTTTAGAGCCGTTCGGGGAGGCCTCCGGGATCGCCTGGCCCTGGGCGTTAGCGTAACGGAAGAGGACTTGGTCGTACCGATTCAGCTCGTTCAGGGTCTCGGGATCAGCAAAGTAGTTCCCCTCGCCGTGGTTGACGGGGATGCTGAGCAACTGCCCCTGCTGGGCGGCGTTAGTGAACGGGGTGTTGGGGTTCTCCACCCGTAGATAGGTCGGGGCGCAGCGGAACTGCAGGTGAGCGTTGCGCTGGAGGGCGCCCGGAAGCAACCCAGCCTCACAGAGGATCTGGAAGCCGTTGCAGACGCCGATCACCAGCTTGCCTTCGGCGGCAAATCCAGTGATCGCCTCCATCACCGGCGAGAAGCGAGCGATGGCGCCGGTCCGGAGGTAATCCCCATAGGAGAAGCCACCGGCGATCAGGAGCGCATCAAAGCGAGCGAGGTCCCGCTCCTGGTGCCAGACGTACTCGGTCGGCTGGCCCAGGACATTGGCCAAGGCGTGGTAGGCGTCCAGCTCACAGTTGGAGCCAGGGAACATGACTACGCCGAAGCGCACCTTAGTTCACCCCCGCGAGTCGGTCGATTGACAGGGTGAGGGTAAAGGTGAAGGTCTCCATCACCGGGTTGGCCAGGATCTTGGCGCCAATCTCCTGGACCTTCGTCGAGGCTTCGGCCTCCGTCTCCGCCTCCACCCAGACCTCCACTAGCTTACCAATCCGGACCTGGGGGACCCCCGTGAAGCCGAGGGTCTTGACGGCACCAGCCACAGCGACACCCTGCGGGTCCAGCACACCGGGCTTCAGCGAGACCTTGACTTCGGCCTTGTACAGCATGGGGGTAGCCTCCTAGGATTTGATAAACCGCGGATTACGCGGATTACGCGGATGAGAAACCAGCACAAGCGCCCATAATCGGCCACTCATCTTGCATCGATTTAGTTAGACAAATGAATATCTCTCACCAATGACCCTGCCCCACCATCCGCGTAATCCGCGGTTACTCAAAAAAGGACCTATGCCAGTAAAGAGTTCAACCGCTCCAACACACCCTCATACCGCCGCGAGGTCTCCTCAATCAACGACTCCGGCAGTATGGGCGCCGGCGGGCTCTTGTCCCAACCGATCGCTTCGACATAGTCCCGCACCGGCTGCTTATCCAGTGAGTCGATCGGCTCCCCCTCCACGTACCGCTCCAGCGGCCAGTACCGCGAGGAGTCCGGCGTGAAGATCTCGTCGATCAACAGCAACTGATCCCCCAGGCGCCCGAACTCGAACTTCGTGTCCGCCAGGATGATCCCCGCCCCCAGCGTCTGCGCCGCCGCAAACTCATACAGAGCGAGCGATCGTGCCTTCAGTTGGTTCGTCAACGCACTCCCATAGAGCTGGCGAATCCGCGCCTCGGGGACGTTCTCGTCGTGGCCCACATCGTTCTTGATCGCAGGAGTCCAGATCGGCTCCGGCAGCTTTGCATTCAGTTTGAGCCCAGACGGCAAGGGAATCCCGCAGACGGTGCCCGACTGCTGGTACTCCTTCCAGCCCGATCCCGCTAGGTAGCCACGTACCACGCACTCCACATCGATCCGCTTCGTCCGCTTCACCACGGCCGCCCGCCCCTGCAGGCTGGCCGTCGTCTCAAAGTCCAAGCCAAGGGTGGTCATATCCGTCGTGATCAGATGGTTCAGGGTGATCCCGACCGTCGCTCGAAACCAGAGCGCCGAGAGCGAGTTCAGCACCCGCCCCTTGGCCGGAATCCCCTGCGGGAAGACCACATCGAAGGCCGAGAGCCTGTCCGTCGCCACCATCAGCAGCCGCTCATCATCAAGCTGAAACAGTTCCCTAACCTTACCCTTGTGCAGACGCGGATACGGGAGAGCCGGGGCTTCATAGAGGACGGACGTAGACAAGCTCACAGGCCTCCTAACCGAGTGATCAGATCAGCCGCATCTTGCAAACCCAGGTCACAGCGGAGTGGATCCACGACGTGCAGGATGCAGGCGCCCATCTCGTTCAGGCCGTACCAAAGCTCCAGCCGAAGCGGCGGGCCGTCCGGACTCGAAAGATGCGCCCGCAGGGCTCGGCCGACCTGCACGCTAGTGTCGGCCATGTCATCCAGCCGGGCGACCCGCATCTTGGGTAGAGAGAGCGCCCGCTCCTGATCGAGCGGCAGGCCGTGTTCGTTGACAAAGCCGGACTTAATCTCGTGCGGCTCGGTCTCGACCCAGACCCGGACCGGAAGAAGCTCCAACTCGGAGAGCAGGCAGGTCTGATCCCCCGTCCGCTTCTCCCAGTTGGTCACCACCGCATGGCGCTTCAGGCAGTTCTGGAGGGCTGTACCCAGGTCACAGAGCCCCTGAGTCGTCCACTCCATAAAGTTCAGCCCTCGCCGGGTTGCATCGTAGACGGTAAACCCCGTCGACCGATAGCGCATCTCGCCCATCTTCGCCTTTTTCTTCACGACCATGGAACCACTCCCTCAGGTGACCGGATCCGTTTTACTTAATGAAGTACATCGCCAGCAGGGCGACGGCCACACCCACAATCGGGGTGACGAGCGGGCGCAGGAAGCGGGCCTTGTCCTTCGGCCAGACCATCGTCATGACTACGGTAACCAGGAGACCGCCAAGAATCCCAAAGATCAGACCGAGCGTCGTGTACGGCATCTTAGAGCAACCCCAGTCGGCGGAAGATTAGATCGACATGCTTCAGGTGGTGACGAACATCGAAGGCGGCCTCCAGCTCAGCGGCGGAGAGCTTCGAACTCACCTCGGGATCGGCGGCCAGGAGGTCCTGCAACGGCTTTCCCTCCGCCCACGACTGCATCGCGCTACGTTGGACGAGGGCGTAGGCATCTTCGCGGCTCAGCCCCTTCTCGACCAGAGCGAGCAGGACGGAGCCAGAGGAGGTAAGCCCGTAGGACATGTTCATAGAGCGTTCCATGTTCTGCGGATAGACATTCAGCCCCTCGATCACCCAGGTCATCTTGGCGATCAGGTGATCGGCTAGGATCAGCGAGTCGGGTAGGATCACCCGCTCGGCGGAGGAGTGCGAGATGTCCCGCTCGTGCCAGAGCGGCACGTTCTCCAGGGCGGCGAAGGCGTTCCCCTTCAGGATGCGAGCTAGACCGGAGATCTGCTCGAGGGTGATCGGGTTCTTCTTGTGCGGCATGGCGCTCGAGCCCTTCTGGCCCTTGCCGAACGGCTCCTCGATCTCCCGGGTCTCGGTCTTCTGCAGGAGGCGCAGTTCGATCGCCAGGGAGTCGAGCGTGGCGCCCAGGATCGCGATCGTGGTCATCAACTGGGCGTGCCGGTCACGCTGCAGGACCTGCGTCGAGATCTCCGCCGCCTCGAGGCCCATCTGGGCGCAGACGTACTCCTCGACGAACGGGTCGATGTTGCCGTAGTTACCGACGGCGCCCGAGATCTTGCCGACGGCGATCGCCTTGCGGGCGGCCTCCAGCCGAACGGCGTCCCGCTTTAGTTGCGAGTAGAAGACGGCCAGCTTCAGGCCGAAGGAGGTCGGCTCGGCGTGAATGCCGTGTGTGCGGCCCATCGCCGGCAGGTCCTTCGTCTCGACCGCTCGCTTGCCTAGGGCAGCGATCAGTCCTTCGAGTCCCTGCTGGATCTCCTGGACCGCCTCGTTCAGAACGGCGGAGAGGGCGGTATCGACGACGTCGGTCGAGGTCAGTCCGTAGTGGACGTAGCGAGCGGCAGGGTGGTTCATCCGCTCGACCGTAGCGGTACAGAAGGCGATCACGTCATGCCGGGTGGTCGCTTCAATCTCAGCGACCCGCTCCACGAAGGCAGCGTCCGGTGTGAAGAGGCGCGCACGAATCTCGGCCACCTCGTCGGCGGGGAGGGCGCCCAGCTTCGCCCAAGCCTCGCAGGCGAGGACCTCGACCTCGAGCCACTTGGCAAACCGGTTCTCTGCCGAGAAGAGCTGCTTCATGCGGGGGCGGGTGTAGCGATCGATCAAGATGGATCCTCCTTAGGCGGTCTACGTCCTAGCTTGCCCACCAATATTTCGTGTCGACTTCCCTGCGGGGCTAAACCCGCACTGTCCTCGGAAACTCGACATGAATATGGCGGGGCTCGGGGTTTACCCCTGCCCCGCCTTAAGACGTGCGGATTGATGAAAAAGCTGTTGCCTAGTGCGACCAGAAGTAGTAGCCGAAGAATACAGTCAGTACATACATCAGCCAGTGGACCTTGGCGGCCCGGCCGGTGAAGAGGTTGATCAGGGTGTAGGCGACGAAGCCGAGGGCCAGGCCGGTGGCGATCGAGAAGGTGAAGGGCATGAAGACCGCCGTCAGGATCGCCGGGAAGGCCTCGTAGAAGTCATGCAGGTCGATCTCCAGGACCGCTTGGGCCATCAGGATGCCGACGATGAT
>DATGYC010000292.1:0-5176 GCA_035298385.1 Symbiobacteriaceae bacterium | reverse complement strand
GCACCAGTCCTACTGCATCCTGATCTCGGATGCGAAGAACGATGAGGCCCGGGAGCGGATGCAGGTGATGCAGAAGTGCACCGACGGCTTCTCGCTCTCGGAGAAGGATCTGGAGCTGCGCGGACCGGGTGAGTTCTTTGGCACGCGGCAGCACGGCCTGCCGGACCTGAAGGTGGCGAACCCGATCCGGGATCTGCCGATCTTGGAGCGGAGTCGGGCGGAGGCGTTCGCTCTGGTGGAGGCGGACCCGCACCTGCGGCAGGCGGCGAACCTGCCCCTGCGGGAGGCGGTTGGGAGCCGGATTGGTAAGGAGTTTGGGTTTATCAACATCAGCTAGAACGAGGAAGGGCGCCCTGCTGGAGGGCGCCCTTCTTGGCTTTATGGAATCTTTACGCGCAAGATCTGCGTTGGCTGTTAGTCTAGAGACGTGGTTGGCGGCCGGTGCTGATGGGGGGTGATCCTCATGGTAGAAATCCGGGTGTTCTTGAGCCGAGAGGTTCTTGAGCTACTGCTGGAACTCCTGAAGATCCTTCTCGCTAGAGACTAACGGCGAGAGGGAAGTAACGAGCCACTCTCGTCGCCAAATCGACGCTAGGCCAAGGCCGTTGACCCGCTGGGCGTCTCCCGCAAGGGGGGCGCCCATTAAGGTCCCTAAACGCTCACGCGTTTGCAGAGATCATCACCCTAACACCGGCCGCCAACCGGTCCTCGCCTAGTCTACCCAACCAAACGAAAAGCTATACGCGCCAGGCGACCAAAGGGCGCCCCGCTGTGGGGCGCCCTGTTTGTCACCGAATCTTCATACACGATACGCATTTGACGTGATAGCATATAGACGTGGTTGGCGGCCAGTGCCGAAAGGGAGGTGATCTTCAGATGGAAATCACGTTCCGATTGAGCCTCGAAGCTCTCTTGGTAATAGTGGACTTCTTGAAGGTCCTTCTCGCTAAAAAGTAACGGCGAGAGGGAAGACTAACTGAACTCTCGTCGCCAATTCCAAGCTAGGCCAAAACCGTTGACCCGCTGGGCGTCTCCCGTAAGGGGGGGCGCCCATTAAGGTCTCTAGACGCTCACGCGTTTGCAGAGATCAGCATCCTAACACCGGCCGCCAACCGGTCCTCGCCTAGTCTACCCAGCCTTGAGGCGCCCTATGCGCACCAAGCGCCAAACGGCTGTAGCACCCGGCGCCCCCACTCGGCGACGAGGGTGTTGGGCTCGATGATCGACACAGCGTGCCGAACGGGAAGAGATAAGCTAGAACCAGAAAGGCGCCCCATGTGGGCGCCCTTCGATTGAAAGTGAAGACGGCACCATTGTAGGGTGCCTCGATCTTTATTGAATATTTACATCTGTAAAGATGTTTCGCGTGATAGGATATAGACGTGGTCGGCGGCCAGTGCTGATGGGGGGTGATCCCATGGTAGAAATCCGGGTGTTCCTGAGCCGAGAGGCTCTTGAGCTACTGCTGGAGCTCTTGCGGATCCTTCTCGCTAACAAGTAACGGCGAGAGCGGAGTAACAACAAACCTCTCTCCGCCAATTCGAAGCTAGGCCAAAACCGTTGACCCGCTGGGCGTCTCCCGCAAGGGGGGCGCCCATTAAGGTCTCTAAACGCTCACGCGTTTGCAGAGATCAGCACCCTAACACCGGCCGCCAACCGGTCCTCGCCTAGTCTACCCAGCCTTGAGGCGCCCTATGCGCGCCAAGCGCCAAACGGCTGTAGCACCCGGCGCCCCCAAGGATCGACGATCGCGAGATCCGGAAAACCGATGGCGGCCCAGGCAACGGTATCGACCCGCTCTTGACCGAGGAGTTCGGCCAGGTAGAGCGAGATTACAGTGCCGTGGGAGGCGACGATTAGATCGCCGTCTGTCTCGGCGAGCAGTCCGTCCAAGCAGGTCCGGAAGCGGGTGAGTGCAGCCACGGCAGACTCCCAGCCTGGTAGGACGCAGACGGACGGCTCAGCAAAGAGTCGGGCCATCGTGGCGTCATGGTCTGGCACAAAACCCGCCTTGTGAATCTCGCCGAGGTCCGTGAAGGAGTCGACTAGTGGTAGCCCTTGTGCCGCCTGAATCGCCCTTGCGGTATGGAGCGCCTTTGGCTCGGTAGAGGCGACGATCCGGCAGGCGGAGGCGAGTAAGGGAAGGGAGGCCAGGCGCTGCAGGTCTTCACCGCCCTTCGGGTCGAGCTGCCACTCGGCGATTGGGGTGTTGGGATCGATGATCGGCAAAGCGTGCCGAACGAGGAAGAGCTTACTTGAAGTCGACATCGGCGGCGTTCACGACCTCTGACCAGTTTGCGAGATTATCGAAGCCGTCGAAGAGCCGGTTAGCGTGGGCGATGACCGCTACCGCAGGCAGCACCGAAGTGTCGCTCGTTGTGTGGGCGTCCCCCACCAGGGTCACGTTGTAGCCAAGGGTTGTTGCCCGGCGAACGGCGGAGTCGATGCAGTACTCGGTCTTCGCCCCAGCGATCACGAGATGCTCGATCCCCTGCTCCTTTAGGATCGCATCGAGGTTCGTCCCGTAAAAGGCATCGCAGGCGGTCTTGCGGACGATGATCTCGCCGGGCTGAGGAGCAACGGCGGCAGCGATCTGCCAGGCATCGCTTCCCTCGGGGCCGACATCGTCATCCTGGACGTAGAGGACCGGGATTCCCTCGGCCCTCGCCTTAGCCGTCAGAGCGGCGATTCGCTCCAGGATGGCCGGGACCTCGTGGCAGGGGCGGCTACCGGTCAGAACCCCATTTTGTGCATCGATGATCAGGAGGGCCTTCTTCGTCATCAAGCAGTCTCCTTCTTTAGATCGCAGTTGGTGCCGGGAGGCCTAGGACGTCGAGCGCCTCGGCAAGGGTCTGCCGGAAGGATTCGGTCAGCCAGAGTCGGAAGGCCTTCGTATCGCCCTTCAGGACGGGGCAGGCCGCGTAGAAGGTGTGGAAGAGCGCTGCCAACTCGTAGGCGTAGGTACAGAGGATCTGTGGGGCAAGGGTCGCTTCGGCCTCAGCGAGGACTTCGGGCCAGGTGGCAAGGTGCTTCAGGAGCGCCCGCTCCTCGAGGGCGAGGGTGGTCGGGAAAGGGGGAGATGGGCTCTGGTTCTCCGCTCCGCCGCGCACATCCTCCCCGAGGGCGCCCTTGCGCAGGATGCCGGCCGCCCGTGCATGGGCGTACAGCAGATAGACCCCAGAGTTGCCGTGAAGCTCTGCCGCCTGATCCAGATCGAAGCAGATCTCGGTCCCCAATCCATACTTCAGCAGATGGTAGCGGATCGCTGCTGCTGCGATTTCACGCGAGGCGATCCCGCCCTGCTGCGGCCGGACGGACTCCACGACCGCCTCCATCTGCCCGAGCAGATCGGCGACCTTGATCCCGATTCCCTGGCGCCCGGACATCGCGTAGGAACTCTTGCCGTCACTGGTATCGATGCCGAGCCGGGCGGCTGTGGCGGGGGAGAGGGAGACGACCCCGTAGGCGACATGGTGGAGGTTCTGTGCGGCTGCCTCGAAGCCAAGGGTCTGCAGGGCGAGCTTCACCATTGCCTGCGGGTACTCCTGCCGCTTGTCGATCACGTTCAGGACACGGTCGGCATGGCCGAAGCGCTCGCTCGATTTACCGGTGGGGGCGCTGGTCCAGAGGGCGCCCTCGAACGGCTGATACCGGAACTCCTTGCCGAGCAGGCCGAACTTCCACAGGTGGTAGGCGATATCCTTGGCCGTGTAGGTCAGCACTCCGTTCGAGCGTACGAGGACCTTGTCGGCGGTGGGCTGGTCCGGCGTCGTAGGATCTGCCATCGTTGTCTCGTCTGCTTCAGTCCCTGGGCTGCGGAGGACCCAGCAGCCAGCCAGCTTCCCCTCGTGCTCTCGTGCAAAGAGCGGGGAGTGCTGCAGGAGCGCGAAGGTAGTCGCCCAGAAGCCCTCCCGCACGATGTTCGACTCCCAGACGAGCAGGTCGTAGTTGATGCCGAAGGCGGTCATCTCGGCGACGTGCTCCCGCACGATCCGCTCTGCAACGAGGCTGCCAAGCCAGGCGAGATTTCCCTTCCCCTCCTCGAGGGCGTGCAGGACCTCGGTCCGCCGGGCGGTTAAGGTGGGTTCGGCTTGGTAGCGCTGATTGATCTGGGCGTAGATCGCCCAGCAGAAGTCGCCGAAGCGAGTGAAGCGCTCATCGGTCTTCGTCTCGAGGAGACCGACCACGGTATCGGCCACCTGGTTGCCCAGATCGTCGATGTAGTTGTGGACCTCGACCTGGTATCCCCGCTGGCGCATCAGCCGGGCGAGGGTGTCACCGATCACCGAGTTCCGTAAGTGGCCGATGTGGGCCGCCTTGTTTGGGTTGATCGAGGTGTGCTCGACGACGACCTTACGTCTAGGCGGATGCCCTCCGGCGGTGGGCGTGGTGGGCTCCCCTGAACCTTGGGCCCAGGCCGCCCAATCGATCCAGAGGTTGAGGAAGCCGGGGGGCGCCACCTCGACCTTGGCGACGAGGGGATGGGGGGCGATCCGCACCAGGATCCCCTGGGCGATGGTGAGGGGCGCCCGCTTCAGCGCCTTTGCGAGGCGCAACGGCACCGGGCTGGCCCAGTCCCCGTGTTCAGCCCGGGCGGGCTGTTCAATCTCGATCGCCAGATCGGCCGGACGACGCAGCCCCTCCGTGGCCAGGTAGGAATCGATTGCGGCGGTCAGAAGCTCAGTCAGTTGGGCGCGCATCATCAGGGCTCACTCCCGTACGGTAAAGAATTGTGAACTATTCTACATAGGAACTGATGATTTGTCGATCAATTTTTGCCGGATAAAGGGGGCGCCCTCGCATGGAAGGCGCCCCCTCTTTGTCGTCCGGTTAGGGCCGGACCCAGATGAAGTAGAAGGAGTAGCGGCCGCGGTAGTAGTCGTAGTCGATCATGTCGCTGTAGCCCCAGTTGGTCGCCACGTTGATGCCCCGGAAGCCCTCGGTGGCATCGTGGTAGTAGCCGTAGCCGGGCATGAAGTGGTACTCATAGGTATCGTCATGCCCGAGGTAGAGGCCGACGTAGACACCCGCAGGCCGGTTGTAACCGATCTCGCTCTTATAGTTGGCATAGTAGTCGGAGGAGGTGCTGTTGTAGTACGAGGTGGTCATGTAGGGGCGCCCGCCGTGGTTGACGCCGTGCTTCTTGATACCGGCAGCGAAGTTAGAGACCGTAGTC